>PFUG01000162.1 GCA_002789955.1 Deltaproteobacteria bacterium CG_4_9_14_3_um_filter_63_12 | reverse complement strand
GGCACTCTGTCGATTAGATCCGGCACTCTGTCGATTAGATCCGGCACTCTGTCGATTAGATCCGGCACTCTGTCGATTAGATCCGGCACTCTGCGGACTTGAGTCGCCGCTTTGTCGATACACACGCAGCGAGGCGCACCGCACACCCTCCGATCAAGCCACAAGACCGCCCTTTCACCCTCTCGACCGCTCCAACTCGACCCTCGTATGCCGATGCCTCAATCGTTCACCAGCTCCTTGCTTCTCGCCGCGCTCCTCGGGAGCTGTACGGTGGGTTGTGAGCGAGAGCTGAGTGACCAGCCCCAGCCGCTCAGACCCTTGGTGTACACCGAGGCCAACCCCGAAGAGGATGTCTCGAACGACGTCGTCGCGCTGATGCCTCGCTTCACGGTCCCGGAAGACCTTGGTCTGGCCGTCTTTCAAGGGCTCGTCGAGCACGACCGGGAGCTCTTCGAGGAGAGCTTTGTCACCGGACCGGAGTTGGTCGCCCTGGTGCGCACCAGCGCCGATCGCTCACAAGAGATGGCCAGCGAGCTGCTCGCGACGTCGGAGTCGGTGTGGTCGCTCTTTCTACCCAGCGAGCCCAGCGAGGAGCCCGTAGGCGGGCTCACGTCGAGGCTCCGCGTCGTCGAGTTCAAGGTCGGCAAAGGGCGCGACATCGCCGGCAAGGTGGGGAAGCCCGGCAAGGACGACGTCGTCCAGCACTGGGGCAACGAGCTGAGGCTCGAGCTGCGCGACAGCAAGAAGATCTTCACGCTGCGCGTCCCCAAGATCGTCAAGACCAAGAATGGCTGGAAGGTGGCGCAAGCACTCGAGGTCGATCCGACGCTGCGCACCTACCTCGAGTCCGGAATGCACCTCAAACCGGAGCTGCTCACCAGTCAGCATTACCCCTTCCCACTCGAGGTCGGGAATTTTTGGAAGTACCGCGTCGAATACGTCGGCGGGCGCAGGCCCATCGATCCCGCCAAGGAGGACGCCGAGGAGGCGCCCGCACCCGCGCCCGACAAGACCCCCACCGCAGCGACGCTCAGTGGAGCGGCAGTTCCCGACGCTAACCCCACTCCAGTCGACGTCCCGGCCCGCGTCGAGAACCCCACCATAACCATCAAAGTGACGGACATCGCTCGCCGTGATGGCTTCCTCATCGCGACGTTCGCCAAGGAAGTCCAGGACGGTGAGATCACCACAGAGACCTTCCGCCAGCTCGTCACGACCCGGCGCATCTTTCCGTGTACCCGCGACTGCATCCAAAACATCGATGACATCGCCTATCTCTTGGGCTACATGTCGCAGCAGACGCCGGTCTTTGTCTTCCCACTCGTCCCTGGGGCCAGCTGGGGCGTCGCAGGGCGCAGCGGGGAGCACGACCGCTACGAAGTCAAGCCCGAGCTGCAGTCCGATGCCTCCGTTCCGGCGGGCGACTTCAGCGACGCGATTGTCATCGGCGGCAGCATCGGAGAAGGACACGAAGAGCGGCTCTTCGTGCCCGGCACCGGGGTGGTGCTCCGCAAAGTCCGCTCAGGTCTCGGACCTCGAACGGAGGTGATGGTCGAGTACCGGCTGCTCCTCTGACCAACGAGGAGCTCACTCCTCGTCGTCCGACTTGCGGTCGGACTCAGGAAGCACCAAGACCAACTCACCGTCAGGGGTGTGCTCGAGCAGCGCGTCGATCAACGTTTGGCTGCGTTCGGTCAGACGGGTGAAGGCGACCCCCATGCCGGGATTGGGACCCCGCTCGAGTCGGACGACCTCTCCTTCCCCTTCGATGGTCTCCACGTCCTCGACGATGACCGTGAAGCGAAGCTGGACTCGGGTACCGACCGCAAGGGGCGACTTGGATCGGATGAAGACCCCACCACGGGAGATGTTCGAGACGTATTCGGTCAGGAAGGCGTCGATACTTCCAAACTCGTGATTGACCATGACTCGGTCGTGGGCGCGTTGGTTGCTCATCCGATCTTCTCCACTGGCATGACCTCGAACTGTTCGATGTGAAAGCTCGGATGGGCTTTGATCTCGATACGCTTCGCGGTGGCTTGTTCGAACTTCTCGATGGAGTCGCGCTCCTCGTCATAGAGGAGGTGGGCAACATCAGGGTGGGCGAGCACCTCGATCTCGCCGGCCTCGATGCGCGGCAGCATGCGGCGGATCTCCCGCAAGATCTCGTATGCGACAGACTCCCTGCTCTTGATGTAGCCCCTTCCCTCGCAATAGAAGCAAGGCTCGCACAGGGTCTGAACCAAGGACTCACGGACGCGCTTGCGGGTCATCTCGACCAACCCGAACTCGCTGATCTCTAAGATGTTGGTCTTCGCTTTGTCGGTCTTTAGGCGCTCCTCGAGCGCAGCATAGACCTTCTCTCGGTTGCTCATCTTCTCCATGTCGATGAAGTCGATGATGATCAGCCCGCCGATATTGCGCAAGCGCAGTTGGTAGACGATCTCTTTGACGGCCTCGAGGTTGATCTGGACGATCGTGTCTTCGAGGGTGTGCTGACCGACGAACTTGCCGGTATTGATGTCGACCGCGGTCAGCGCCTCGGTGGTGTCGATGACGATGTGGCCACCGCTCTTGAGCCAGACCTTGCGACCCAGCGAGCGGGCGATCTCGATCTCGATGCCATAGGCGTCGAAGATAGGTTCCGGCCGCTGGTAGAGGACGACCGACTCGACCAGGGAGGGCATGAACTTCTCTACGAAGCTGTGCACGCGCGCAAACTCGGTCTCATCGTCGATGACCAGCTTGTCGACGTCGTTGGTGAAGAGATCCCGGGCCGCTCGCAAGGCCAGGTCCAAGTCTTCGTAGAGCAAGGCCGGCGCTGGCTGAGCGTCGAATCCCTTGATGATTTCTCGCCACAGGTTGCTGAGGTAGTCGAGATCCCGTTCCAGCTGAGGCTCTGGAATGCTCTCGCTGGCGGTCCGAACGATGAAGCCAGTGCCGGGCTGCCGATGCTTCGCGACCACGTCCTTGAGCCGATCGCGCTCACTCTCTTCGAGGATCCTTCGGCTCACACCGATGTGATCGAAGGTCGGCATGTGCACCAGATAGCGCCCAGGTAGCGTGACATGACTGGTGACCCTGGCGCCCTTGGCTCCGATGGGTTCTTTCGAGACCTGCACGAGGATCTCCTGACCCTCGATCAACCTCTGTTCGATGGGGCCAGTGGGTCGCGTGCGCCCTCGCGACTGCGGGATATTGGCGATCTCATCCTCACCTTCGGGCGCTCCGTCGAACAGGTAGGCTTCGTGCTGGTTGTAGACATCCGCCACATAGAGAAAGGCGGCGCGCTCCAGCCCGATGTCCACGAAAGCAGCCTGCATGCCGGGCAATACGCGCAGCACCCGACCTTTGTAGACGTTGCCGACCGACGAGCGGTCGCGACTCCTCTCCACATAGAACTCGGTGATCACTCCTTGCTCGACGAGGGCGACTCTCGTCTCTTGCGCGGTGGTGTTGAACACAAGGATGCTGCCCATCTCTGTTCCTTCTCTCGCGCTCAGAAAGTGCGACTCGGCCGGGGTCTCGGAGTCTGCCTCAATTGGCCTCAGGGAGCCAGATTCGGACCCTTGGGCGCGAAGCAGCCGTGAGCACCTCGACCGCCCCGACTCGAAAGAAGCGTCGTGAAGTGAATTCGCGATTGAAGTTCACGCTCAACACGCCAGCTGGCTCGAAGCGAGCCAGCTGGCGTGCCTAAGAGCGATGCAATAGATTCCAAAAGGTTGCGAGGAAGCCGCGGCTGACGGATACTGCTGGCCCTTCGTTTGTCCAATGAGGTTCCCACTGTGTTGCGCCTTGCGAGACGAACACGCCGCCGAAGGCCGGCCGCAAAACGACGGGGTTCGAGTCGAACAACAGCCCCTCGCGGTCGTGGCGAGGGTGGGCTTTTCTTCGATTGCCATCTCTTTTTGATGAGATCCGGAGAGTTGATATGACACAACCCATGAATCACACCCGCCTCGAGCTCAGCCAGTTCTCTGACGCGGCCAGAAAGCATGTCGATCCTGCCTCCCCGCCTCCCCTGCGCATGATGGGCGCCAAAATGATGGCGCCCCTCTCGCCCAACGAGATGATCCCTGTCCTCTATCAGCTGACCCTGGATCCAGAGAAAGGCATCCGAGAGGCCGCCGCGCAGAGCCTCAAAGACATGCCCGCAGACCTCGTCAGTGGCGTGGTCTCCTTGGCGCTCGACGCGCGAGTCCTCGATCTCCTCGGCCAGACCTTTGTGCTGGACCACGGGCTGATGGAGACCCTCAGCCTCAATCAGGCCGTCGACGACCAGACCATCGCCTTCATCGCCTCCAAGACCAACGAGCGGGTCGCCGAGATGATCGCCAACTTCCACGTCCGCTTGATGCGCTCTCCCATCATCATCGAGGCGCTCTACCTCAACCCGAACACCCGGATGTCCACGGTCGACAAGATCCTCGACCTCGCCAAGCGCAACAACATCGCGCTCGAAGGACTGCCCGGGCTCGAAGAGGCCATCAAGGACGAAGACTACGCTGCCGGAAAACAGGCGATCGACGACCGACTGTTTGCCAACATCCTTCATGAGTCCGTGGCCGAGGACAAAGAACTCGACGAACGAATCGAGGCCCTCCTCGAGGGTGAGGAACCCGAGACCGAAGACGAGAAGAAGCGTGTAGGCCGCTGGATGACCATCCAGAACATGAACCCGGCGCAGAAGATCCGACTCGCCATCCTCGGCAACGCCGAAGACCGCAACATCCTCGTGCGCGACGCCCGCAGAGTCGTGCATATGGCGGCCATCCAAAGCCCGAAAATCACCCCCGGCGAGGCGACTAAGCTCGCGGGAAACCGCTCGATGCCAAACGCCGTGGTCGAGTTCATCGCCAAAAAACGCGACTGGACGCGCTACTATCCAGTCCTGGTCTCCCTCGTGAACAATCCCAAGACCCCTTTCCACGAGGCCATCGGCTTCCTCAAACAGCTTCGCCCACACGACCTCTCCGCGCTGCAGCGAAACAAGAACGTCCCCGCTCAGCTCTCCCGACAGGCCCGAGAGCTCCACCGCGCCAAGTCTGGAGCAGACCACGGCAATAAGCACTGAGGGGGCCATGCAGACCTTGACCTACACCCTCCTCCTGAGACCCGAGCGCGATGGGCTCTTGGAGCACGTCAGCGCTTTGGCGCAGGAGCTCTTTGCGGCCGACGGCAACTGGAGCGACCCCGTTACGGCCGCCGACGCCACGGGAACCCACCAAGTCTCCCATTGCGGTCCGGCGACGCTCAAGCTCGGGACAGACTCCGCCTCCAAGGCCGGGTGGCTCGAACTTAGAGGGTTTGCCAGTGGCGGCCGCGTCCGTTGGTGGCTCGACGGCCCCGCACGACTGCAGCTCTTCGAGCTCGACGACGCCGAGATCGACACCATTTGGGGGGCGACCCGCTGCTTTCAGGACGCTGAGCTGCGCGCTTGGGTTCGCTCCAAAGACCTCGGCGTGCAGCGCACGGCGGCCTCAGCCCCAGTAGGCCTCAGGGGCCTCATTCAAGCGCTCGTCCCCAGCACCGAAACCGCGCCACGAGCCATACTTCCCAAGGTCGCGCAGCCGCCCTTCGCCCCCGACGACTTTCCCGAGTGGCTCTACTCCGGCGAACTCTCGAGCGTGCCTCGCCTGGTCGAGGCCGCAAACCTGGTCCTCGCTGGCATCGCCCACGCCTCAGAACCAGAGCTGCGACTTCTTGTCCGGCCCCTGCAGGACCACGGCGGCCAGTCCATCGTGCCGATCACCAAGATGAAACGAGGACAGACCTTCGCCGGCCCCTTCCACACCACCCGCTACTCCTCGGCCGCCACCGTCGGGACCCGGATCGCCGAGATGCTGGGGCGCCTCGAGGGCAAGAACTCGCAGCCAGGGATGGCGGAGAGTCGTGCAAACCCGAAAGGTTACGCGCAGGAAGCGCGCAACAACATCCCCCCACCGCAGCTCAAAAAACGGCGCCAGACCTCACCTTCGGTCCTGCACATCTCTCGCCTCGGCGAGCTCCAACAGCTCTCGGTGCAGCCCTTCGAGGAAGCAGGAGCCGTCGTGCGCGTCCCAGGCTCGCAGCTGGTCGTGCGGATCCTCGAGGTCCGCGCGCCGTTCGCCGCCCACACCGCCCCAGACCTGCGCATCGAGGTCCATGCCGATGGCTTGGCCGATGGATGTCAGCTCTTCGTGGGCGGCGCCGGCAGAGGTTCGGCTGGGTTCTCCCTCAACGCCTTCACCATCGGTCCGAAAGGGCGCGCCGACGATCTCCTCGCCCTCTGTGAGATGGCTCTGGGCTGATTCGGCGCGCCTCGTTCTCTCTCAGCGGTCACGGGTGAATTCGGAGCGTCTTTGTGCTAGTGGTGGCCCTCTCGAGTCCGAGCGGTTGGCCGCAAAGAAAGCCCTGGGCCGTGACCTTCGAGCGGATTTCGCGCGCTACTCGGAACCGAGCTGGCTCCAAGCGAGCCCGCTCGTCCCTGCGCGCGATGGTCATTGGCGCCGCCGTGCCCCTCAGTAGGAGACTTCTGCATGCCTCATTTCGCTATCGATGTTCACACTGGGTATCTCGAAGAAGTCATCAACATGATCGGCAGCCGAGACCTCACGCTCGTCGAACGCTTCCTGCGACTCGCGTCCCACACGCAGACGAACCTCGGAATCCCAGACGACATGATGGAGAACTGGAGTCCGAGCGTCGAGCGCCTGATCATGGACCCACCCAAACGCATCGACACCCTCAACGACGCCGTGGCCATCGCCAGCTTGCTCAAGGACATCGGGCAACGACGCTTCAAGGTGGTCTGCGATACCCCAGACCCCAACTTCCTCACCGAGATCTTCGCCCATATGCAGCACGAGGCGTGGCGCAACGACTTCGTGGACTCGCCGATCGCCAAGCTGAAATCCTCCAGCTCGAGAATCCGCTGGGGTTTCCTCGACGTCAATCAGGTTGAGACCTTGCTCCGGGTCGCCTTCGGCGGCGACTCGTTCAAGGTCCCCAAGACCGCCGCCATCGCCGGCCGGCTCTCCAACTACTCTCGCCACGACGCCGAGCGGCTCCTGCTCGAGGTCGGAATCGAGACCCAGAACTCCGTCTCCCATAACATCAACTACCTGATCATCGGCTCCAAAGGGACCGGCGGCACCAAGCACGATAAGGTCGACGTCCTCAACAAGAAGGGCAAAGACATCGACGTCCTCGACGAGGACGGCTTCGAGAACTTGATTCACTCCCCCATGAAGCCCCGAGAAGACTGGACCCCAGACGTCAAGGAGTTCTTCGAGAACTTCATCAGCGCCTTGCGCCACTCGTGGGCCTTCGATCTCGACATCTTCACGCTCAGCTACGAGATCGACCCCGAAAACCAGATCTACTGAGCGGGTGCACCCTACAAACAGAGCGCGCCGGTGTTCAAGCAGCGCGCGATGTTGGCCACGGAGAGCGCCGTCAACACCGGTTGCGCGGCCTCCATCGGCGAGCGGCCAAAGGCGATGACGCCGTCTTCGTGGCCACCCATCGCCATGATGCGAGACTCCGGGAACGTCGTCTCGCGCCACAATCGGTCGATCTCGTCGGCCATCTGCGGCGAGCCGTAGCTCGCGTCGGCGGCGCTGCGCGGAAACGACGCCGAGTGCTTCTCCGACCAGGCCCACAACAGCGGGCTGTGGACATGAAAGACCCAGCGAATCGCCGGAGACAAGTCGTAAACCGCCGCATGGGTCGTCGACTCGCTCGATGGCTTGACCGGTCCTTGGCTCTTCACCCAGCCCTCACGCGCCCGGGTCTGAGACACCAGCGTCACCTCTTGGCTCGACATACAGACATGACCGCCCGTCTGCGTCCCCGTGATCAGGAACGCCCGCTGCCCTCGCCCACCAGCGAACGGCGCCACCCGTGCCGACACGTTGCCAAACCCCAAGCCCCCGTAGCGCTCCGCCGATTGGCCGACCAGCGAGAGACGCACCAAAATGTCGCGCCACGAGATGATCGCCGCCGCGCACTCCCGATGTCGCTCCATGACCTTCGGGTCGTCGCTGTGCTCGAGCTCGAACTTGATGACCCCTTCCCGCTCCACAAGACCTCCTAGAGTTCTGTCTCAGCCCTACTCGCGGCAAACCGTGCAGAGCCAGGTTCCATCCTGCTGCTTGAGCCGGCTCTTGCGCGTGGGCGAGCCGCAGCCCTCACAACGGGGGGCACAACTCGAACACAAGAGCTCACCACCAATGTGACAGCTCACCAAGCCATGGTCCGAGCAGCGATGAGCTTGGCACACGGCGCAGACTCCAAAACAAGACTCGCAAGCCAGGTGCAACTCCTCACCCCCACTGCAGACCGCAGCCGTCTTCGCGGGCTCAGCGCACGTCGGGCAGACGGGAGACGTGATCAATCCATCGCTGCAGTCGACTCGCCAAGACATCGGGATCGTCTTCCCCAGAACCTCGAACTCGTAGTCGAAGTCGAGCACCGGACGAGCGATGACCGCGAAGCAAACCACGTTCACCTCCACCGCCATGCGGTGGCTGCTGACCTCCTCCGACACCCGCAGGTCGAGGTCGTGCGCCAGCTGCTCGCGGAGGTCCTCGTTCATCTCGTTCTGGGCGATGAGCTCGCCGTAGTAGTTGGTGAGCCGCTGGACTTCGGTGGAGAGGCGCTCCAACATCTCCTCTTCTCGAGGCGCGGCCTGCTCTTTTGCCCACTGCGTGAGCCACTCCAGGGCGTCGTCGAGCTGTTGCTTGAGCTTCTTTTGGCTCGGATGGGCCAGCTCGGAGTGGGGCTCGACCTTTCCAGCGGCGAGCACCTCGGCGACCACCGAGGACTCCACGGTGTGGGCCTCGCCGGCCTCGCTGAGAGTGACGACGACGAGGTCTTCGTGACGCTCCTCGCCAACGAAGACGGCCTGCACGACCAGCTCCAGGTCATGTTGAGTGCCCCGCTTCAGGCTTGCGACCCCCTGGTACGGGGCGAGGGGCCCGAAACCGACCGGCAATCGCGAGGGCAGCTCCCGCGCGGCCAATGGCACCCAGGAGCAGCGGCCCAGCTCGCGCAACCAGTCGAGCATGCGGTCGAAGAGTCGACTGCCAGGCGTGACCAGATCGCCCTCCAACGAGGCGTGGAAGACGATGTCGAGCGTCTTTTCGCCCAAGAATTCTTGCAGGTCTCCGACCGGCGCCACGCGTAAGGTGCGCGCCCGCAGGTCTTCGACATGGCTGGCGGCCGGGGCGGCGCCAAAGTGGCCAAAGAAGCGCTCGCAATAGTCGGCAACCGCTTCGGCGCGGCTCGCAGAGCCCCGTCCTTTCGCTGGTGTTTTCTCTGTCATGAAAGATCTTCGTAAGATTCTAGGACGTTGAAGACTTCTTCGTTGAGCAGCCGCGTGTCGAGATAGCGGGCACGCGACTTGGAGAAGCGCTCGCCGATCTCGTCCATTGAGATCTGCAGGTCGAACTCGTCTTCGGCTGAGCTCCAGGCATTCTTGACCATGTCGTAGAACGAGCCAGCAACCTCGCCCGGTTTGTCGGACTCTCCGAGGATTAGGTCGAGCTCGCCCACCACCAGCTCGAACATCCGGATCTTGCGGATCAGAAGGTCCAGCAAGTAGGCCTCGAGTGTGTCCTTGGTGCTGAAGTTGAAGACCAGCACGTCGTTGAGCTGGCCAAGGCGGTGCACACGGCCAATCCGCTGCTCCACTCGCATGGGGTTCCAAGGCAGATCGTAGTTGATCACCTGGTGACAGAACTGGAGGTTGCGCCCCTCCCCACCAGACTCCGTGCTGACCATCACCCGCACGTCGTCCTTGAAGGCTTTGACGACCCGTTCCTTCTCCGGACCGCTCAATCCGCCGTGGAATCCTACCGCCGAGATCCCACTCTCCTCGAGCGCCTTGAGGAGGTCGAGCAAGGTGGCCTTGAACTCGGTGAAAACCAAGAACTTTCCTGGGTGGTGCTCGAGCACCTCCAAGACGGAGTCCACCTTGGCCGAGTAGCCGATGGCGTCGGCCTGTACGGCCAGGTCGTCGAACTTCTGACGCAACGCCGGAGAATACTCGGGATCCGCCTTCATCTTGTTCAACGTCTCGAGGATCGCCGCCGGACTCGAGCAGACCTCTCGCTGCAGCGTCATCAAACCCAAAGTCAGATGGCGCTGCTTTTCGCTCTCGGCCTCTGAGCGCAAGGTGCTGCGAATGAACTGGCTCAGGTCGTCGTAAAGCGCACGCTCGAGCTGCGGCAGCTCGAGGTGCAGCACGGCCGCACGTCGCTGCGGAAAGCGGATGTCGACCTCCGTTCGACGGTTGCGGATCATCACCGCGCCCAGGAGCTGCTTGAGGGCCGGAGCGTTCTCGGGCGAACGGGGATCCCCGCTCTTGACGAAGCGCTCCTTGAACGAGCGCAAAGTCCCCAGCTGCCCCGGCTTGAGCAGGTCGATCAGGCTGTACAGCTCGGTCAGATCGTTGTGGACCGGGGTCGCCGTGAGCATCAGCATGTAGCGGCGCTCGATCTGCTTTACGAACTTGTATGCTCTCGTTGAGCGGTTCTTGAGCCGATGAGCTTCGTCGATGATCAAGAGATCCCAGGGGCGGTCCAGGATCTGGGCGCTGTGAAAATCCCCTTTGGCGCGGTCGATGCTGAGAATGACCCGCGCCCCCTCGTCGGGCACGTCATCCCACTGAGCGGCGGTCGTAACCACCAGGAATTGCTCCTTGAACTTGGTCTCGAGCTCCTCTCGCCATTGATAGACCAAGCTCGCTGGAGTCAGCACCAGGACCTGGCTCACCATCCGGCGAACCAACAACTCTTTCATGACCAGCCCGGCCTCGATGGTCTTCCCCAGGCCGACCTCATCGGCCAACAAGGCGCGTCCGCGCATGTGTGCCAAGGCCCGGCGGCACGCCTCCAGTTGGTACTCGTACTGATCGACCTCGACAACCTCCAGGCTCAGCAGATCGTCAAAACCCTGAATCAGCCGCAGTCGCTCGGCCTCGAGCCGGAGCAGGTAGGCCCCTGCGTCGAGTTTCGGACTGACTTTGAGCGGCAGCTCCTTCGTCGCCCCCACCGAGACCAGCACCCCATCCATCGAAATTCCGAGACGCCTGAGCGTCGGGTCATCCCGAATATCGGTTCGCAGCTCTCCGCCACAGCGGAAGCAAGCCGAACTCAGCTCCGACTCGAGCCACTGGCAATGTGGACACTCGACGACGCGGCTCACACGGATGTCGCGGCCTTCGCGCTTGACCGGTTTGTCGACCTTGGGGGTATCGTCAGGCGTCTCGAGCCATTCGATCGCCGCCGTTCCGAGAGCTTCTACGCTCACCATCGTGCCCTCACTCAAAGATCCTTGGTCGCTGCAGAACGCCGGCCAGCTTCGTTTACCGATCCGTGCGAGTCAACACAGTTGTGTTGCTCATCCGACATCGGAGGCCAAACGCTTGTTGACGAGCTCCCAGTAGCAAGGCCACCAGGGCGCCTGGATTTGGATGCGCTCTTGCGGCGAGTGGTCGAGGTCGCGCCGGGCGAGTGCCAACCGGGCCGTAGGACTCGCCGGCAAGTCCATCGATGGCGCAAGGCGCTCGTTCGACGCACTGGGTTGAGTCCATCGATGGCGCAAGGCGCTCGTTCGACGCACTGGGCTGATCCGTCGTCGTTGTCTGATGTTGATCCGGTCGGTGTTTGAGGTTGATCCGGTCGGCGTTTGAGGTTGATCCGTCGATGTTTGAGGTTGATCCGTCGATGTTTGAGGCTGATCCGTATGTGTTTGAGGTGGATCCTGCCTGTGTTCGAGGTTGATCCGTCGATGCTTTAGGTTGATCCGTCGGTCGTTCAATGCTGATTCGGGGTCTATCAACCGCGATCGACCCCCAGAGCAACTCACCGGACCCCTCGAGCGACATCTCGACGCGGGTGGCCGACGTCTCTCGACCCCCGAAACAACGTTTCGCGAGTCCTCGACGGGCCTTCACGCTCCCAGAACTCCGGCTGCACGACGAGCCGAATGGCTGTGCTGAACTCATCCGGCGGGAAAGTCGCCACGTGCGTGCCAACCGCCGGCGTGCATTTCGCCCCAGCGCTCCTCGGACCACCGCAACCGCCAGCGGGCCGCCCCGCTCGAGCAGTTCGATCTCAGCGACGCCGAAAGCGCACGAACGCATAGGCCCCGGCGGGGATCAACATCAAAAAAACGCCGAAGAGCCCGAACACCAGGGCGCCCGAATCCTTGCCGGGGAAGGCGGTCACGAGCTCTGGGTGACCGGCGACGTAGGTGCAGGGCTGCTGGCTGCCCACGGGAAAGCGGGCGAGGGTGCTCTGCGCGTCGCTGCTGATGCTGTAGCTCGGGCCGCTGTCGGTGCGCTCGTACCGCTTGCCATCGATCTCGTGTGCGAGGATGACCTTCGGTGTGTAGGCGTGCCTCGAATCCTCGCTGTTGTAGGACAGCGTCGCTGCGGTGACGGTGCAGGTGCTCGGCACGTTCGCCTGCGCTATGACGTGACGCTGCCATGCGAGGTAGACCACCACCAAGCCCGCGCCCAGGAACACGGCGCTGAGGATTATCCAGAAGAGCCGTCCGGGCGGCTTGGTTGTTTTTCGCGGCGGAGCCATGACGACGACGGTTGCACTTCGATTAGAGTTCCGTCAAGTGGTCCGTGGGGCTGAGAACGGCCATTCGACGCCTTTCGCCGCACAGCCTGGAGCGGGCCCGCTATGATGTTGCGGGGGCCTTCTTATCCCAGCACCCCGAGCAACTTCAGCGCGGCAACCAAGACCGCGATCACCACGGTGCCCAAGATGAGCTTGCGCCCGCCCCGCAGAGCAAGGCGAGCCCCAAACTCCGCCCCGACAACGGCGCCAACCCCAAGAACCAAGCCAGGGAGCCAGGCCACCTCGTCGGCCAGCACGAAGATCGCCAACGCCGGAAAGGTGTAAATGGCGATCATCAAGTTCTTGGCACCCGTCGCGTCGAGGAGATCCCAACGACCCACCCACCCTAGGACGACCAGCAAGACCGCTCCCACGCCCGCTTGCAAGAGCCCCCCATAAAACCCAGCCACCAACAGCCCGAACACCAACAAGAAAGGGTGCGAGCGTCCTTCTTCCCTGCTTCGCTTCTCGAGTAAGCGCTTGGGCTGCGCCGCCAACAACAGGGCCCCAGCGACCAACGCGCAGCCGATCGCGATGCGCATGTCGTCGCTGTGGAAGCGAGTCGCCAACCACGCCCCAGCAATCGCGCCGATCACCGTCGGAATCGAAAGCAGAAAAGTCGCGCGCAACGGAAAAGGAGCGCGCTTGTGCATCGCGCGCGCCCCCATCGACGATTGCATGACGATCGCGATGCGGTTGGTGCCGTTGGCCACCGGCGCGCTCACACCCAAGAGCATCAATGCAGGGAGCGTCAACAGTGACCCCCCCCCCGCAATCGTGTTGACCGTGCCAGCGAGCACTCCAGTCAAAGCGAGCAGGACCAATTGCAGAATGTCGCTCTCCAAGCTCGCTCCTCCGCACAAGCCCTTCGAGCGTCAACCCGTACAGAAATCGTTCGAGTCAGAAAAGCGTCGAGAATAGGCCGCCTAGCGATGTACGGCTGACAATGACCGCTGACAACCTCCCCCCGAACGTCGATCTCGCGTTGACACGCCATAGAGGGTGTGCATAAAGGTGCATCCACCTGACCCTAGGAGGTGAAGTATGCACAGAATTCTCGTCATTGTTGTTTCGATTGTAGCGCTCAGTGCCCTCATCAGTTGTGATCATTCTAAGACCCAACAGGTCGCAGAAACCAACTCCTCACCCGTGAAGACACAGGTCTCTGGAGAAGGTCCCGAGGCGGTCAAGGTTCCAAGCAACCCCGGTGCTGCGAACGCGACGAACGCCAGCGGAGAGCGATTTGGCGTCGTCAAAGAGACCATGGACGCAGGCGGCTATACCTACGTGCAAGTCGAAGTGAATGGCACCGCGCTGTGGGCCGCTGGCCCCCTGACCAAAGTCGCCGTTGGCCAGACCGTCTCCCTGCCAGCTGGCGCCGTCATGCAGAACTTCTTCAGCCCGACCCTGGAGCGGACCTTCGAATCCATCGACTTCGTTCCAGCCATCACCGTGGCGACCGATGGCGCCACGGCTCCTGCCGATGCGATGCCCAAAGACGCCAACCACGCCAGCGTCGCAGAGATCCCGGCTGAGGCGGTCGACGGCTCGCAAGCCCGTACCGTCGCGCCCGCGGAAAAGATCGAGGGCATCGAGAAGCCCGAGGGCGGGAAGGCCATCGCCGACTGCTACACCGAGCTCGAAACCCTCAAGGACTCTGGCGTCACCGTCCGCGGCAAGGTCGTCAAGTTCAACGCCAACATCCTCGGGACCAACTGGATTCACATCCAAGATGGCTCAGGCGACGCGACGGCCAACACCCACGACCTCACCGTCACCACCAAAGCCGTGGTCGCCGTCGGTGACGTCGTGACGCTGAAGGGCACCCTCGGGAAAGACAAGAACTTCGGCGCCGGCTACCAATACGCCGTCATCGTCGAGAACGCTGAGCTCGTCGAATAGAGCCTCTCAGCTTTTGAAGTCCAAAAGAGACGACCCCGGCGAGAGCTCGCCCGGGTCGTTTCTTTTTGCCACGAGCCCGAGAAGGTCCTATCGAGACTGGATCCCACCCCAGACCTCCAATTGACCGCAATCGCTGGACTCCCCTCGCCCACGAAGTGGGAGAGGGGGCCGGGGGGTGAGGGCCAAAGGCCGACCCCACAGCTCAACAAGAGAGACCGCAGAATCAGCTGAATTAGGCCAACAACAGCTATTCTAGCGCCTATGCGGCAGCCCCCCGAGCTCTTCCCTCCTTTCGCCAACCTTCTCGACCCTCCGAACCTCGCCGCAGCGGTTACGGACCTCGTCGCGGCATTTGTGGTCCTCGCCTCAGCATCTGCGGACCTCGCCTCAGCATCTGCGGACCTCGTCTCAGCATCTGCGGACCTCGCCTCAGCATCTGCGGACCTCAGACCTCGTCACGGACGGCGAGGGTGCCTCAGAGGTCGCCCAACCACGAGCCTACAGGTGCTGTTGTGGTGAAGGCAGAGGCACAGGCTTGGGGCTTGTTCGGACTGGGGGCCGAGGCGCGGCGTGGGACGCCCTGGTTCGGATTGCCGACTCGCAAGCCCCCAGCGCAGGCGCAATCCGGCCCGAAAATCAATGCCGTCCGCCCTGCCGGATTTTGTCCGCGTCGAGCTCGCCGAGTGGCGAGTCTCGAAATATGCGTCTATGAGTGAAGGCCCTGCTCGGGCGGACGGTCACGCCGCTGACGGCGACCTGGCTGGAGGGATTGGGTGCTACGACGTGAACAGCAGCAGAAGACACCGACGCAGCGTCCGCCTAGCGGGATACGACTATTCGCAGCCCGGGGCGTATTTCGTGACGATCTGCGCGCAGGATCGTTCACGGTTCTTTGGCGAGGTTGTGGGTGGGCAGATGCACCTCAACGAACCAGGTCGGATGATTGTCGGGCAGTGGACTGCATTGCCCCAACGGTTTCCGGTCGTCTGCCTAGACGCGTTCGTGGTCATGCCAAACCACCTACATGGCATTCTCATCATTAGGCATGTAGGGGCG
>PFUG01000213.1 GCA_002789955.1 Deltaproteobacteria bacterium CG_4_9_14_3_um_filter_63_12 | reverse complement strand
CCCTACAGCCCGCGCAGGGGCACACCACCCTGGAGGGCGCAGCACGCTGCGCCCCTACAGCCCGCGCAGGGGCACACCACCCTGGAGGGCGCAGCACGCTGCGCCCCTACAGCCAGCGGCTCGCGCAGGGGCACACCACCCTGGAGCGCGCAGCACGCTGCGCCCCTACAGCCCGCGGCCCGCGCAGGGGCACACCACCCTGGAGGCCGCAGCTCGCTGCGCCCCTACAGCCCGCGGCCCGCGCAGGGGCACACCACCCTGGAGGGCGCAGCACGCTGCGCCCCTACGCCACCGACAGCACAGCTGGAACCCAGTCCCGCGATCGCCCATACTCGCCGCCGCTCCCCCTGCCCTCGCCTTGGAGGCGTCTGTGCTCTCGAGACTTTTGAACTTCTACAAGACCGGCCCCGACCTGCCTCTCCAGGACCTCTCCCAGGAGGACCTCGACCGAATCTACAAAAAACACCGCCGCAGCGTGTTCCTCGGGATCACCATCGGCTACGGCTTCTTCTACGTGACTCGGCTCTCCTTGTCGGTCGTCAAGAAGCCCATCCTCGACGCCGGACTGCTGACCGCCACGGAGCTAGGGTACATCGGCTCGGCCCTCTTCTTCGTCTACGCCTTCGGCAAGCTCTTCAACGGCCTCCTCTCGGACTACGCCAACATCCGTAAGTTCATGGCCACGGGGCTGATTCTCTCGGCGTTGGTGAACCTCGCCTTCGGGATGACCTCCCTCTTCTGGGTGTTTGTCGTGCTCTGGGGGCTCAATGGCTGGGTGCAGTCCATGGGCGCGGCGCCCAGCGTGGTCACGCTCTCGCAGTGGTTTGCCACCAAGGAGCGCGGCTCGCTCTACGGCGTCTGGTATGTCTCCCACAGCATCGGCGAGGCCATCACCTTCGTGGGCACCGCGGTCGTCGTCAGCGCCTTTGGCTGGCGAGCGGGCTTCGGCGTGGCCGGAGCGCTCGCCATGGCCATGGGCATCTTGCTCATCTTCTTGCTGGCCGATCGTCCGCGAACCCTGGGGTTGCCGACCATCGGCGAGTACAAGGACGACCCCTTGGCGCTGCCTCAGAAGGGCACCACGCCGCTCTTCAGGACCCAGCTCAAGATCCTAAAAGTGCCGGCGGTGTGGATCCTCGGCCTGGCCAGCGCCCTGACCTACGTCTCCCGCTACGCCATCAACAACTGGGGCATCCTCTACCTGCAAGAGGTCAAAGGCTACACCCTCGCCCAGGCCGGACCGATCATGGGCACGGCGCCCATCATCGGGGTGCTGGGCGGCGCGCTGTCGGGCTTCATCTCCGACAAAGTCTTCTACACCAACCGCCACAAGGCGACGCTGCTCTACGGCTCGCTGCAGATCGTCGGCCTCGGCATCTTCTTCTACGGTCCGCCGGACAACGTCTGGCTGGACTACCTCGGCATGGGCATTTTTGGCTTCTCCGTGGCCGGAACCGTGGCCTTCCTGGGCGGCCTCACCGCCATCGACCTGACCCCGCGAGAGGTCACCGGCGCCGTGATGGGCTTCATCGGCCTCTTCAGCTACCTGGGCGCCTCGCTGCAGGACATCGTCTCCGGCTGGCTCATCGACTCCGGCAAGACCGTCACCGACGGCGTCACCGTCTACAACTTCGACGCCGCCGTCACGTTCTGGTTCGGCGCCGCGGTGCTCTCCCTGGCCGTCGCCATGACGGTGTGGAACGTGAAGCCCAGAACGGTGCTGTAGCCCTCGGGTCGAGTGCGCGAATCGGGCAGGTTTTTCTTGCGGCTTGCGCGTCATGCGCGCCAAGCAAGCCAAACCCACGTCGGCGCCACCCACCTCACCGCAGGAGCAACGACCACGCCGGCCGCGTCACCCGAAGCGCAAGAAACACGGGCCTGTATGCCACGGGTGCGGCTGGAAAGCGCCGAGCGGAAGGTGATGATGGGTGAGATGGGTTGTCGGAGGACGGCGTCGACGCCGCGGGCGTTATCGGAGTTGAGCCAGAGGGCTCGGGACGGAAGGCCACAAGTCGAGGTGGCCGCCGGGGCGCCCAGTCGACGGCGGTCGACTTTGTCGACTTGGTTGACATGCTCTTTGCCTGTGAGTAGCTTGAACACAATCCGCAAGGGCTCAGGCCCTATCGCCCTTGTGGGGTTGTCTACCGGGTCGGGCCAGGCCCAAGACGACGTGGGTTGCGTCAACCTTTTTGAGCAATCCCGCGATACAGAAAGCTTCTTCTAAAGAGCCCGCCTTTTCTGACGGGCTCTTTAGCTTTCTAGGGGCAGATTGTGACAGACAAGACCGAAGTTTCCGAGGTTATCAGGCGACTGGTAAGCGACGCTGGTGAGGCCGTCGGCGCCAAGCTTGCGATGGATCTCAAGGCTGCCGTTCCCGACTGGAGCGCCGCGAACTACGGATGCCGCAGCCTCTCAGACTTCGTCGTCACACATGTGCCTGGAGTGGTCGTCGCAGGCCGGTCCGGCATGGACGTCGTCTATCGTCCTGCTACTGCCGCTGCTTCTGGTGAGCGAGCTGGCACCGCAGACACGCTGGCGCTACCCGGCGATACGTGGCGCACCTGGGTTAGCCCCGCCAGTCCCTTCGCACTGGCCGTCAACGCCGCGGACGGAAGCACGCTCGTCTTGAAGCGAACCGACGAGGTTCCCGACGGTCATGTACTCGTTGAACCTGCGAACGCTGAAGACCACCGGGTTATCGCGCTCGACTTCCTCGGCCACGTCCCCGAGTCCGCCCACGAGTTGCTTAGAGACATCATCGAGTCGCCAGAGCAGCGCTGGTGGCGCCACTGGCTGAGCGAGATGGAGAAACTTGGCCAGTTGTCCGCATGGAACTCATATCGGCATGATCGGCTGAGGCGTCTCCTGAAGACCCGCCTCGAGGCGGCCGGTATTACCGAGCCAGTCCGTGAGGCAGCGGCGCAAGCGGTTGCCCAAGGACGCCTTCCCCGCCCCGGGAAAGCACGTGTGCGGGAGACTCGGAACATGGTGGGAGTTCGGGCGATTGTTGCATCGGTCATCGGAAGAATGAGCGACGAAGAACTCCGGGACCTAAGACTACCCGTTGGGCTGGTGCTCGATGTTCTCGACGAAAAGACGCCATAGCGCGAACCTCAAGTGGGGCACGCCATGCGTTTTCTCGTCGTTTACCAAGATTTCTCCGCGCCGGCTCAGAAACTTGTCGAACACCTCAGAGTCGAAGATGTTTGCGTTTTGCTGGTCAGAAAGAACGAGCGCGAGGCTAGCGCCGATGTTTTGAAAGCGCTGGCGGCTCACCGCGATGCTCCAACGGCGGTCTGCCAGGTCGTTCGGACCTTCAAGAAGAGCATCGAGAAGCAGGTTTGCTTTGAGATCTCGGACGGAGACCCTCACGGCGGCTTGTTCGGGGAGTT
>PFUG01000257.1:3443-7527 GCA_002789955.1 Deltaproteobacteria bacterium CG_4_9_14_3_um_filter_63_12 | reverse complement strand
AGATAGGTCTCTTCGCTCAGCGGCTAACCACACGGGCTTGCTTTGTCTGGGCACGGGTTGGCTAAGAACGGAAATCGTCGTTACCTACGGATAGACCATGGCCGAACCGCGTACCATCAAGCGCTACGAGCTCCACGAAGAGCTTGGGCGTGGCGGTATGGCGGTCGTCTACAAAGCCATCGACACCTCGCTCGATCGCGTCGTCGCCATCAAGCTTTTGCACCCACACCTGGCGAGTCGTCCCGAGAGCAGCCGGCGCTTTGCACGCGAAGCGAGGGCAGTCGCCAAACTGCGGCATCCCAACATCGTCGAGATCTACGACTTCGCGGGCGACGAGCAGGACGGTGAGAAGTTCATCGTCACCGAGTTCATCGAGGGCGGGACCCTGCGCGAGTTCGTCGAGAAGAACCCCATCGAGTTCCCGGAGGTCGGCGTCTCATTCATCCTCCAGCTCTGCGATGCCCTCGAGCATGCGCACGGGGTCGGCATCATCCATCGCGACATCAAGCCCGAGAACGTGATGATCGGCGACAGCGGTCGCCTCAAGCTCATGGACTTCGGCATCGCCCACGTGCTCGACGCCGACCGCATGACCGCCTCGGGCAGCCTGCTGGGTTCGCCGGCTCACATGCCTCCCGAGATCGTCGATGGCCGCCCCAGCGACAAGCGTGGCGACATCTTCTCGCTCGGTACCGTTCTCTATTACGTGACGACGAACACGCTGCCGTTCGTGGGCAACTCCCCGACGGCTGTCTTGCGCAACATCATCGACTCTCGCTACCTCGAGCCTTCCGAGGCAAACCCCAAGGTCAGCCGGCACCTCAGCGCGATTATCCGCAAGTGTATGGAGACCGACCCCGATCGCCGCTACGACACCGTCACGCAGCTGCGCGACGCGCTCCGCGAGGAGCTCGCCACCATCGACATCGACGATCCCCTGGCCCTCTCGTGCGAGTACGTGGCCGACCCGGCCGCGTTCGCGAAGCGCTTCAAGCCGCTGCTCGTCGAGCGGCTGCTCAATCGGGCGACGCACTCCGTCGAACATCGCGATCTGACCTACGTCAGCGACCTCCTCAATCGCGTGCTCACCTACGAGCCCGACGACAAACAGGCGCTCGTCCTCCTCAGTCGCCTGCAGCGAGGACGTCGCATCAAGGTGCTCCTTAGTTTTGCCGTGGCCAGCGCCGTCTTGCTGGGGGGAGGTTACTTCCTCGTACAAGCGGCCACTCAGCGCACCAACGAGGCCGCTCTCAGCGCGACCGAAGTGCACGGGGAGGCCGTCGCCGTCGATGTCGCAGAGGAGGTCCCTCTGAGGCTGAGTGGAGAGCGTGTGGCGCTCGCCGCGGCCCGCGTCCACGGTTCGCTCTGGACCCTTGCCGTCCCCGTGGCGCGCGAGAGGCTCACCGACAGACTCAGGGCCGTGGCCCGCATGTCGCTTCGCGGCACGGCGCCAGGTTGGCGCGGGGCTCTGTTCGACAGCCCGCGACTCTTGGTGGCGAAACACATCATCAGGGCTGTCCCCCTCAAGACCCTGGATACCGACCCCGAAACTCCCATTGATGCCCCCAAGGCCCCCAAAGTCGACGAGGCCGGCTTGGTTTCCGTCGAGCTGCAGGTCTTCCCCTTCGACGCCGAGGCGATTATCGACCGCAAGCGCTTCAAGAACGAAGACGGCGACTTCATCGTCAAGCTCGCCCCAGGCTCCCACGACATCATGTGGGAACATCCCGAGTGTTTCCCGTCGAAGCAAAAGCTGCACGTGGTTGAGGGCGAAACCAAAGTGACCGCGCCGGCCATCAGCCTGAACTACCGCCCGGGCGTCTTCGTCGTGAAGCAGAAGGACAAGTCGAGCGGCGAGTACTTTCTGTGGGGCTTCAAAGACCAGCCCGGTGCGCTCGAAGATGTGCTCCCCGGCAAGCCGATGGCCATCGAGATGGAGAACACTGGCCGCGAGAAGACCATCGTGATCTACGCCATCCCCCAAGGCACCAAGCTCGAGAGCCGCACCTCGAAGGCCGTTCGGAAGTACCCCAACAAACAGGTCTCGGTAGGACCCGGCAAGACCGAGCCAGTGTTGTTCTGACGTCGGAGCAGGCCAGGTGCGGTGCCAACGCTCGGGATCGGCGATGCGCCTCCGCATTGTACACGCCGGTCGAATGGGCGATAGTTTGCAGCGGTAAGGCCCCGTGAAAGACGCTGCAGCTCGGGTCCTTTGGCGTCAACGGCGCCGCATCGGGTTTTCGCGCGCTACTCAGAACAGAGGCGGCTCGAAGCGAGCCCCCCTACGCGCGATCGCAGCGCAAGCACTGCTAGACGTGACTGGGCGAGACATGCCGTTTGAGCGAGTGACATCAACGACATTCAGCCTCCTCCTCCTGGTGGCGTCGGTGCTCTTTGTGGCCCCCGCTCAGGCCGGCTGTCCCGATGAAACCGAAGCGCTGGGGCTGCTCGACGACGCCGAAGGCTTCTACGTCACGCACCAATATGAGCTGGTGACCCAAACCCTCGACCCCCTCATCAACCCCGAGCAGTGCTTCAAGGCCGACGACAAGAACATCGAGGCCCAACTGCTGCTGGGCGTCGCGCAGTTCGAGCTCGGCGAGCTGGGCATGGCAGAGTTGGCCTTCCTGGGGCTGCTGCGGCGCAACCCAGATTACCGAATCGAGGAGGGGATCCCCATCCCCAAGTCCGCGGCCAGCTACCTGGAGGAGGTCCGCAAGAACCACGACGAGGAGCTGCAGGAGCTGCGCAGCGTCAAA
This sequence comes from Deltaproteobacteria bacterium CG_4_9_14_3_um_filter_63_12, assembly GCA_002789955.1. Lineage (GTDB taxonomy): Bacteria > Myxococcota_A > Bradymonadia > UBA4248 > UM-FILTER-63-12 > UM-FILTER-63-12. Next base: position 4,768 of record PFUG01000257.1, on the reverse strand, counting down.
GGCGGAGGCGTCGTCATCGAGACCGTCTACGTCACGGTCGAGGAGCAGAAGGGCCTCTACTTCATCAACTTTCTGCCCTTTGGCGCTGGGCAGTTCCAAAACGACGAGCTCGCCCTCGGCATGACCTTTCTCACCCTCGAGGTCGTCACCGCGACGGCGAGCCTATTGGGCTACTTCGCCATCGAGTACATCCGTGGGGCGACCTTCGAGTTCACCGCCAAAGAGCGCGCCGTGGCAGAGAACTGGCAGACTCTTCAGCTCGCCAGCGCCGGCGCCTTCTATGTGCTCTACGTCACAGGCGTCGTGCTCGCCCTGACCACTTACGAGCCCAGTCGCCGCTCGTTTTTGCCGCCGACCACAGACAAACCAGAGGAAGGCTTGTCGTGGTTCGTGACTCCCGCCGCCGAGGGGGCGGGCGCGAGCGTTCTGCTTCAGTGGCCCTTCTGAAACGAAAAGTGGAGGCCCGAAGGCCCCACCTTTTCCGAGCGCGCTACTTCTCGCCTTCGCCTTCGTCTTCGTCTTCTTCAGCGACAGCCTCGGTGGCCTCGACGTCCTCGGTGGCCTCGCCGCTGACTTCGCCCTCGTCACCCTCGCTCTTCTCGAGGTCGTCTTCGTCGTCCGTGTTGTCGACGGTCATCATGTTGTGCACCGACTCGCTGCTTGAGGAGTCCTTGACGCCCAGCCACTCAGCGATCTCTTCGATGAGGTCTTTCTCCTCGCCAGAGACCTTGTTGCCGAAGAGGCCGAGCACGCCGCCTGAGGCCTTGGCTACGACGTGAGTGAAGCCCAGGAGGTTGCGCTTGGCGCGCGAGGTCTCCTCGGGTGAGAGGGTGTTATAGATCTCTTTGAGCACGAAGATGCAGCTGTAGACGAACTCTTTGGAGGGCTGCTTCTGGACGAGTCCGTCGAGGAGCACGTAGGCCTCGGAGTCCTTCTTGACGCCTCTCTGCTCGGAGAGCTCGAGGATGCGTTTGGCCTCCTTGGCGGAGACCTCCCCGTCGGCCCAAGCGACGGCGATGAGGGGGACGATGGGCAAGACCCCTACGGTCTCACTGGTGAAGCCCAGGGCGAGCAGGTCCTCGAGGATGTCGTCGTCTTCGACCGCGACGGTCTCTTTGAGGCCAGCCTTGATCGTCGCCAACTTGGCTGCGTTGGTCTCTTCTTGAGCCTTCTTTCGGCGGCGGGCCACTTCTCTCTCGGCATAATGCCGTTGCTCTACTTCGCTCACTTTGTACGACATCGAATACTCCCTGGACTTTCGGTCAAGGTTGATGAGGTGAGGACGTCACCTCCAGAGTGTGGCACGTGGGTGTCGGGTCGCGCGC
>PFUG01000257.1:0-3433 GCA_002789955.1 Deltaproteobacteria bacterium CG_4_9_14_3_um_filter_63_12 | reverse complement strand
CGCCAATGTCGGGCAACGCCGCGCGAGGCCAAAGCGAGGGCGCTTGCAGCCGATGAGGGGGTTGTTTACTGTTCACGTCGTTGTTGAGCCTGGTCCAGGTTCGCACCGAACTGGAGACGACGATCGCAGTGAGTGCCAAACGCAAGATCCTCGAGAGCGGAAAAGTCGTCGATGGCTACGAGGTCCTCTCGTACCTGGGCGAGGGCAGTTGCTCTCACGTCTACCGAGCAAGACATCTGCACAGTCGCCGCGAAGTGGCTCTAAAGGTCTTGTCGCAAGTCGAGTTCGTGCGCGGAGAGGCGGACGCCGAGGTGTTCATCGGTCGCTTCAATCGGGAGGCGAAGGCGGCGGCTTCGGTGCAGCATCCCAACATCGTGACGTTCTTCGACACTGGGTTCTCCGACGAGCGTCTCTACATCGCCATGCAGCTCCTCGACGGCCACGATCTGAGCCACGAACTCGCCAACTCGGGGCCGCTCTCGTTCGCTCGCGCCAAGGCGCTCTTCGTGCCCTGCCTCGAGGCGCTCGGACGGATTCACGCCTCGGGCATCGTGCACCGCGATCTGAGGCCGCGCAACCTCTTCCTGCACAAACCTGGGACAGCGGAAGAGCGCATGATGATCCTCGACTTCGGCTTGGCCCTGCTGGACGACGGGGACCTGCAGAAGCGCCTGACGATGCCTGGGCAGATGCTCGGGACGCCTGCCTACACCTCGCCGGAGGCCTTGAAGCAAGACCTTGCGACGCCGGCTCGCGACGTCTACGCGATGGCCTTGATCTTCATCGAGGCTCTTACGGGCAAGCCGGTCGTGGTCGGCGAGGACCTCTTCCGCTGCATGGAGCTGCACTGCAAAGCCGAAATCGACCTGCCGGCCTGGGTCCTCAGCGGTGAGCTGGGGGCGCTGCTGGAGAGGGCGACGGACGTGGACCACACCACGCGCATCCAGAACGGACGGTCTTTCTTCGAGAAGCTCTCCGCCATCACCGGCGCGGCGCCCGCTGACGACGCGGTGGTGAAGCTCTCCGAGGTGCACGCGGCTCGAAAGGCGCGAGAAGAAGAAGAGCTCCGAGCGAAAGACGAAGCCGAGGGCGACGTTGAACTGCCTGGGCTCATCCAGATGGGGCCTGGTCTGATGGTCGCGGTCTTCGCGGTGGCGGCGATTGCAGGTATCCTGCTCTACGTCTTGCTGCTTCGATAATTTTTCGTCTTCTGAAGCTGACGAGTCATCCTCCAGGCCGAACAGGTGTCAGGAACAGGTGTCAGATCGATCGACTCGCCGCCACGTTAGAGCCTGCTCGCGAATGAAACACTCGCCGAAATGGACCCGTCGCGAGCTCGCAGCCAAGAATGGCGGAGAGTCGTGTCAACCCGAAGTGTTGAGCGCCGGAAGCGCGCAACCCATCGGGATTCGAGGGATGAAAATGCTCAGAAACGACTCACACCGACTCAAAGCCCTGTTGGTTTCGAGCTTGGTTCTCTTCCTCTGGATGCCGGCGGCGGCGGGCGCCGAGGACGACGATGGGGTGCGGGTTTTCTTGATCTTCAGTGGCAGCGACAAGGACGCCAAGGCGCTGGAGCAGTCGGCCCCGCGGTTCCGCTCGGTGGTGCTCAAAGAGGGCCTGGTCAAGTTTGCGGGCTCCAAGGAGATGGAGGCGGTCTATTCCCAGTGCAACAGCGAGGTTGGGGTCGGCGCGACCTCAGAGCGGGAATGCCAGCTGCGCGCAGCCAACCGCATCGCCATCGACCAACTGCTCGAGCTCAGCGCCATGGAGTCGGGCAAGAATGCGTTCGACCTGCAGCTGCAAGTGTGGGCTCCGGACAGCAACGAGCTGGTCTTCGAGATCGTGGTGGAGAGCGAAGGGAAGTCCCTCAAGGTGGCGGCGAAGGAAGGCTTTCCGAAGCTCGCCGCGGCCTACTTGTGCTGGTCGGGCGTCGGCTCGGCGTGCAATGGTCCCTCCGACTTGGGCAACGGCACGGGCCGGCTCGAGATTCTCGACGTGACGCCCTCGCCGGTCACCGTTCTGCTCGATGGGACCGAGCTCGGGCTGGCCCCGAACCAGTTCCTCGACCTGCCGGCCGGCCCCGCCGAGCTCACGCTGAAGCTGCCTGGCTACTCGCCCTATGTGGTCGCGGTCGACCTTTCGGCGACGACGACGACGCTGAGCGGGATCGTGCTCGCTCCGTTGCCCGCGGTGCTGTCCATCCAATGCAACGTGGCCGCCGCCGAGGTTGTGGTCAACGGAGAGGTGCGCGGGACCTGCTCGAAAGACGCCGCGGCGTCCCTCGAGGTGGAGTCTGGCGCGGTCCTGGTCGAGGTCCGCAGCGCTGGGTTCTCGACGTTCAGCGAGCGCCTCGAGTTGATGCCTGGCGCGCGCTCGACGCTGGAGGCCGACCTGAAGGACGTCAGCGAGCTCGAGAAGGCCTGTGAAGCGGGCGACCCCGCCCGCTGCTGGGAGGCTTGCGAGTCAGGCCATATGCCCTCGTGCACGACGCTGGGCTTCATGTACTCCAACGGCGACGGAGTTCCCTTGGACGACGACAAGGCGTTCACGCTCTACACGATGGCGTGCAACGGCAATTCGTCGGCGGGCTGCTACAACCTCGCGTTCCTCTACAAAAAAGGGCGCGGGGCGACGAAGAACGCGACCAAGGCTCGCTCGCTCTACCAGGCGGCGTGCGACGACGGCTTGATGACCGCCTGCCGCAGCTTGGGGTTCATGCTGCAGAAAGGCGAAGGCGGCAGCGAGGACAACGAAGGCGCCGCCGCCCTCTACAAGACCGCCTGTGATGGCGGTGAGGCAGCCGCCTGCAACAACCTGGGTTACCTCTATCGCGAGGGGCTCGGCGTCAAGGAGGACATCGGCGAGGCCGCCGTGCTCTACGAGAAGTCGTGCGGTGCCAACCTCCAGGCGGCGTGTAACAACCTCGCGTTCCTCTACCAACAAGGGCAGGGCGTAGGGGTCGACTACAAGAAGGCTCGCACGTTGTATCAAGGGGCATGCGACGATGGGGTCATGGCGGCGTGCTCGAGCCTGGCCTTCATGCACAAGAACGCGCAAGGCGGCAGTGAGGACACCGACGCGGCCAAGAAGCTCTTCAAGAAGGCCTGCGACGGCGGCTACGTGAAAGCCTGCAGCTACTGAGCGAACCCGATTGGGCAGGCCTGGGGGATCGTGGGTTGGTGGGGCTGCGGTTCCCCGACGTGGTTCGGGGAAGCGCGGGCGCAGCCTTGGCAGCTCCTTGCGCGTCGTCAGCTTCATCTGCGGCAACTGGTCCAGCGCGTCGAGCGCCTCGACGCTCAGCGCCTCGGAAGTTATTCGTCACCCATCAAAGGTCAACTAAGGGCTCGCCGGAAAATAAGTAGACGAATTCAGGCCAGACAACATGCAACCATCAACCTCCTCCTTTCACACCTAGCCTTCTAAGGAACCC
>PFUG01000433.1 GCA_002789955.1 Deltaproteobacteria bacterium CG_4_9_14_3_um_filter_63_12 | reverse complement strand
ATCTTCAGGCGCACTCCGACACGTGAACATCGTAGCTTCTGGGTGTCAGCGCTGATGCCTTACGCTTTCATCCTGATCCTGGGATTGAGCCTCGCGGTTCTGACCGTCTTCTCGTCTGTGATCACCACGATGGAGACGAGCCGAGTCGGGATTTTGCATCATGTTCTTGCGGACACGGGGCTGACCACGATCTTGTATCTTCTCGGCTTTGTGGGCGAGGTCCTGCTCTTTACGCTGGTCTATCGCGTCATGCCGGTCGCTAAGATTCGGTTCAGGAGGGCGATGATTGGAGGCCTGTTCGCGGCTGTGTTGTGGGAGCTGACGCGGCAGGTCTTGCTCTGGTATTTCGCCAACCTCTCCTTGGTGAGCACAATCTACGGCTCCTTGGCGACGGTGATCATCGTCCTGTTGAGCATGGAGATCGCAGCTGTGATTTTGTTGCTCGGTGCCCAAGTGATCGCCGAGCTGCAGCGGTCAGCAAATCTGGGGCTGAGATGGCACGAGGCCGAGCCGCCTGTCGATGCGTACCGGACAGAATAGCGTGTGGGCGACTTAGGGTTCCAGAATTCAAACGTTCCCGCGGGGAATTTATTGCCTTGTCGGCTCGTTCTGAACCTGCTCTGATTGCATAAAGACTCTTTCAACAGTGTCTGCTCACGGCAGGTGTTGGCCCATGGACCGATCCACGGAATCGCGCCACGGCGATGTGGCGAAGGTGCTCATCGTTGACGATGAACCACTTGTGGGCAGAGCCCTCGCCCGTGGCTTGTCGAGGATGTCGAACGTGACGGTGGTCACCTCGGTGTCCGACGGCATCGACCTCATTGCAGCCGGCGGCTGCTTCGACGTGATCCTTTGCGACATGTTGATGCCAGACGGTGGCGGGATGGGTTTCTACGAGGCGGTTTCGAAGCTCGGCCCAGATTGGACGGCGAAGATCGTTTTCATGACGGGCGGGGTGTTTTCACAGCCAGCGAAATCGTTCCTGTCCAGAGTCGACAACCGGCAGCTGGAAAAGCCGGTGCCTTTGGCGGAGCTGATGCGAGTGGTCTCGAAGTTCCACGAGACTGAGTGACCGCAGCCTCTCGCCGTCGGTGCTCTTTTGTTTCCGCCTGATGGCGATGAATGCATAATGTCTCTGTCGTGTGACCGCGTTTGAACTCGTAGAGCAGAGCGCCCCCGCTCCCAACGGACGCGACCCGAGACCATGCAGACTCCCGATGACGCGTGTGGCTGGCGACAGTGCCAGTGAAGCCAGCGCGTTGTTGTGACCGACCGAAGGCAGTCCTTTTGGTACGTGGCGCGACGCTGAACAAGGAAACTCGCGAACGGATCACGGCGAAGGTCGATGAGTTCTTGGTGTCCTCAAACGCCCGTGCGGTGCTCCTTGTGGACCGCACCGGACAGCCTGTCGCCGAGGCCGGCGAAATGAGGGGATTCAGCGTGGCCAAACTCGCCGCACTTGCGGTGGCCGACTTCGCGGCGAGCGAACAGATATCGACTCTCTTGAGCAACCCCTTTAGCTCGATCTTTCACCAAGGCCTGGGCCGTTCGTTGTACTTGGCTGGTGTGGAAGATGAGCTGGTCTTGATTGTCCTGTTCGACCAGCGCGTCAACGCCGGGATGATGAGAATCAAAGTCAAAGCTGCAGTCGAAGAGCTGGCGGCATTGTGTAAAGCGGTCATCGTGGAGCTCGAGGCCAAGGGCGAGGGCGATGATATCGAAATCAACTGGGGAATGGACGAGCTCGACTTCGACTGGATGGCCAAGGACCTGAGCGACATCCTGGGGAGCTGATGACTTGCCCTTTGGTGCCCAAGGGACTTTCACAGGGGTGCGTTGATTGGCGCTCTGGTCAGCGCGGCTGGCCATGAAGAGAAGATGGGATTGGGGAGCGACGCCAGAAAGGCGGACGGCGTGCATTGCGCTCGCAAAATCTGAGATGTTGCCTAGCGAAACGTGCACTTCTCCAGTATGCTCCCGGGACTTGGACTTCGATTCTCTTGTCGCTCGCTCCGCTTCAGGTCCTCGAACCCGCGTGGTTGGCCGCAGAGAAGACCTTCTGTTCGTGACGACTGCCGGTTTCGAACTTGGTCACACCCGACCCAAGCTCTTGAACCTGCACTCGCTGCATAATGAATCGAGCCTTTGCAGCTCGTTGCGCAACGCGCGATTGAGCAAGACGTCGGCTGCAACCCATAGCGACACCAGAGAGATGCAACAACAGCTCGGTAAGTATGTTCTCGACGAGCTGATCGCCGTCGGAGGCATGGCGGAGATCTTTCGTGCTCACACTGCCGGATTGGGCGGCGTCGAGAAGACGCTGGCGATCAAGCGGCTACACGAGCAGTACTGCTCGGACAGCGACTTTGTGGACATGTTGGTCAACGAGGCTCGCATCGCTGCCCGTCTGAGCCACAAGAATGTCGCGCAAGTCTTCGATTTGGAGCGAGAAGGAAACGCCTACTTCATCTCGATGGAGTTCATCAACGGACGTGACCTCTTTCGAGTCGTTCGACGGTTCATCGACTACAACTCGGCCATGCCCCTGGAGTGCGCGCTCTACATCACTCAAGAGATCTGCTCGGGGCTGTCGTATGCCCATCGTGCGACCGATCCAGACGGCAACGCGCTCAATATCATCCACCGCGACATTAGCCCGCAAAACGTCCTCATCTCCTTTGAGGGCGAGGTCAAGATCGTCGACTTCGGCATCGCCAAGGCCGCGAAACGCGCGTCGTTCACGCAAAGTGGAGTGATCAAGGGGAAGTTCTACTACATGTCCCCGGAGCAAGCCCGTGGAGACCGTGTCGACCAGCGCACGGACATCTTCTCGGCGGGAGCGATCCTCTACGAGCTCGTCACTGGGCGGATGCTCTACGAGGGGGAAGACGACGCCCAGCTGATCCAACGGGTGCGCAGAGCGGAGTTCAAGCCACCGAGCGTCTACTCGCCGGACATCCCGCCGCAGCTCGAGAAGATCATCCTAAAGGCGCTCGCGCGGGACATTCGGCAACGCTTTCAGACGGCGCGGGAGCTCCAACTCGCGCTGACGCAGTTCACCCACAGCATTCATTCCCCGTTCGACAGCGTGCTGCTCTCAGAGTTGATGCACCGCCTCTTCGAGACCGGCGCCGATAGCAACAGCGCAGTCATGGGGGTCGCCCCGGAAATTCCAGGAGAGCAGAGCCTGGTCGAACGCGCGAAAGACGGCGCTCGCTACGGGACCGATGCGGGCTGGCCCAATGCCGGGGCTGATGTCCTCGAGGACTCGCCGACCGAGGTCTTCGCGGGCAACCGAATCCAGAACATCGTCGCTGAGATCGAAGCCGTGGTCGGCACCGATCGGCAGCTTCGTCGGGCCGCGATGCCGTCCGCCGCACAAATGGTCGACGTCGAGATCGACGACTCGGTGTACCGCGTAAATACCGTGATCACCGGGAAGGTCGACGCCGAAGGCAACGGCGTAGGCATCGCGGGAAGAGAGCCCCCCCCCACTCTGCTCTACCTGTTGGCCATCGGCGGGGTGTTGCTTCTGGCCTGGGCCTTCATCTTTGCGACTTCGCCGCAGGTCAAGGCCAGCTCGGAGGAGTCTGGACCTCGGCTCCAGCAGACCGGCTCGGCACCTGAAGGAGTCGGCTGCGAGGTTCGAAGCGATCCCTCGAGAGCCGCAATTTGGCTCGATGGCGCGGACACGCAACAGATGACACCCATTCGCCTCGAGGGGCTCAGCGAAGGCGAGCACACCTTGACCCTCAAGCTCCCCCACCACTTCGATAAGACCGAGGTGGTGACGGTCTCCGACGGAGAGATTGTCGAGTTGGAGATGGAGGCCAAAAGAGGAATCCTCAAGATTCAGTCCAGCCCGCCAGGCGCTTCCATTTTCGTGAATGGAGAGGCCGTAGGGGTGGCTCCCCTCAACCTTGATGGGCAGCTGATGCGCGAACCCCATCAGGTCGCTGCCAACCTCGAGGGGTACAAAGATCTGATCAAAACCGTCCAGTGGACCGACGAAAACCCTGTCAAAGACGTCGAGCTCATCTTGCGTCCCGCGGAGATCCGGTTTGGCAACGCCATGGACGGGTTCCTCGAGGGCGCCAGAGGCAACGTCGCGGGGGCAGTGTTCATCGCGAAGCCAAAGGTCGCGGTCGTCGAAACTCCTCCCGTCGAAGAGGCCGTTGGCAACGATGACAGTGCGGGCGAGGAGCCAAACGACATCGCCGACGACGACAAGACAGGGGTGAAGAAGAAGACGACAGCAGCGAAAAAAAAATCCACTTCGGGCGCCAGCTCGTCCTCGGCGTCATCCTCGTCGGACGGGCTGCTCTACGTCGCGTCGAAGCCTCCGGGCGAGATCTTTGTCGACGGGAAGTCGACGGGGAAGAACACTCCCGTTGCGGGGATGCCCATCGAGCCTGGCTACCATACCGTCAAGGTCTACTTCCCAAAGACGAACAACTACTCGAGCGAGAAGCGCAAGCTGGTCAAGCCAGGAGCCGAAATTCGCCTGATGTTCCAGTAGTGACGAGGGATGCACGGGTCGTTTTGTGATGTAGGGTAACGGCCGAAGCGTGAGAGGGTCCAACTTCCTTGGAGGCTCGTCGTGCAGGGTTCGCTCCGGTCGCTGATGGGAGTCGTCGATGTCAAAAGGAATATATCTGGGACTGGCTTCGGTGCTCTTTCTTGCCGTGGTTGGATTTCTCGCCCTGTTCAACACCTGGCAGATCAGCAATCTCGAAGCTCACCTCATCGATACTCGAAACTCGATCCGAGGACTCAAGCAGGACATTGGCTCGGTCAACAACACCCTGCGTCGAGGGGGCTTGAGCGTCGCCAACGGGACCGCTGCCCCTCGCACCGATTGCCCTGGCAACCTCCTCAGCCCACCCAGCCCTATCCTCCCAGAAGACGCGCAGTTCGGTGGCAAGCTGATCCGAGCGACGATCGCTGGGTCGAGTGGGTACAACATCATCACTGAGGCGGGTGCCGACATCCAAGAGATCTATCGGTATGTCGGAAGCGAGGTCGCTCGTCGTGACTTGGTGGACCCCAACAAATGGGCTCCCGACTTGGCCTGGTGCGTGCAGGTCAACAGCGACTTCACGGAGTACACCATCAAACTCCGGGAAGACGTCTACTGGCATCACATCCAAGCTCAGTACCTCGAGCGCAGCCCTTGGCTCGAGGGCGAGCACCGAATGACGGTCGACGACTTCGTTTTCGCCATGGAGATGATCTCCGATCCCGCCGTCGAAGGCGCGGCTCCGCTGCGAACCTACTATCAGGACTTCGACCACTTCGAAAAGCTCAGCGACTTCGAGATGAAGGTGGTCTGGAAGGCCAAGACCTACCAGTCCAAGACGTTCACCATGGGTCTCATCCCGATGTCCCATTGGATCTACGCGTTCGACCCCGATGGGCACGAGTACCCCCAAGAGGTCATCGGGCAGAACTTCAATCAGCACTGGTATCGCCACATGAACGGCACCGGTCCCTACATTTTCGACTCCTTCGAGGAGAACAACTACGCAAAGTTGGTCAAGAACACGAACTACTACGACGAGCTGCCCGCGCTCGACGAGGTCATCTACTTGGTCGTCGGAAACCCCGACCAACAACTGGCGAAGCTCGAGACCGGTGATGTCGACTTCATCCTGCTGCAGCCTGCCCAGTACAAGAAGCAGATCCTCGAGGCGGGCTCGACCGGCGAGTTCACCAATGTCTTCAACGACGGCGGCAGCCCGATCGGCGGCAAGCTCGGCTACACCGTGTTCCCACGAATGGCGTTCCGCTACTTGGGCTGGAACGCAGACGGCCCCTTCTTCGGTGACAAGCGGGTGAGGCGAGCGATGACCTACGCGCTCAACCGCGAGCTGTTGCTGAGGGAGGTCTTCATGGGCTTGGGGCAGATCACCACCGGTGCATTCTATCCTGAGAGCGCCGAATACGACTCGACCATCAAGCCGCTGCCCTTCGACCTTGGTGAGGCCGCAAAGCTCCTCGAAGAGGCAGGCTGGACCGACACCAACGGGAACGGAATTCGAGACCGGTCGGGGGTAGAGTTCCGCTTTACGATGTTGGTCTATGGCTACCGTCCCGAGTTCAAGGCCATGGCCGAGTTCTACAAGGAGGACCTCAAGAAGATCGGAGTGGATCTGACCATCTCGCCGGTCGACTGGCCGACGATGCAGAGCAAGATGAACAACAAGGAATTCGACGCCTACACAGGCGGTTGGGCCTTGAGCTGGGAGACTGACCCCTACCAAATCTGGCACTCGAGTCAGGCCGACGTTCCAGAGGGGTCGAATCGCATCGGCTTCCGCAACGCACGAGTCGACCAGATCATCGAGGAGGCTCGGGTCACCTTCGACAACGCCAAGCGCCTCGAGCTGTTCCACGAATTCCACGCCATCCTGCACGAGGAACAGCCCTACACTTTCTTCTTCGCAGACCTTGGGGTCGGCGCTTGGCGACCCTCCATGCGCAACATGGACTTCCAAAAAATCCGCCCCCATGACCTGTCCTTGCCTTGGTACAAGGCGATGCCATGAGACAGACCGACGAGATGCAGAGGGGTCCCAGCGGATGAGCAGCCACCTCTTGCTTTACATCTTGAAGCGCATCCTGGTCATGGTGCCGACGCTCTTCGTGATAGTGTTGGTCTGCTTCCTCGTGCTCAACTTTGCCCCTGGGAAGCCTGGCAAGGCCGGTGAAGCCGCCCAGGCCGCGGGGAGCGAGGAGGCGAGGGCTCAATATCGAATTTTCAAAGAGACCTTCAACTACGACAAACCCGTCCTCTTCAACACCTACTTCTGGGTCGAAAGGGACGAGGTGCTCGGTTTGATGGAGACCTCCATCTCCCCTTCGGCCGATCCCAAGGACAAGATCGAAGCCCAGAACCAACTCGAGGACTACGGCGAGTACATCGTCCCACACTTGATCGAAATCGCCTCTCAGGTCGACGACTTCGAGCTCAAGAGGCTGGCCTTCTACCAACTCTCCATCAATGGCCAGAAGCGCAATCTCTTCCTCGGTCGGGAGAGTGACGTGCCCGCTGCGATCAAGGCCGAGCAGCGCGAGATCGGCCGGCACAACCAGCAGGTCAGCAAGTGGACACTGCCCGAGAAAGCCACCGCCGAGGAACAGGCTCGTTTGCTGGCGACCTGGCGAGAGTGGTTCGACACCAACCAGGAGCGCTTCAATTGGTCGAGTGGAGAGCGTTTTTCCCGCTTCTTCACCGACACCCGATTCTACAAGTACATGAGCAACGTCATCGTCGGTGATCTCGGGTTTACCATCAAGAAAGAGCCCGTGCTTCCCGAGATCCTGAAGCGGGTCAAGTACTCGTTCACCCTCAGCATGCTCTCGATCTTCTTGGTTTATCTCCTCTCAATTCCCATCGGCATCTTCTCCGCGATGCGCCAAAGAACCGCCGCCGACCAAGTCATGACGGTGGTTCTCTTCATCCTCTACTCGCTGCCGACCTTCTTCGTCGGGACCCTCATCGTTCAATATATCCCCAACGGAGAACCGCTCTTTACCAGCGGCTTCGAAACGTCCGTCGTCGCCAACCCCAATCTCACCACGGGAGCTAGGCTCTGGGATATGGTCCTCCACCTCATCCTGCCCGTCTTTTGTCTGACCTATGGCGGCCTGGCTGCGCTCTCTCGATACGCGAGATCGGGCCTCCTCGATGTCATTAGGGCGGACTACATTCGGACGGCCAGGGCCAAGGGCCTGCCGGAGGGGATCGTGGTCTTCAAACACGCCCTGCGTAACGGGATGATCCCGATTCTCACCATCCTCGGTACGCTCTTGCCAGTGCTCTTCGGCGGCTCCATCGTCATCGAGTATATCTTCGAAATCGATGGCATTGGGCGCTACCTTCTGCAAGCCATCCAGCTCAGAGACTACACCGTCATCATGGGGATCCTGCTCATCTCCGCGGTCATGACGCTCTGTGGATTGTTGATCTCGGACATCTCCTACGCCCTCGTCGATCCGCGGATTACCTTCGATTGACCCGAATGCACGCGACCCCGAACCCCAATCCCGACGCAGACACCGAGATGCTGACCCGCAGCGTTATCGTTGACATCGACGAAGACGACACGCTCGGATACTGGTCCATCGTCTGGGAGCAGTTCCGCAAGTACCGAGTCAGCATCTTCGCCCTCTATTTGGTGATCTTCTTGCTGCTTGTCGCAGTCTATGCGCCGGTGTTCGCGTCTGATTTGCCGTTCGAAATGACTCTGGACGGCGTCTCCAGCACTCCTTGGTTGGACAACCTGTTCAACGGCACCTACTACGAAAACACGGTCGACATCTTCTTCAACTCCCTGATCGGCCTCATCCCCTTGTGTGCCGCCATCTACGGAGCCATTGTCCTGCCTGTGGCGAGGTCCAGGAGAGCCGTCCGTGCGCGACGCAGACGCAACGCTGTTTTGCTGTGTCTGAGCTTGATCGTCGCCGTCAACACCTGGTTGCTCGTCGACCCACTGCCCTCTGTTTGGCCAGTGCCCATCACTCAGGCGCTTGGCGTCACGCTCACCGACACGGACGGGAAAGCGCCGGGGGTGGCGGTCGATTTTGACACCAGCATGAGGCCCTCGGGAGGGACCCTGCGGCTCATGGGATGGTTCGAGTTCGAGTTTCCGTTGCCGCAGGAGGCCCTCGAGAAAGCGAAACGAGAAGGCCTCTCCCACTCGGCCAGCTTTCCCCTCGTCGAACACTCCTTCCGCGGCACGAGCCAATCCATCGGGGCCGCACCGACACTCTTTGGCGCGCCCCTGCTCTCGGCCCTCTCCGCGCATGACCCGACTCTACCCCGTGAGGTGAGAGCCCCTTTCCAGAGCCTTCAGAAGGGCTCGGACCTCTTCGAGCATCCCCTCGGCACCGACAACATTGGGCGAGACGTGTTCGCCCGGATGGTCTTCGGGACCCGAGTCGCGTTGACCATTGGCGTCTTGGCCGTTGGGATCTACATCACCATCGGCGTCATTTTGGGGGCGTTCGCTGGCTACTTCGGAGGTTGGGTCGATCTACTCATCCAACGTTTCATCGAGATCATGATGTGTTTCCCGAGCCTTTTCCTCATCATGACCCTCGCCGCGTTCGTCGAGTCGCCCAGCATTTTCCACGTCATGCTGATCATCGGAGTGACGCGTTGGACGACTCCCGCGAGGCTCGTGCGCGGGGAATTTCTCAGGTTGCGCAATGAGGAGTTCGTGCAAGCCGCGAAAGCACTGGGGTTGCCAGAGTGGCGGATCATCTTCAAGCACATTCTCCCCAACGCGCTGGGTCCGGTTCTCGTCACGGCGACCTTCGGTGTCGCGAGCGCCATTCTCATCGAGTCGACCATCAGCTTCTTGGGCCTGGGTGACCCCAGCGCTCCGACTTGGGGGACCATCCTCAACGATGGACGGGTCTTTCGGAACAACCTCATGATCCTCCTCCCTGGCCTCGCGATCTTCGTTACGGTCAGCCTGTTCAATCTGATGGGCGAGGGGCTGAGAGACGCTTTGGACCCAAAAATGAGGCGTTGAGTGGACCAAGAAAGCAGAGAAGGGAGCCGAGTGGAGCTCGGCCAGAGCGGCGAGATCATCCTGCAGTTGAAGGGCCTGCGGACCTACTTCTTCACGGATGAGGGGGTGCTGCCCGCTGTCGACGGGGTGAGCTGCTCCATCTACAAAGGCAAAACTCTGGGGGTGGTTGGTGAGTCCGGGTGTGGAAAGTCCGTCACCGCGCTCTCGATCCTGCAGCTGGTCCCCAACCCGCCCGGACGAATCGTGGGTGGCCAGGTCTTGTTCAAAGGCCGGGACCTCACCAAGCTCAAGCCAGAAGAGATGCGCAAGATCAGAGGCAACGACATCGCCATGGTCTTCCAAGAGCCCATGACGAGCCTCAATCCGGTCTTCACCGTCGGCAACCAAATCATGGAGGCGATCACCCTGCACAAGGGCGTCGATCGACTCGAAGCCAGAGACCTCGCCATCGAGATGCTCAAGCGCGTCGGCATCCCCAACCCTGAGCTGCGCATCGACGAATACCCACATCAACTCTCTGGCGGAATGCGGCAACGGGTCATGATCGCCATGGCGCTCTCCTGTAGCCCACAGCTTCTTATCGCCGACGAGCCGACGACCGCTCTGGATGTCACCATTCAGGCGCAGATCCTGGACCTGCTGCAGGGGCTCAAAGAGAACTACGGGATGAGCATCCTCCTCATCACGCACGACCTTGGGGTGGTCGCGGAGGTCGCGGACGACGTGGTGGTGATGTACGCCGGCAAGGTGGTCGAGTACGCCAGCGTCAACGACCTCTTCGAGACCCCACTGCACCCTTACACCAAGGGACTCTTCAAGAGCATCCCGAGCATTGGACCGAGGACCGAGCGACTGGCCACGATCAGGGGGATGGTTCCAGCGCCGTTGGAGTTCCCATCGGGCTGCCGGTTCCGCACGCGGTGTGACCTCGCGACCGATAAGTGCGCTGCGCAGGAACCCCAAATGGACGCGATTCGTCCTGGCCATTTCGTGGCGTGCCACCACAGTGACGTGACGACTCAAGAGCGTTCCCATCACAGCGACGACTTGGAAGCATGAGCAGCATCAACGACCATGGCGCGCCCCCCCTTCTCGAGGTCAAGAACCTCAAGAAGTACTTCCCCTTGAAGCGTGGGCTCTTTTCGCGGCAGCGCCGCTTCGTCAAGGCCGTCGACGACATCAGCTTCAAGGTCTATGCGAATCAGACCGTGGGTTTGGTCGGTGAGTCCGGCTGCGGCAAGACCACGGCAGGGAGGACATTGCTCAGGTTGCTGGAGCCCACCGCTGGGGAGGTCCTCTTCAAAGGGAAGAAGATCTTCGAGCTGTCGCGTGGCGAGATGCGACAGACACGCCGTGACATGCAGATCATCTTTCAGGACCCATTCAGCTCCCTTAATCCAAGGATGACCGTCGAGAACATCATTGGTGACGCCGCTTCGGTGCATGGCATCGCCCGCGGCCAGGAGCGCCGGATCCTGGTAAGAGGTTTGCTGGAGAAGGTTGGCTTACAGCCTTCTTACGCCAACCGATATCCGCACGAGTTTTCTGGCGGGCAGCGTCAACGCATCGGCATCGCCCGTGCGTTGGCGCTCAATCCAGACTTCATCGTCTGCGACGAGGCGGTCAGCGCCCTCGATGTCTCGGTGCAAGCCCAGGTGCTCAACCTCTTGGAGGACTTGCAGCAAGAGTTCGACCTCGCCTTTCTCTTCATTGCCCACGATCTGTCCGTGGTCCGCCACCTGTCGGATTGGGTCTGCGTGATGTATTTGGGCCAGATCGTCGAGGCCACGAGCTGCGACGACCTCTTCGACGAGCCATTCCACCCGTATACACAGGCCCTTCTTTCGGCCATTCCGCAGGCCAATCCCAAACGGGTGCGCCGTCGGGTCATCTTGCAAGGCGATGTGCCCTCCCCCATCGACCCGCCCGACGGCTGCCGTTTTCATACGCGCTGCCCAGTGGCTTTCGAGGCCTGCAGGCGAGCGAATCCTGTCGACACCGAGGTCCAACCGGGTCACCGCGTGAAGTGCCACATTTACGATGCGGCCTACGACCCGCCCTCGCAGGCGGTCGACCACGTGCGAGAGCTGTGTCATCGACTGCGCAGCGATGTCCGCCCTGACGAGCCCCTGAGCCCTGAGCGCGTCCGCCAGCTCTTCCCTCAACCCAAGGGCTGACGCCGACTCTCTTGCTTTCCGTAGAGCGCCAGGCAACTCGAGTCCAAGTGAGCGAGAACACTGATCTCTTGGACCGTCACCAGCTTGGGCGCTCGTCAAAACTGACCCCTTATGCGGAGCAACGCATAAGGGGTCAGTTTTGGCTAGCGCCCAAGACCAGTGGTTGCTTGCAACCTGCTCGCAACCTTTCGGCTTTGCACGACGCTCCGCCGTCCCTTGGCTGCGAGTTCTGTTGGGCGTCGCGTTCTCTAGAGACAGCTGTTGATCTTGTCTCGAAGGTTGGCAGCGCTCTTCTTCGCCAGGTCTTTGCTCTTGAGCAGGCGCTCGAGGTATTCGCGAGGCCCACTGTCGGCGGGATTGAGCTTCATCGCCTCGCAGACGCGATGAATGCAGGCGGTGCTGAGCGCCTTATCGCACTCTTTCTTCCCCTCGAGGAAAGCGTCAGTGGCGAGCATCTCGGCGACTCTCTTGAGCTTCTTCTCGGCGCGCACGAAGTAGACCGAGGTGTTCGGGATCTGCTCGAAGTGGCTCTTGGCCTGGTCGTACTTCTGGTTGCGGAGCAGCTCGTCGCCTTGGTCGAGGTGGTTCTGGTAGGTGAGCTCCGAGATGACCGTCGACTGGAGCTCGCGAGCCCCAGGGTAAGCGGGATCGAGCGCCATGATGTCGACCAAGATCCGCTGGGCTTCTGCCCAGTTTTGGTCCGTGGCGAGGCTGGAGGCCAAATCGAATTTCGCTTTGATCTCGATGCTTGGGTCGGGCTTCTCTTCCTCCACGACTTTGGGCTTGCTGTCGGTCTTCGCGGTCTCTTCTGGGCCGCTGGTCAAGACGATGATGGCGAAGACCGCACCACCAATGATCGCGAAGAGCAAGAGGACGACGACCGCGATGAAGAGTCCGCTGCCTTTGGACTTCGAGCGCGCGTATTTGGAGGGATCGATGGGCTGATTGCCGGCGGCAAACACGAAGCGCACGTTGCCGAATTGGACTTCATCGCCGGGTCGCAGGTGAATCGACCCTCGCAAGACCTTGTTGTTGACCCGTGTGCCATTCGAGCTGCCGAGATCATCGAGGCGATAGGCCATTCCCTCGTTGACGATCTGGGCGTGGTTGCGCGAGATCGAAGCGTCCGAGAGGAGGATGAAGTTGTCGTCGGTTCGCCCAATCGTGTTGATCGCTTCAGTGAGGCTGAACTCTTCACCTGCGAACATGTCACCGATGCGGACCAAGCGAACCGTGCTCTCGTTGTTGGCGACGATGTGGGTCCGCAGAACGTCCTGCCCTGAGTCTTGGCCTTTCTGAGACTGCTCGAGGTAGAGCGTGTAGTCCCCGATCCGGATCTGCGACGCGTTGCGCAGCTCATGGCGATTCGGGATGTGCTCACCGTCGACGATCACCCCATTTGCGCTGCCGAGGTCGTCGATGAAGCAACGACCTTGTTGGACAAAGATCCGGGCGTGGGTCCTCGAGACGGCGTTCGAGGGCAAAATGATGTCGTTGCCCTCGACTCGCCCGATGGTGTAGCTGCCCTGCTCGAAGGAGACTTCGTCCGCGATGGTCCCGGTTCGGTCTTCAATGATGAGCGTGTACATGCGCTAGTCCAATGGAGCGTCCGAGCATCGACGAATCCGTGTGGAATCTGCCGGGTGTTCCCTAGCTCCTACGTAGGCCATGGGTTGTCGGGTTGAACCTGGTCCAATCCCGTCCTTGGCCGCTTGCTCAGTCGTTGAAGATGTTTTTGTCCAAGTTGACCCCACCACTCTCCAGCTCCCTGTAGAAGCGCGGGATGTAGCCAGAGGGAGCGAACCGTCCTCCGCCTTCACCGAAATTCCCCATCTCGGTCAAGTCGAAGGTGAAGATAGTCTCGATGTCTACGTGTCGAGAGGTCGCTCCGCAGACCTCGGAGATCTCGACCACGCGTCGTGTCCCGTTGCCGAACCGATGCAGCACAATGACCAGGTCGACACCGCGGGCGATCTGCTCATAGAGCGCACCGCCAGCGGAGCTATTTTGACCGAGCAGCGCCAGCTGTTCGAGTCTTCTGATGGCGTCTTGGGCGCTAAGTCCGGTGATGACGCCCATCGAGCCAGACGCGCCGCCAGCGGTTGCCTTGAGGAAGCCCAATGCGGCTCCATCCATGAGGCTGTCCACCACCAATCGGTCGGGTCTGAGGCGCGTGGCATGCTCGACGAGCGCTTCACTGGTGACCGCTTTCGAGAATGCGCTTTCTGGCTGGGTCTCCAGTGCGATCGCAGAACGTTGGGTGAGCTGGAACATCGCCGTGTTCTCGACGGAGACGATCCTCGCGCCGTCAGGAATCAGGCGCAGCAGTGCATTGACCAAGGTCGTGCGGCCCGAAGCGGTCGGTCCGGCGACGAGGATCGTCCGGCGTGCTTCGATGCTTTGGTGTAAGAACTCTGCCATCTCGTTCGAGAGCACCTGTTGTTCGACGAGATCGCTCAGAGAGGGGAAGTTCCGGCGAGGCTTTCGAACCGTCAACACAGGCCCCCCCACCGCGACTGGGGGCAGAATGACCTGAATCAGGGTCCCGTCGCTGAATCGGACTTCCGTCTGCGGGGGCGCATCCTCGGCCGTGTACCCCTGCATTGCAAGGAGGCGTTGTGCCGCTAGATACAAAAAGTCCGGACTGGTGAAGGTGTGCGGCGCGACACAGAGGCGTCCCCCCTTCTCGTACAGCACGCAGTCTGCGCTGTTCACGTAGATGTCTGTGATGCTATCGTCGTCGAGGTAGTATTCCAGTGGCCCGAGAGCGACTGCTTCGTTCGCCACATGGTCCAAGACTATGTTGCGATCGACCCCTGGCGAGAACTGGCTCGAGGTCTCATCGACACATCGACTGAGCTCTGCGAACGCCCGCTCTTTCCGCTCGTTCTCTGGAGGGTAGGATTGTGGCAACTCCCGAGGATCGAAGCGCGTGACAAAGAGCTCCATGACCCGTTGTGCAGCAGCCATTTGGTTGGCGAGTGAGGCGTCGCGGTGCTCCTCGAGATGGGGGACCGGTGGCATCGTCGCTCGCCCGATCGGCAAACGGGCCCGCTCGTACTTGGCTGCGTCTGGTGCAGGTCCGGAACTATAAGGCTGCGCGGAGCCCATCGAGGCCTTCGATGGGGATGAGGGGCTCGCCGGCTCCTCGTGAGGCGCGGGGCCAGAGGGGCGTTGCGGAGCATGCCCAGCATGCGAGAGGGATGGCTTGCGGGCAGGCGCTCCCTTAGGCCCTGAAGGAGACTTGTCCAACGGTCCCATTCCGGGTTGAGACCCAGACGGACCGCCAGGAAGGCGACTTGGCCCACTGGGAGGCCCCATAGGCCCACCTGGGGGTGGTCCCAT
>PFUG01000040.1:1082-4485 GCA_002789955.1 Deltaproteobacteria bacterium CG_4_9_14_3_um_filter_63_12 | reverse complement strand
AGGTCGAAGCGATAGGTGCAGTGCAGGCTCTGGGTGTGCCCGACGGATTGGCCGTTGAGGACGACCTCGGCGATGGTGTCGACCTGGGCTAGGACGAGCTCGAGGTGGTCGGCGGCGAGCAGGTCCTCGTCGACGTCGAAGGGGCAGGAGTAGCGCCAGGTTTGCTCGCCGAGCCACTGCAAGTCGGCTTCGTTGTTGGCGAAGAAGGGATCGGGTATGAGCTGGGCGGCCAGCAGCGCGGTGTGGACGCAGCCAGGGACAGAGGCTGGGAGCGCGCTGGCGAGCTCGGGGGGAGCGCCGGCCGGGAGGGCGTCGTGTTGGAGCTCGAGAATCCAGTCGCGGTCGAGGAGTTGCTGTCGCATCGGGCTCCTTGGCGGGTGAGGAGTGGATTCTCCACGGAATCTGCTGGCTGCTCAATGCCGCGTGCAAGAACGGCGAAGGGACGCGTTGGAGCGCGTCCCTTCGAGTCGAACGGAACCGGCAAGGATTACATGCAGGCCGGGTCGGTGGGGTTCGCGATGCAGTAGCCGAGGCACTCGGTGGCTGCGGGGTTCTCGACGCAGAACAGGTCACAGGCCGGGTTGCTGGCGTCGGGGCAGGTCACGCCGGAGCACATGGGATCGTCCGGAGTGAGGGTGCAGTCGACGGCGCAGGAGGGGTCGGTCGGGTCGAGCTCGCAGTCGACGGCGCAGGAGGGGTCGTTGGGGGTGAGGGTGCAGTCGACGCCACAAGCCGGGTTGGTGGGGTCGAGGTCGCAGTCGACGCCGCACGAGGGATCGGTCGGGTCGAGGGCGCAGACGTCGGTGCAGCTGGGGTCGGTCGGGTCGGTGACGCAGACGTTGCAGCTCGGGTTGGTGGGGTCGGTGGTGCAATCGACGCCGACGCAAGCGGGGTCGGTCGGGTTGGCGACGCAGTCGACGCCGCTGCAGAAGAAGGTGTCATCGGGGAACATGGCGCAGTACTCGTCGTTGCCCATGCAGGAGTCGACGGAAGGATCGCAGGCGGTGGCCCAGCAAGCGGCGTCGGATTCGGCGCACACGTCCCAGCCGGGGATGTCGTCCGTGCCCCAGTAGCCGTCGCCGCTGAAGTCACTGTCTTCCCAGTCGGCATCGCCGTCGCCATCGCCATCCCAGCCGTCCCAGACTTCCTCGTCCCAGCCCCAGTCGCCGTAGTCGTCGCCCCAGGGGTTGAGGTCGCCGAGGTTGTCGAGCCCGTCGCCGTCGATGTCGCCGTCGAGCCAGTCGCCGAGGCCGTCGAAGTCGGTGTCGAAGAAGGAGAGGGGGTTGAACTCGGGGGTGTAGTAGGTGCCGTCGGCGGAGAGGGTGAGGTCGCCGATGTACATGTCGAAGTTGTGGTCGGTGCCGAGCAGCGAGTTGAGGAGCGCCACGTCGGGGATCAAGGAGGCGAGCAGGTCGGCGGCCTCTTTCGACTTCGCG
The DNA here is from genome assembly GCA_002789955.1 of Deltaproteobacteria bacterium CG_4_9_14_3_um_filter_63_12. GTDB lineage: Bacteria > Myxococcota_A > Bradymonadia > UBA4248 > UM-FILTER-63-12 > UM-FILTER-63-12. The sequence goes on along the minus strand of PFUG01000040.1, from coordinate 3,049 downwards.
AACTTGACGGGCAGGGGGCCGTCGCCGAGGTCGACGAGGAGGGTCTTGGCGCCGGCGGGGAGGCTGTCAAAGATGAACTTTTTGCTGGTGGGATCGAGCTTGGCGGCCAGCTTGTTGGAGCCGACCATCATCATCACTTTGGCTTTGGCAGGGCCGCTGGTTCCCGCATCTTCGGCGGTCAGCTTGCCGGAGACGGTGCGCAGGTTACCTTTCTCTCCATTCGGGGTGCCGTTGCCATCGCCGCCACCCGTACAGGCGCCGAGGCCGGCCAGGGCGAGACCGAACAATAGGACGAACAGGGTCTTCTTCATCATCGTTGCAACTCCAGTTTTCAACAGGTGCGGGGAAACGTCGACCAGGTAATTGAGTGTTTTGGTCGACAACAGGGAGGGATAGCAGAACTTCTTTCCAACACGAAACTTTGGTGAGTGTTATTTGTGTGCGTCGAGGCGGCTCGCTCGAATCTGGCTTCAAACCTGCTAGGGTGCCCCAGTCCCCTGTTTTCAGGTCGCTCAGACCTCGCTTGGCAACACAGCCGGCGCTGTGTATGGGCTGTTGACGATCGCGTGGTGGAGAAATTCATCGAGGTGGAGAAATTCATCGAGGACGGCTGACGATGTGCAGTGATTCCTATGTGACCGACGTCCCCTACACCTCGGCGTTCGCCCCCGCTCTGGCGCCCACGGAGCTCACGGTCTCGTGTGCGCTGGCTGGTGTGTTGCCTCCACGCGTCGAGCGGCCGTTTCGCTATCTCGATTTGGGCTGTGGCCATGCGACCAGCCTCACCGTATTCGCGGCGGCGATGCCCTACGCCGAGTTCTGGGGCGTCGACTTCATGCCGGAGCACATCGCGGCGGCCGAAGCGGTGCGGAAGCAAGCCGGCTTGCAGAACCTCCATCTCGTCTGTGCGGACCTGCGCACGCTTGCTGCGGACGCGCTCCCCGAGATGGACTTCGTCGTGCTGCACGGGCTCTACTCTTGGGTCAGCGAGTCGGTGCGCGCTGCAGCCTTGGGGCTCGCCGCGCAGAGTCTGCGCGAGGGCGGTCTGGTGTACGTGAGCTACAACGCGTGGCCCGGCTGGTGCGCCTTGGCGCCGCTGCGCGACATGATGTTGACCTTCACGAAGGGCATGCCAGGGACGACCCTGGAGCGGGCACAGAAGGCAGTCGAATACCTGCACTTCATGCGCAAGTTTGGCGCCGCCTACTTCGAGATGTCTCCGGCGGCCGCCGAGCTCGTCGACCAGCTGGTGACGCGCGACCTTCACTACGTGGTGCACGAGTACTTCAACCCCCACTGGGCGTTCTTTCGCTTCGCTGAGGTGAAGGCCCACGGTGAGTCGTTTGGTCTGCACTACGTTGGCTCGTCGCCGGCCTATCTGAACCGCGACGACTTGGTTCTGAGCGTGCCCATGCAAGCGCTCGTGGAGCGCTGGCGAGGGGAGGCGCCGCGTGAGCTATTGGTCGACGCCGCCACCCACGAGACGTTCCGGCAAGATCTCTTCGTCAAAGGCACTCCGGTCACGGTGGAGCCCTGCGAGTGGCTCGGCCAGGGGCACATTGGCACGCACTTGGTGCGGCCGCGGCTAGGCGCGCCGGTGCGGCTGAGGAGCCGGGAGCTGACTTGGTCCACTCCCCTCTACGAGGCCCTTTTCGAGCACGTCTCGAGGCGGAGCTTGGACCCGTCGGAGTGGGACGAGGCGCTGGGTTCTCTTGCGTCGACGTCCGAGCAGGAGGCGGCGCTGACGCGGGCGCTGCTCGGTGGGCAGGTGACGAGGTTCGTGGGAGCGACGAATGCCGCCGCGCAGCTCGAGGCCAAGCCCACGGGACGCTTTCGTCTGGCGCTGTGGCTGAACTGCTGGTTCTTGGAGACTCAGCTGTGGACGCGGCCGGCGGTGTTGGTCGTGGCGCAGCCTCTAGGGACGGCTTTTGTGCTGCCCTTCCGCGTGGCGTTGGTGTTGGCGGGTC
>PFUG01000040.1:0-941 GCA_002789955.1 Deltaproteobacteria bacterium CG_4_9_14_3_um_filter_63_12 | reverse complement strand
GGGAGAGGCGTTGCAGGAGCTTCTCGCCGAGACCCTGAGCGAGTTCTGGGCACACCGGTTGCCGAAGCTCTTGGAACTGCGCGTGCTCACACCCTGTTGAGTGTGGCTGTGCGCAACGACGGTGAATCGACGCAATTCGAAGAGACGACGAAAGGACCTCTCGCTGTGCACTTCTCTCTGTGTTGTCGTCTCAACGAAGGCTTTGGGGATCACTCTTCGACTTCGAAGTCGACGCGCGCGATGACCTGTCGTCCTCGGATGTCTCTGATGGTGACTTCGCCGATGTCGCCTGGTCCGATCTCAAACGTGTTGATGACCGAGGCGTCGAAGTTCATGACAGAGCCATCTTCGAGCTGGATCTTGCCGTAGCCGCGTTCCTTCGCGAATTCTAGCACTTTTCCACGAGGCATAGTCTCCTCCAAGTGGGACGTTGGCTCCGTCATCGGAGCTCCTTCCTGGAATGCACAGCGCTTGCTAGCATCCTCGTTTGTCCAGGAGTCCGCAAGGGGACAGCGGTTGCACGTTTCTTTTGTGGAGCGCAGCGCGGCATAGGGCGCGGCGAGCCGAGTTGAGATCGGGCGGCATGTCGCGGATATTGCTGCGATCTTGAACGCAGTCATCTGAGACGCTGCGCGTCACCCAAGAGGTGAGAAAAGCAAAGCATGGTCAACCTCTTCTCGTTGACCTCGAGGAGCCCACTCAACCTCGCCACAATGTGCTCTAGACGTACCAACTCATTTCTCCAAACTCTCTGCGCCTCGGCCGCCCTCTGCGCCCCTGCGATAAGATCGAAGCAATATCCGCAACATACCGCCAGAACCCAGCCGATTTTCATAGCAGCCACCCCAGACGCTGGCGCGTCATCCAAGAGGTGAGAAAACCTCAGAGATTCTGCGATGAGTCTGGCCTCATGTTCACCACAGAGAACACAGAGAGCACAG
>PFUG01000554.1 GCA_002789955.1 Deltaproteobacteria bacterium CG_4_9_14_3_um_filter_63_12 | reverse complement strand
CTCCACCAGGAACGCCCCGACGAGCTCCTTGGCGCCCTCCATCGTGCCAGGAAAGTCCACCTTTACCGGTGGCGGAGCCTTCTTCTCGTCATCCGCCTTCTTGCTGTCGCAGCCAGCGAGCGAAACCAAGACGAAGAGCGCAACGAACATCAACTTCTGGGTCGTGTTTCGAAACATGGGTCCTCCGATTGCGTGAACAGCTCGATGCTTCTTAGCGCGCGAAATCTGGTGCCGAGTCACGCGCGATTCTGATGTCGAGAAACGCTGACCGCCTAAGAGCCACGAATCGGCGCTGCGGGTCAAGCCAATCCCTTTCCCCACAACGTGCTGGGCGGCCAGCGGCCGACCTCGTCTCGCGGCGGCCAGAGACCGCCCTGTAGCTATCCGAATTCACACACGAATTCGCACAATCGATAAATCTTCGAAAAAAACAGGAAACTTTTGCGCCCGATTGGCCGACAATCCGAGGTCTTTGTTTGAGCCACGTTCCGATCTGCACTCGAATTCTTTCCCTCAAGAGGAGACCTCACATGCACCTGCCCGCCAAGTCCCCACCCCCTCCCGTCCAAATGTTGGTCCTATGCCTGCTGCTCGCCGCTTCCGTCCTGCCGGCCGGCTGCGGCGGTTCGGTGGACGGGAATTCACAGCAGCCCGACGCCAGCGACCTCGTCGGCGCTGACGCCGACGACCTCAGAGACGACGCCCAGCTCGACGGCACGGATGCCAGCGACGCAGGCGAGGTGGACACCGTCGCTCCACCTGCTCCCAAGCCCCCCTGGGGTTCGTTCGGGGCGCCCTCCGAGTCCTTGTCATACAGCCCCACCTACCAGCTCCACGGGCAACTCTCCCCGAGCTTCGGGACGCCGACCGTGTCCGGTGCCAACTACACCCTGCATCACCTCGGACTTCAACAGCGCTGAGCGCCACACCTTACCTGAAAAGGAGCCCTGACATGATCCGTAAGACCACCCAACTCTTGGTTATCCTGGCGCTCACCGCGCTCTCCCTCGGCAACACTTGGGCGGCCGTGCCCGAAACGCTGAACTACTCGGGCTACCTGAGCACGGACAGCGGCCCGGTGACGGGCTACATCGACGTCCTCTTCGAGCTCTACAACTCGGAGTCCGGCGGCATGGTCGTCTGGAGCGAGTCCCATCCCAGCACCGTCGAAGACGGCTACTTCCACGTCGCGCTGGGCGACCTCAACCCCATCGCCGACACCTTCGACGGCGCCCAATACTGGCTCCAAGTGAGCGTCGACGGAGAGCTGATGCTGCCGCGAAGCAGTGTGGTTTCGGTCCCCTACGCCCTGCTTGCCGCGGATGCCCAGACCGTGGGCGGCCTCGCCGTCGACCAACTGGTCGCCTCCTCGAGCGCAGTCGAGCTGCCCTACGAGAACGGCACCTCCGGCTTGGCCGCGACCGACGTGCAGGGTGCCCTCGATGAGCTGCGCGCCGCGCTTGTCACTCAACAGGCGGCTCTCGACGCTCAGCAAGCTATGTTGCAGACTCAGCAGACCCTGTTGCAGACCCAGCAGGCCGCGCTCGATGCGCAGCAGACCACCATCGTGGTGCAACAAACCACGCTCGACACACAACAGCTCGCTATCGGAGCGTTGACGGCAGACAACGCGAGCTTGCGTACCGACCTCAACACTGCCGCCGTCGACATCAACAACCTTGAATCCCTCACCGGCTCCATGGCGAGCATGGCGACGTCGCAGGGCAACCGCATCAGTGCCGTGGAAGTCAAGACCGCCAGTATGCAAGTGGATGATCCCAGACACGTATACTTCGAAGGCGTGAACGTGCACATCGTGAACGGCACAAACTCCACCGACGGGACAACCAACGCGCTTGGGAACTTGATCGTCGGCTACAACGAGAGTCCTATGTTCACGCTCATGTCCGGCTCCCACAACATCATTGTTGGGATGAACAACTCCCATACGAGTTATGGCGGCATTCTCGTGGGCTCTGGTCACAAACAGCGCGCCCCCTTCTCCAGCCTCATCGGGGGCGCTGACAACACCACCAACGCCAGCTACAGCGCCATTGTTGGTGGACAGAGCAACGTCGCCGACGGCACCTACGGCGCGGTGACGGGCGGGATGTCCAACAACGCGTGGGGCTCGCACAGCTCGGTGAGCGGAGGCTTTACCGACGTCACGACCGGGCTCTACTCACACATCAGCGGAGGCAGCAACAACACCGCGTTGGGCGACTACTCGACCATCGGCGGGGGTCACAACCGAATCGCTCTCTCGGACTACACTTGGACCGCGGGTGGGCTCACCCAAAGCCAGTAGCCGTTGAATCCGTCGAAGAGGGCGGCTACCCCCTGGCCGCCCTCTCTTCGACTGAATCTCAATGCGTTGCCGCCCTCAACAAACCGCAGTGTTCGTGTTCCTCGCCCTGGTGAGCCTGCCCGCCGGGGCGCCTTCATTTTCTCAGGACGCCGCAGCGCCTCAGGAGAACCCTGAGACGTTCATGGGGCGCTCGCCGCGGTCGAGCGTTTTCTGCCACAGCTCATGGAAAGGTCCCGCCATGCTAACAGCCGCAGCAGACGCTGTTATGGCTGTGCCGCGTCGCTCTCCTTGCGCGCCAGCGCCTCCAACCTGGCTGCCGTTCTCTGCTGGTGGCGGCGTTCATGGACTTGACTGTAGACGATCCACACCGCCAGGAGATTGAGCGCGCCGAGCGTTGCGAGGGCTTTTGCCAGCTCACTGGGGTAGATCATCCCCTGCCGCCACAGCTCCCAAGGCAGGGCCAGGCAACTGAGAAGGAGGAGGACCTGCAAGCTCCAGAAGCGCGTCGTGTTTCCGAGCTCGCGCGCCAGGCGGAGCCGCAGCGCGCCCATTGCGCTCTCGACGTCGAGCCCATCTTGTGTGCGATTTCTCAACTCCTTTCGTACGAAGTGCGTCATGGAGGCGACGAGCGCCGCTGTGGCGAGTCCAAAGCTCAGCCACACGGCCGGATGCCCAGTTCGAAGCGAGAACTTGAAGCCGACGAACGCCACCATCACGGTCACCGCCCAACCGCAGACCAGAAGGATCAGCGAGTCCCTCCGCGCGCGCTTGAGCAGCGTCGCCATGCTCGGTCCAGTGCCACCTTGTTTCCATTGTTGGCTCCAACTCTCGAGCTCATCGTCCATGGTTTTTCTCCAGCAGGGCGCGCAGCGCTTGTCGCGCGCGGTGTAGACGAACGGCCACGTTGCTCTCGCTGATTCCGAGCACTTCGGCGATCTCCCGGTGGGAGAGCTGTTCCATGGCGAGGCTCAGAATCTGCCGCAGCGCAAGGGGAAGGTTCTGCACGGCCTCGACGACGTGGTTGTGCTTCTGTCGGCTGATGGCCGTAGATTCTGGGTCGGGCTGCGTGTCGACGAGGTCGGCGAAGTCGTCGCCGGCAGAGCCGCGGGTCGAGCTCGAGCTGCGATGCTGCGCCAGGAAACGGATCCCGCGGTTGTGCGCGATCCGGAAGAGGAAGGTCCGCAAACTGCTCTTGCCTTCGAAGCGCGGCAGCGCGCCCCAAACAGCGAAGGCGATTTCTTGCAGCAGATCGTCGTAGTCCGCCCGCTGTCCGGCATAGATACGGGCGACGCGTCGCAACGCGCCCTCGTGTTCTGCCATCACCGCTTGGAAATCTCGAATCACATCCAACCCACGAGTGGCGCTTGGTTCGTGTGTAAGCAGCGTGCTCGCATCGAGAGACCGCTTGGCACCGAGAGGTCGGCGAGACCAAAGCGACGACTGTGGGGTTAGTACCAACGGCTTGGGTTTGCTTACAATTCTTTTGCTGGCCGTCGACAGCCAGGCATCGAAATCGACGTGGTTGGCCGCTGAGAGAAGTCAGTTCCCTTTGAGAGTCGATCGAATTAAAGTGCAGCGAAGCCGAAGAACGCGGTATGTTCACCGCCCTCACCCACTCAACGCAGCGCCCCCGTCTGGAGTAGGAAACATGACGCGTGCTTGGACCACCACTCTCGCCCTCGGTCTCTCTCTCGCATGGGTCCCCGGCTCGGCGCAGGCCGACGTCATCGACGATTTCATCACGTTGGTCGAGTCCATGGGGCAGCTGGCTCAAACCAACCAAGGCAATTGCACCGACCAGACGGCGGCGCTCGAAGGCTTCTTGGCCGACAATAACGCGCAGATCAAGACGGTGGCCAGGACTCTGATGGACTCGAGCGCCCAAGGCACCGATGCACAAAACAACAGGATGGAGGTGGCCTACGCGTTGTTCGAGCAAAAGACCGAGGGCTGCCCTGAGGCCAACTTGACCATCGTCTCGTTGCTCGACAGCGGGAGCGAACAACAGGAGCTCCAGGCTGGCGCTGGAGATATGGTCTTCGCCGAGGACGTCGCTCCGCCCGCCAAGAAGACCAAGCCGGTCGTTCCCGCCAAGCCCGAGCCTCCAAGCGCCGAAGCGGTCAAGAGCATGTGCGCGGAGTGGGAAGAGTCGGCCAAGAAATATGGCAGCGACTGCTCGGCCTACGGCAAGCGCCTGCAGCGCCAGTTCAACGCTCTGCCCTACAGGCTCTCCGACGTGCCCCGCTTCGGCGATCACCGCAAAGCGCTCATCGGTTGCAAGAACGCCGTCAAGGCGACGGCGGCTTGTGCCGACCACGCCGAGGTCATAGCCGCCCACGCGCTCGCAGGAGAACTGTGAGCGACGACGAAATCATCACCCGCAGCGACGCAACTGGCGCCAGCTTGGTTCCAAGTAGCGGGCGAAATCCGATCGAAGGGTGGCGAGTCGTTCTCTACTACGCCTTCGGCATGCTGGCGATCGCGACGATCGGTGAGGTCGACGACTGGACGGGGCCGCATCTCTCGCTCTCGCTCTTCTACCTCGTGCCCATCAGCGCCCTGGCTTGGCGAGTAGGACGCACCGCGGGTCTGAGCGCCTCCGTGGTCGCAGCGACCGCCTGGTACCTGGCCGACGTGGCCGACCGAGTCTATCCCAATGGCTTCTACGCACTTTGGAACGGCGGCGTGCGACTGGGGGTCTTTCTCGTCGTCACCGTGCTGCTGGCGAACCTGCGAGAGGCGCTCGAACGCGAACGCCAGCTCGCTGCGTTGGATCCGCTCACCGCGCTGCCCAATCGCAGGGCCTTCTTCGAGGCCGCCCAGGAGCGACTCAAGTCGGTCCGCAAGCAGAAGCTCCCCATCGCGATTGCCTTCCTCGACATCGATGGCTTCAAAGGCGTCAACGACCATCAAGGACACGCCTCGGGCGACGAGCTGCTCAAAGAGGTGGCGCACTCCTTGCGCCGAGTGACTCGCACGCGTGATCTGGTTGTGCGCCTGGGCGGAGACGAGTTCGTCGTCCTCCTCACCGAGGCCGACGCAGAGGTGACTGACGCTCTGATCCGGCGCATGGACGAAGCGCTGATCGAGGGCGCTAGACGTGGAGGCTGGCCAGTCTCGTTCAGCATCGGGCGCGTCGTCTTCGACGAAGTGCCAGCGGACATCGACGCCATGGTTCACGCCGCCGACGCGCAGATGTACGGGCTCAAGCGCCAAAGAGCGGCGCTTCGCTCGCAGCCCGACTAGACCCAAACCGCCGCCAGTCCTCACGCCCGCGTCAGAGACTGCAATCGACCAGCTCCAACAACTCGGCGCCTCTCCCGTACTGCTCGTCCAACCTCGAAAAGCTCTTCGAGCGGGCGGGCTGAGCTTCCCCCATCTGCCAGCCTCGCGTTTGCCGAGCGGACGACCGATTTTGCACCGCGGCTTTTCGCCGACTACCGCAAGTAGCCCTTGGTCCTCGCGCACAGCCAGCAAAAGAAATCGCCGAAGCGGCGCACAACCCCGCTTCGGCGATCTCCACAGGCTCAAACCGTTACTTACTTAGTGGCGTCGTGGAGCTTCTTGAAGTTCGCATAGCTCGGCTCACAAGCCCCCTCGAAACGCGTGGCGAGCGCTGCAGGACTGCCTGGAGGCACCGCGCTCTTCAGCTGTGCGACAGCGTTGGTCATGTTCTCGCACTCGCCCTTCATGTCCTCAGGAAGCGCGTCGGACGAACACCACTCGGTCACTTCAGTGAAGTAAGCGGTGCAGACTGGGCCCCACTGGGTCTCCGCTGCGGGCGCGTCTTCGACAGCCTCGGTGGGCTCTTCGGCGGCCGCGAAAGTCGAAAGGGTGAGGCAGACGGCGAGCGCGAACAAGAATGTGAGACGTTTCACTTGTGGGCTCCTTTGGCAGTTGAGAATACAGACGCAAGATGACCAGGGAAAAACTCGCCTGGAGACTAGCTGAGCGTCCAGGGAAAAACTCGCCTGGAGACTAGCTGAGCGTCCGCCTAAAGTCGAACGCCATGGCAGACGCCTTTTGACGGTTCGTGTTCAGACGGATTTAGCCACCCTGGAAATTTCCGGACTCAGCGCAGCGCCGCCCGGGCCTGTCGCAAGGCCTCCACTGCAGACTTGCAGCCGTCCTCAGCCGCCGTCACGGTTTCGGCCGGGAGGCCCGACAAGCTGCTCTGCATGGTAGCGACCCCCTGCATCCATGCGTCGCAGCCAGCCTTCATCTGCTCGGAGAGGTTGGGCTCGGTGCACCATCCTCGGACCTCGTCGAAATAGGTCCGACACTCCGGCCCCCAAGAAACCACCACTTCCGAGTCCACCGGGTCGACCTTTGGAGCCTCGACCATGCCCAAATTATTCGTAGCGACACACTCCTCGGACCACTTCACGATCTTCTCGTTGTCGAAGTTCTGTTTCGACAGGTCGTTGAGGCTGATGTTCGCCTCCATCTTGACCAGCACACAGAGACAGACCAATTCGGGCGCCTCGGCCCCCGTGCATTCGCTCATGAAGGCGTCGCGGACCTCTTTGGGGTACTCCACAGCGGAGGCAGTAGAAGCCGAAAGACAGAGCGCGAGCGCGGTCAGAAGTGCGAGCCGAGACATGAGAGCTCCTTCCTGATCCTAGAGACCGAGGACGTCAGCACCTTGCACGAACACCACATCGGTCGGAATTCCGATTTCGCTGAGACGATCCAGATCGGCGCGCAATTCAGTGCCCTCAGAACCATACGTTCTTACGAAGTCGACAACCGAGCCGTAGTCCCCATCTCCCTGCAGGATCAAGATCTTGGCGGCGAGCGCCTCGACGGCGCTGGCAAAGCGCTCGGGATCGACTCGGTAGGTCTTGCGGTCGGGGTGGCGTTCGAACGCCCCCATCTCCTTGAAGAAGTTGAAGCGGATTAGGTTCGCCACGCCATGCGCGCTGGCCGAGCCGAAGCGGATCGAGCGGAAGATCCCCGCAAAGAAGGTGACGTAGTCGTCCAAGGGCTGCCCCTCGGTGATGACGTCCATCTTGCGCAGCTCCGAGACCATGTGCAGCCCGAGAATGTCGGCCTTGCCTTCCTCCAGCGCGGTGTACGTCTCTTTGAGGGCGGCTCGAACAAAGCCGCCGCCATCGATGGTGTTCTTGATCCCAAGCCCATGCGCCACTTCGTGGAACATGGTGTTGCCGAAGAAGGCCTCGAACGTGACGTGCGGTCGCTGGGTCTCGTCGATCAAGTGCGCCGTGATGGGCAACATGATCTGGTCGAATTTCGCGCGCATGGCGTTCTTGAGCTGCATGCGCCGCGTGCCTTTGCTGAGCTGCACCTCGTCGTCGTTGGGCAAGTTGATGGCGATCGTCTTCGAGCCCGCATTGCTGTCGCCCGCGTAGTACACCACATCGTAGGCGTTGAGCTCCGAGTCGGCCCCTGGCAACTCGGCCTTGTACGCGTCGGGGACCGGCAAGCCGCGCTGCAGGGCGGGCAAGAGCGCCGCGTAGTGGGCCAAGCGGCGGCTCCACTCCAGATCTTTGATCAGGATGTAGCCGCCGTTGGACGCTTTGTAGCCGAAGAGCTGGTCCTCGTAGTTCTCGATGGGCCCGATCACCACGTCTACGACGTTCTCCTTCATGTCCATCCAGGCAATGTCGCTGGGCTGGTACTGATCCGTCTCGAAAGCCGCCGCGCGAGCCCGCAAGTACGCCTCGAATCCAGGGTGCTCGGCGAGCGCAGCCGCGGCGCGCAGCTTCTCGACGATGACCCCATATTCGGCCGCGAAGTACTCGTGATAGGGGATGGGGGTCAGCGCCCCCTGCTCGTCTCGCCGCACCATGGTGTAGAGGCTGCGCAGCGACTGGCCGCCGTCCGCCGCCGCCTCCACGGCGACCTCGAACTCCTCTTTGCTCATGTCTTGCGGGTAGTATGCCCCTCCGAGCGGGCGCGCACCGACCCCTGCGACAAAAGGAGTGTTGCCGTCGAGCCGATCCCAGGGACTGTAGTTGAGCTCCGCGAAGCGCCGCACATCTTCGTCTTCGATTCCCGCCATGAGAGCCTCCTTGTCTCCCCAGCTCTGCTTCCAAAAAGCAGCATCGATGGCCTTCATCGCGTCGATCAACAGCGGAATCATCTGCCGTCGCTTGGCGCTGAGCTGGGACAGGTCGGCTTCCAGCCGGACGGGGATGTACTTGGCGAGGAGGGACTTGACGGGGCGGCTCTCGGTCATGGTGGGGTCTTCTCCCGGCGGGAAATGGCAGATACAATGTTGAAATTACTTAATAATCAGTACTCGGTCTTCAATCCGAACCGAGCCGCAAGGCCACGGTTCGCGGCCCGGAGTATACCTCTTCAACCCTTTGAGACCACTATCTTGGGTGCATAATTGCACTCTTGTTGCACAATTGCACCCCAGGTGTTCACTCTGATCTCCTGGAAGCCTCCCGAACCCTTCGATGTGAACCACTCGAAGGCCAGTCTATGCCCAGAAATCCGAACCCGTGGAGCAGCGAATCACCTGGCGCTTTGGACAGTTGCTCGAGGTGTTGCATCGTTGAACTCTTGAAAGCCCGAGGCAGAGCGGACTGCCACAAGACGGTCTGCTTCGAAAGAATTCAGGCCCCTGAATTCCTAGCCACACGGCTGCGTCCCAGCCATCTCTGGTGTCGACCATTGTTTCGTGAAAAGTGCTGGCCGCTCTGCGTGGCTGGCCTCAAACCCGGAGCTCTCATGACTCGCATCGCGTTTCTTGCCGTTTTCGTGCTTGCACTGCTGACCTCCATCGCCTCCGCCGAGGTGTACCCCCAAGAGGTCCGCGACGCCTTCATGACCGAGTGCACTGAGTCAGGAGGCCCAGCGCCGGTCTGCACTTGCGTGCTGCTCAAGATGGAGCAGAACATCACGATGGAGCAGCTCGAGAAGCAGGACTTCACCGAGGAGACCATCGTCGGTTGGACCACCGAGTGCATGTCCTCCTTGGCGCCACCAGCCGAATAGAGCCCCCAAACGCTTGTTTGTCGCTCCATGCGCTGGTAACACTCGCCGCCCATGAGAGACGACGACTTCCTCCCAACCGCACCCGAACGACCTTCTGGACAAGGGCAACTCTACGACACGATCCGCTCGTGCAGCGGGGTCTTGCCCAACGAGTTCGAGGTGGCCGAAACCATTTGGCCGCCCGAACCGCTCGCCCTGCGCACCCTCGGCCTCTCCGACGAGCCAGGCCAGCTCCCGCTCGTCGTTCTCTCCCGCCAGGACGACGGCGAGGCCGACTTCATGCTCTTCGACTGTGCGCAACGAAGCCGTGGGCCACGCTCTCTGCCGCGCTGTGGCCCTTCCGCAGCGATCCACATGTGCGCCGCCCTGATCTTCTCCCCCAACGCCATCATGGCAGCGGCGCAACGGCCGCCGTCACGTAAGTCCAACAAGATCCCAGAACCGCGTCCGGCGTGAGCCCGACCCAGAGGACACCATGACCACTCCCCTTCGACCGACGTTCAATCTCCTGGCTGCTCTCGTGCTCGGTGCCCTCCTTACCGGCTGCGAGGCTCCTCCTCCTCAATCCGCCCAGGCACAGGTGGGGCCTGGTCCAAACGGCGCGGGACCCAGCGCGCCCCCGCCAAACGCCGCACCCAAGCCGCGCACCCTCTCCGTCTCCGGCACCGCGGTGATCCAGACCGCGCCGGATGAGTTCGTCGTCTCCGTCGGGGTGGACACCTTCGATCCCGGCGTACAGGTCGCCAAAACCAACAACGACGCCATCATGGCTGAGCTCCTCCTCGTGGCGAAGAACCACAAGCTCATCGAGAGAGACATCCAGACCACCAACTTCCGCATTAGCCCTCGCTACGACAACAACTACAACCGGGAGCGCAAGCTCGTGGGCTACGACGTGCAGAAAGGCCTCACCCTCACCCTCAACAGCCCCGAGACCCTGGAGGTCGTGCTCACCGAGCTCTTCGAGCGCGGCGCCAACCGCCTCGATGGCATCGAGATGCGCTCGTCGAAGACCGTCGAGAAACGCCGGGAGGCCCGCGAGATGGCCGTGGATGCCGCGCTGAAGAAGGCCGAGGTCATGGCCGCCAAGCTGGGGCAAAAGATCGGACTGCCGCTGGAGGTCAACGAAGGCGCTCCCCAAGTGTCGAGCTGGGGGAATTCGATGGGCAACATGAACGTCAACGAGCTCGTCGACAACGGAACTCTAGCCCAGATTGGTGAGACCTTTGCCTCGGGTAAAGTGCAGGTGAGCGCGTCGGTGTCAGTGGTGTTCGAGTTGAGGGATTAGGTCGCTGTCGGCCCCCTTCCCCTGCCCCCCTTTCCCCGAAACGGGAGAGGGGGGAATCCTGTTTCGTGGTTGAGTTTTCCTCGGCCGTGCTCCCCCAAACGAACGTTCGTTCACCTTCTCCTTTACACACGAACGATCGTTCAGGTAGCTTTCCTCAAGTTACCGATTGAACGTTCGCAGGGGCAGGAACGAGGCTGAACGCTTGGGGGCGCTGAACCGCCGTTCCACCGCGCAGGGAGCGCGAGAGACACTGCCTGTGGACCGTCTCCCGTCGGGCTGAGCTCCACGAGGGACAGGTGAAGAGACTTGGGCCAAGCCTGTGCACCTGGGGGACCGGGGAATTGGCGAGCGCCCGCAAAAGGGATAAAAGCAATGACGACCACGGCCCGCGCGTATCTCTTGAAAGAGTTCGGCAAGCCCTTGGTGGCTGAGGACCTGGAGCTCCCGGATCCCGATTCCCACGAAGCGCTCATCGAGGTCGAAGCCTGTGGCATGTGCCACACGGACTTGGGCTACGCCCAAGGTTCGGTCAAGCCCAACCATGCGTTGCCACTTGCCTTAGGCCACGAGGTCATGGGCCGCGTGGTGTCTGCAGGCGACGCGTTCAAGAGCTTGGTGGGCAAGCAAGTGGTGGTGCCGGCGGTGCTGCCTTGTTTGGACTGCGAGCTCTGCCGCGCCGGCCGCAGCAACGCCTGCACCGCACAGAAGATGCCAGGCAACGACATCCATGGCGGCTTCGCAACGCATATGGTCGTGCCGGCGGCGCCCCTGGTGGCGTTGGAGAACGTCCCTGCTGGGCTCGACGTGCGCGCCCTGTCTGTGGTCGCCGACGCAGTCTCGACAGCCTATCAAGCGATCTTGCGCGCTCGGCTGAAGGCCGGCGACATCGCCTACGTCATCGGCGCTGGCGGGGTGGGCGGGTTCACCGCGCAGATCGCCCACGCCATGGGCGCCAAGGTCGTAACGCTCGACATCAGCGAGGAGCGCCTGCAAATGAGCGCCGAATTCGGCGCCGACGCCATCATCAACGTCGCTGGTCAGCAAGAGCGCGACGTCCGCAAGCAAGCCAGCAGTCTAGCCAAGGGCTGGGGCATCGGCTCGCTGAACACCAAGATCTTCGAATGCAGCGGCACCGCCGCTGGCCAGATGCAGGCTTACACCTTGCTCGGCCGGGCCTCGACCCTCGTCTTCGTCGGCTACACCTTCGAGAAGGTCAACGTGCGCCTCTCCAACCTGATGGCCTTCGACGCCACGGCCATGGGGACCTGGGGCTGCCCGCCTGAGGCCTACCCGCCCGTCCTCGCCTTGATCTTCAAGGGACAAGTCGCCGTTGAGCCCTTCGTCGATTATGCCCCCATGTCGACACTCAACGAGCAGCTCGAAGCCATGGCCGCGCACAAGCTGACCAAGCGGATGGTCCTAGATCCCAGGAACTAAAGCGCCCTGCTCACAAATCTATCTATCTAGCCAGCGTTGCGGCGCTCGACCCCTACCGAATCTGGAGAAACCATGCAGAACGTCGACCTCATCAACCACGAGCTTCTCCCCACCTACGAGTTCCGTCACATCGGCTACGAGACGCGCCCCGTCTATCAGCACGACGGCACCGAGGTCCCCGGCCTTAATCAGGTGTGGCTCATCCTCGACAACGAGAAGCAGCTCAACTCCTACACCACCGCGGCTGTCAAGGAGGTCATCCTCGGCTTCCAGCGCGCCAGCATGGACCGCAAGTGCGTCGCCGTCGTCTTCACGGCCAAGGGTGACCGCGCCTTCTGCACCGGCGGCAACACCAAGGAGTACGCCGAGTACTACTCCAACCGTCCCAACGAGTACCTGCAGTACATGCGGCTCTTCAACGAGATGGTCACCAACGTGCTCCTCTGCGACAAGCCCGTCATCTGCCGCGTCAACGGCATGCGCATCGGCGGCGGTCAAGAACTCGGCATGGCTTGCGACTTCAGCGTCGCCGGCGACCACGCTCGCTTCGGGCAAGCCGGTCCCGCCCATGGCTCGGCACCGGACGGCGGCTCCACCGACTTCCTCGACCTCTACGTCGGCTTCGCCAAGGCCGCCGAGTCCCTCGTCCTCTGCGACCAGCCCTGGTCGGCCCACACCGCCAAGCGCTTGGGCCTGCTCAACGACATCGCGCCGGTCTACAAAAACAAGGACGGCCAGTTCATCCCCAACCCCATGGCCATCACCAACACCTACCTCAACGACATGGGCGACGTGGTTTACGGCGACTGGAAGACCGGCGACGAGAAGAAGGCCGCTGCCGACGTGCTGAAAGACTGCACCATCGACTTCTCGATTCTCGACAAGAAGGTGCAACACCTCATCACCCAGATCCTCAACACCTTCCCCGACTGCACCCGCAAGACCCTGCAGTCACTGCGCAAGAAGAAGCTCGCCCACTGGCTCGCCAACAGCGAAACCAACCGCTCCTGGCTCGCCTTGAACATGAACACCGAGGC
This sequence comes from Deltaproteobacteria bacterium CG_4_9_14_3_um_filter_63_12, assembly GCA_002789955.1. Taxonomy (GTDB): domain Bacteria; phylum Myxococcota_A; class Bradymonadia; order UBA4248; family UM-FILTER-63-12; genus UM-FILTER-63-12. The sequence continues at coordinate 2,071 of PFUG01000554.1, read as the reverse complement.
TTCGGCCGGCTTCACCGCCTTCCAGTTCGGTGACAAGGGCGCCAAGCAGATCGACTTCGCGCTGCTGCGTCGTCGCATCGCCGAAGGTGCCATCTTCAACAAGGAGCTCGTCCTCGAGGTCTTGCCCGAGGCGGCCCGCAAGGTCGTGGACGAGATTCGATAGGTTCGGCCTCACCCCTTCCCTTCCCCTCTCCCGGTTTGGGCCGGTTCGGGAGAGGGGGGGGCTTCACTCACAGTTCTCTGAGTTTGCAGTTCCGTTCTGGCGTCCTCGACGAAGTGCCGACCCACCTAAGATCCCACCGCAAGCCCTCAATTGACCCCAACATCTGGACTCCCCCTCGCCCACGAAGTGGGAGAGGGGGTCAGGGGGTGAGGCCGGAGTAAAGACCCAGTGAACACCCTCCTCAAAACCGAATCCCTCGAAGGCGGCGCCGTCCTCCTCCTCACCCTCGGCGGCAGCAAAGGAAACATCCTCACCCTCGCCCTCATGAACCAGCTCGAGCAGACCCTCGACGATCTGTACGGCGACGACGCCCTCAAGCTCGTCGTCCTGCGCGGCGAGGGCGGCCGGTTCTCGTTTGGAGCGTCGGTCGAGGAGCACGTGAAGGACCAGGCGCCGTCGATGCTCCAGGGCTTCCACCGCCTTTGCCGCAAGCTGGTCGGCTTCCCTGTGCCCATCGCCTCCTTGGTCGAGAAGCAGTGTCTCGGTGGCGCCTTCGAGGTCGTCCTCTGCAGCCACTTCGTCTTCGCTACGGCGGACGCGGTGTTCGGCTGTCCCGAGATCAAGCTCGGCGTCTTCCCGCCGGTCTTGGCCGCGATTGGCGCCCAGCGGCTGGGCGGCCCCACCATGGAGCGGCTGCTGCTGACGGGAGACAGCCTCGATGCCCAGAGCGGCAAGAACCTGGGCTGGGTCACTGAAATCTTCGCCACCAATGACCCCATGAGTGAGCTGCGGGCTTGGTTCACGCGGAACCTAGCACCGCTGTCGGCCTTCGCGCTGCGGCAAGGCGCTCAGGTCGCGCGAGAAGCGTCCGGGCTGCTGACCGCCATGGGCGCGCCCCTCGACGACGCCGAGAGCCGCTATGTCAACGAGCTCCTGCCCAGCCACGACGCCAACGAGGGGATCGACGCTTTCCTCGCTCGCCGCAAGCCCGAGTGGAAGAACCGTTGAGCCCACGCGCCCGAAAGTCCGAAAAGGCCCGCGAGGAGATCCTCGCCGCGGCGGCTCGCGCCATCGCGCGGGACGGATTTCATGGCATGTCCATGCGCAAGTTGGCGCAGGACACCGCCAGCTCGCTGGCCAATTTTTACAACTACTTCGATTCAAAGGAGGCTGTGCTCTTCGCCTTGCACGAGCGCGCCTTCGAGACCCTCATCAGCAGCGCCACCGAGCGGGTCGCAGCCTCCAACGACCCCGTCGCACAGCTCTACCTCTTCATCGTCAGCCATGTGGGTTACCTCATCGAGAAGCCCGATGTCATGCGGGTTCTCGTCCAAGGGCACTCGGCGCTGGGGAGCGAGGAACGAGACGCGGTGCGCACCCTCAAGGCCCGCCACTTCGCCATCGCGCGGGACATCATCCGGCGGATATTGGGCGAGCAGCCGATGGCTGAAGAGGAACTCGAGCGGGTCACCTACAGCATCTTCGGGATGATGAACTGGATCTACGGCTGGTACGACCCCGAACGTCACGGCTCGGTGCGGGACGTGGCCCGCAGCATGCACCGCATCGCGCTCAGCGGGTTGAACGTAGGGGGGCATCCGAACGCTGCGGATGCGCTGTTGGACGCGGTCGATGAACGGTTTTCATCGCAGCGGTTGCCTTCGTTGGTGAAGCTGGCGCCGGACAACTCGTAGGACTGTTTCCTCACTCCCTAGTTATAGTTAGTTAGTTAATGAGGGGATTGTCGCTGTCGTTCTTCACCTTCTCGTTGAAGTAGGGCACCTGAAGACGCTACACATCGGCATCCGCCATGAAGCCGAGGAACCTGTCCAACAGGTGCGCTTTCCCGCCCAACGGATCGGGTGTGTCGCGCCACTGCAGGAGATAGGCGTTGTCCTTCTTTGGGTC
>PFUG01000281.1 GCA_002789955.1 Deltaproteobacteria bacterium CG_4_9_14_3_um_filter_63_12 | reverse complement strand
ACGGCGGCCTCGACAGCGCCGCGCCCAACCACGACGCCGTGGGCACGACTCGCCCTCTGGGCGCCCACGCGGATATGGGCCCCTACGAGTTCCTCTCCACGCCGACCAGCATGACCATCGCCATCAACGAGATCATGTCCAACCCCGTCGACGAGGGGAGGGACGAGTTCATCGAGCTCTACAACTTCGGAGCGACGGGCATTGACGTGGCAGGGTTCATCGTCGACGACGGCGACGAGCGCGACACCTTGGTTGGACGCAGCGGCGGCGCGACGTTGATTCCGGCGGGGGGCTACGCGGTGATTGTCGACCCCGACTACGCCGGTTTCTACGGCATCCCTACCTCCGCCGTGCTGCTCACCGTCGCGTCGAGCACGACTCTCGGCAGCGGCCTCTCCAACGCCGATCCGGTTCGCCTCTTTATGGGCGATGGGGTGACCCCAGTGGACAGCTTCTCGTTCCCCTTCAACGCGGGCAATGGCATCTCCGTGGAGAAGGACGACATCGCCGGCGGCGACACCGGCGCGAACTGGGTTGCCTCTCCTTGTGGCAGCACCCCGGGCGCGGAGAACTGTGCTTCGCTTCCACCAAACGTCTCCACTCAGGTGCTGATCGCCATCAACGAAGTCATGGCCAACCCACTAGACGAAGCCAAGGGCGAGTTCATAGAGCTCTATAACTTCGGCGCGACCGCGATTGATTTGGGCGGCATGCTCATCAACGACGGCGACGCGACTGACGCCCTCGCCGGATGGCAGGGGGGCGGCACGCTGCTGCAGCCGGGCCAGTTCGCGGTCGTGCTCGACCCCGAATACGTTGCCGGGGCCTACACCATCCCCAATGGCACCCTGCTCCTCACCGTCGCTTCGACGACGACGGTAGGAAGCGGTCTAGCAACCAACGATCCCATCAGCCTGCACGGCACCAACGGCGTTGTCATCGACACCTACACGCACACCTTCGACGCTGGCAACGGCTTCTCGGTGGAGAAGGTCAATGCCAACATCGGCGACATCGCCTCCAACTTCTCGAAGTCCACTTGCGCCTCCGGAAGCTCACCGGGCGCGGTGAACTGCATCACGAATGACGGCGTGAACCCGGTCGCGGGCGCGACGATCGCCATCACCGAGGTCATGGCCAACCCCATCAACGAGGACGCGGGCGAGTTCATCGAGCTCATGAACTATGGCAACGATCCCGTCGACTTGGCGGGCTTCCGAATCTGGGACGGCGACGTCGAGGAGTCGCTCCAGGCCTTCAACACTGGTGGCAACACCGTGCTCGCCAGCGGCGCCTTCGCCGTCATCTTGGATGCCGAGTACACGGGGCAGTACAACGTCCCCGCTGGCACGGTCCTCCTGACGACGCCGGACACCTCGATTGGCAGCGGCCTGTCTACTGACGACCCCATGCGGCTGCGCGCCAAGACCGGCGCCAAGGCCATCGACACCTACCTCTTCCCGTTCAATCCCGGCAACGGCGTCAGCTCCGAGAAAATCGACCTGGTCGTGGGCGATGTGCCCGCCAACTGGATTGCTTCCTCGTGCAACCAGTCCGCGGGGCTGAAGAACTGCTCGGACGGCGGGGCTGGCGGTGGCAACGCGCCCATCTCCGCGACTCAGATCACCCTCTCTGAGGTCATGGCCAATCCGTTGGACGAAAGCCAAGGCGAGTATATCGAGCTCTTCAACGCCGGTCCCGTCGGCGTGAACGTGGCGGGGTGGTGGATCGGCGACGGCGACTCTTTGGACCAGATCTCGGCCTGGAGCACAGGCGGCACCGTCCTGATGCCCGGCGACTTCGGCGTCATCTTCGACCCTGACTACGCCAACAACTACACCGTGGTCGCCGGAACCATTCGCCTGAAGGTCGGCAACACGAGCATCGGTAACGGCCTCTCGACCGACGACCCGATCACCCTCTACGAGGCCGATGCGACCACGGTCGTCGACTCGTTCTCCTTCCCCTACAACCCAGGCAACGGCTACTCCGTCGAGAAAGTGACGCTGACCAGCGGCGACACCCAGGCCAACTGGGTCACCTCGACCTGCAAGGCCTCGGCGGGCGACCGCAATGACGGCGCCTCCCCCGGCGGCCGCAACTGCGCCGATCCCTACGGTGGCTTGAGCGGCACCAACGCGCTCGGGCAACAATGCCCCTTCGGAGCCGCAGATTGCATCAGCGGACTGTGCGCCATCGAACTGACCACGAACTCGACCTTCTGCACCGCAGACTGCTCCCAGGTGGCGTGCACTACGGGCTTCACCTGCACCGACATCACCGACGTCAACTACCCACAGGTGTGTGTCCCGGTCGGTGGCGGCGCGGTCCCCACGGTCACCATCAACGAGGTGCTCTTCGACTCGGTGGGCACCGACACGGAGGTCTTCATCGAGCTCAAAGGCACGCCCAACGCTATCTTGGATGGGCTGTCTCTGGTCGGTATCAACGGCAGCAACGGGACCGCTTACGTCACGTTGCCGCTGACGGGCCAGATCGCCGCCGACGGCTACTTCGTCATCGCGGCCGTTGGGGCCACGGGCGCCATCGCGGCCGCCGCCGACCTACTCGACGACAAGGTCAACCTGCAGAACGGCCCAGACAGCATTCAGCTGCGCTGGGGCACCGACTTGGTCGACGCCGTGGGCTACGGCGACTTCTCGGCGGCCGTCTTCGGCGGCGAAGGCACCCCCGCTCCAGCGACCGCTCCGGGCGAGAGCCTGGCACGGACACCGAACGGCGCCGACACGGGCGACAACAACGCCGACTTCGCCATCGCGGCGACGCCGACCCCAGGCGCTGCGAACTGAGCGATGGCTCCATAGAACGTAAAGAACCCCGGCCAGGCCGGGGTTCTTTGCGTTTTCTGGTCCAGAATCCGTCGGACTGTTCCCAAAGTCTGGAGTCTGGAATCCGGGGTCCGGAGCTGGCGTCTGCAGCCCGTCTGACTGCAACAGGCCAAGGCCTATGGCCCCATCGGCAGCTCTGGGATCTGGAACGAAGCGACTGGCCCGGCTCCGTCGCCGAGCTCGAACCACTTGGTGTCCAATTCGGGTTTGACGCCGATGCTCACTAGAAACACCTCGGGGATGGCGCTCATCCCAGGGGCGTACTCGCACCCTCCGACCTCGTAGATGTCGAGCTCGTCGCCGGGCTCGATGGGCTCTGGCATGGAGACGACCAGCAGGCCGCTGCCTCCCAGCGATACGGTGCCGTTCTGCACGTCGCACCAGCTCAGGTCGGGGAAGTAGGGATAGGCGTCGGGGTAGCCCAAGGCCTCGGTCGGCTCCAGGGCGGTGACGGAATTCGGGCCGACCTCGTAGAGCCAGACGTCGGAGGCGAAGACCATCTCGCCGTTGACCTTGCGCAGCACGAGGGCGTCGATGTCGGCGCCAGGGTTGCGGCCGATGGCGTTGCCGCTGAAGTCTTGGATGA
>PFUG01000669.1:14919-37218 GCA_002789955.1 Deltaproteobacteria bacterium CG_4_9_14_3_um_filter_63_12 | reverse complement strand
GAAGGTGTGGGAATCTTGGCTGGGAAGTCCTATGAGGCAGACGAGGGAGAGTTCGAGGAGGAGTGGTCTTACGTCTATTTGTCGAAGGATCTCTGTGGCGCACGAGATTGAGTAAACACGGAGGGGTTTGCTCTTCGAAACAGACCCCGATGTCATGAGCTACGTGTTACTCATAACAGACCGTCCCGAAAAGGTGTTCGCCGCGAACACCTTTTCTCCCGACGTCTCACCTCACCAGTCCCACCAAGGGGGAGAGCAAGCGACAGCCGTTGGACGTGGCTCGCGAGCTGGTCACGCTTGGGGGTGATGGCTTGGCTTCCAACCTCGTCAGCGGTGGGGTTTGAGGTGTCTGTGGTGGGTTCGAGGGTAGGTGGCGGCGGCTCCGCTTCAGGTTCCACAAATTCGACAGAGGTTCCACTGGAGGTCCCATTTTTGTGCGTCAAACCGGGACACCCTGAGACGCTCTGAGACGGCTAAGTTGCCGTAACTTCAATGAATACGTTTTCTCAAATCTGACTGGCAGTCAAGAGGTCCGCGGTTCGATCCCGCGTAGCTCCATCCGAACAAACCCGCCTTCTAGGCGGGTTTTGTCGTTCTTGGTGCGCGCCACCGTTCAGCGGGCTCGCTCCAAGCGCGCTGACGTTCCGACGCGCGAATCTCAATCGCTTCGAGCTTTTGCGTTCGTCTCCACCATCCCCTACGCTGCCGGACCGCGCCCCGGCCTCGGTCGTTCGCGACTACCGAAGAAGCTCCCGCACCAGCGCGCGGATGGACTGAGCGCTGAATGGCTTCTCGATGCGCTGGTTCGGGACCGTGTCGAGGAAGTCCCGAGCCTGCGGTGTGAAGACCCCGCCCGTCAGGAAGACCATCCGAGCGGCGCACTCGGAGAACCGCAGAGAGAGCCCGGCGTGCAGGTCCATGCCGGTCATCTCCGGCATCATCAGGTCGCACAGAATGACGTCGTATCGCTCTCCTCGCTCGAGCCGCTCGACCGCCTCGCGCCCCCTCGTGACCACCACGACATCATGGTCGGGAGCGAGGATGCGCAGCAGCGCCCTTCCGATCATCGGCTCGTCGTCCACGATCAGGATGTTCCCACGACGTCCAGGAGCGGGCGTTGGCGATTTGGCCCAGATGGGGCGCTGCTCCGTGTCGTTCATAGGGGCTGCGGGGAGCACCACCTGGAAGGTGGTTCCCTTGCCCACCTCGCTCTTGACGGTGAGCTCGCCTCCAAGTCCCTGAACGATGGTCTGACAGATGCTGAGGCCGAGCCCCGTGCCTTGACCGACAGGTTTGGTCGTGAAGAACGGATCAAAGATCCGCTCCACGGCCTCTGGAGGAATGCCGCTCCCGGTGTCGCGGACCTCGATCAGCGCGCGGCCGGCCCCGTCGGTAAGCGTGACGACCCGGATCTCGTTGTGCTCGACCCGGCCTTCGGGGATGGCCTGAGCGGCGTTCACGAGCAAGTTGAGAAAGACCTGCCCCAGACGTGACTCGCTCGCCTCGACGGGTGGTACTGGTCCGTAGTCTTTCACCAGCCTCGCCCGGTGGCGTATCTCGTTCCAGGCCATGTTGACCGCCGATTCGATGACGCGCTGGAGCGCCACTGGCTCGCGCTGGTCGTCCTCCACTCGGGAGAATGTCTTGAGGTCACGCACAATGTTGCGTATGCGGCTGGCGCCCTCTCGGGCCTCGTCGAGTGCCTGGTGGAGCTCCTCGAGCCGCCGAGGGGCGTTTGCCGAGTCCAGTACGGCGGGGTCCACGGGGATCAAGTCGTGCTCTTGGGTCAGCGCGGCCGCTAGCCTTCGGGCTGCTGCAGTGACTCCTGGGAACTCGCGTGCGACGAAGTCGAGGTTCGCGACGACGTAGGCGAGGGGGTTGTTGATCTCGTGAGCGACGCCAGCCGCCAGCGTGCCGATGGCGATCATCCGGTCCATCTGCATCATCTTGGCGACCAGCTGCCTGCGCTCGGTCACGTCGCGAGCAACCGCCACGACCGCAAGCTCGCCGTCGAAGACGAGTGGCAGCGCCACGACCTCTGCGGTCACCACGCCACCGTCGCGGCGCAAGAAGCGCTCCTCGCGGGCAGGGGTCGGTCCCCCCGTGTCCTCCGTGGCCCGCATCCAAGTGGCGGACACTTCGCGGTCCTCCCAGTGGACGACGTCCAGTATGGGACGCCCCACGAGCTCGTCCGCATGGTCGTACCCGAGGTAAGCAAGCACGGCAGGATTCACGTAGACGAAGCGCCCGTGACGGTGCACGGCGACCGAATCCGGCGAACGCTCGATCAGGGCGCGGAAGCTCGCCTCCGAGCGTCGTAGGCGCTCGTCTGACACCCGCGCCAGTGCCGCCAGCCCTTCTACTCTGGAGAGATCCTCGACGAAGACTAGCAGTTCCTTTTTTTCTCCTTTCAAACCTGTGCTGGCCACGGCGATCTTGACTGGCATGGTCTTGCCTGAGCCTGGACAATGCACGGTGCAGAAGATCCCGGACAGCGTTTCGTCGCTCGCGAGCACCTGGCGCAGGTGAGGTTCCAACTCCGACACGCCAAGGACCTCGACGGCGGGATGGTCGACGAGCGTCCCGAGCTCACAATTGCAGCTCTCGAGAAACGACCGGTTCACCGCCACGATCCGAAGCGCGCTGTCGATGTCGAGTAGACCAGCGGGCACGCTGAAGACGATTCTCTCCGCGTGTTTGCGCTGAAGGTCGAGCTTCCCAAGAAGCCGCTCGACCTGCTCCGCCATGTCGTTGAACGTCCCGGCAAGCGTCGCGAGCTCGTCCCGCGTGTTCACTTCCAGGCGCTGCGAGAAGTCGCCTCCGCTGATACACCTGGCAGCCACGTCCAAGTGCCGAATGGGACGCACGACGAACCGGCGCGTGAGCCAGAGACCAACGATGAAGACCAAGCCTGTTGCGACCGCGACGGCGGCGAGGACGGCGAGCATTTGACGGCGCAAACGACTCGCACGGGCGTCGAAGGTCGAGACGACGCGATGCGAGGCGTCGTTCAGAGCGCCGCAGCGCTCCTCTACCCTATCGTAGGCCGCTCCGAAGCGCGGATCGCTGCGCGGGACGGCCGCGACGGTTTCAAGGTCCGGCTCGATCCCATGCCAGAGGTCGAGCACGGCCTCGAGGTCGCGCCGCACCTCGGCTGGCGCCGGTTCGAGGGTGCCGCCGGGGAGCTCACCGCCGCCCACACCCCTACGACTTGTCACTCTCCTCCCATTTGCGCTTGCGTTCCAAGAAGGCGCGCTCGATCTCCTCCTCGTCTTCATCTAGCGCTGCAGCTTCGCGCCCGAACAGTCCTGGTTCAGCGGCCAACCCGCGAGCAAAGAATTAGAGTCAGAAGTCGGCGAGCGTGAGCGGCAACCCCGCGGCGATCCAGAGCTGGTAGGCGCCCAGCAGCCCCGCACCGAGCCAGGTGATGGTGATGCAGTCGTCGGACTGCACGCCGCGCTTGACCCAGCGCTTGTACAAGACGAGCTGCAGCGCCGGGGCGAGGACCATGACGAAGGCGCGCCAAGGAACGATTCCCGCTGCGTAGCCTGCGACGAGGGCCACAGCGCTGGCGGCCAACAGGGCGTCGATGAGGTGCGTCGAGACCCGCGCGCCGTGGACCGCAGGGTAAGTGTGGACGCCAGCGAGGCGGTCGCCCTCGGCGTCGCGCAGATCGTAGACGACCTCGTAGCTGAGCTCGAATAGGAAGAAGAAGGTCGCCACTACAGCCACCGTCAGCGCGGTGACATCGGGCATAAGGGGGATGCCCTCGGCGGCGGCCGTGAGCAGCGGGAAGCCGAAGACCGTCAGCATGAAGCCCGTGGCCGAGGCCGTGTTCTTGAAGAAGTAGAGCTGTTTGATGCGCGGGAGGCCGGGGACGAGCTTCCAGTTGTAGGCGAAGCCCAGGGCATGGAAGGCCAGGCGCAGCGGGAGGATGGCCGGCGAGAGCAGGGCCGACGCCGCCAAGCTGGAGGCCAAGAGGCTGACTCCAACCCAGAAGATGACCCGCCGATGCCGGGAGACGAAGTCGGTGCCGACGATGCGGTTGGCCCGGTCTTCTTCGAGGTCGACGACGCGGTTGAGGAGGTTGACCAGGAACCAGTCCAGGGCACAGGTCGCCGCGAGCATTGGAAAGAGTCTGCCCGTGAAGAGCCATCCGAAGGTCAGCAGCCCCATGGTGGCAATGGCCACGATGTGGAAGCGACCGACGCTCCAGAGGGCGCGCAGTTTGGAGTCCGTATTCATCACCGATCCAACTCATTTCTCCAAACTCTCTGCGCCTCGGCCGCCCTCTGCGCCTCTGCGTTAAGATCGAAGCAATATCGACAACATACCGATCGAACCTGGCGATTTCCATAGCAGGCTCGCCACTTCTGCCAAGCACATCGAGACCCTATTCGAGCGCCTATGTGGGGGGAGGGGGCCGAATCACTTCGGCGACGCTCCACTAGAGGGCTGCCGGAGACTTCGACAGCCTGCGCAGCAACTCGTCGATCTCGAGCGGTTTGGCGAGGGGTTCGTGCTCGAGGGATTCGACGAACGCTTGGCTCTCGGGGCTGAAGGTGCCGCCGGTCATGAAGAGCACGGACGAGGCGCGCTCTGGCCAACGGGCACACAGCTGCTCGAAGAACTCGATGCCGGAGACATCGGGCATCATGATGTCGCAGAGGATGAGGTCGAAGTGCTCGCCCTGTTCCAGTTTCTCGAGGGCGTCCCGGGCGCTGGTGACGCCCTGCGCTTCGTGTTGAGTCTGTATCACACGGACGAGCGTACGCAAGACCGCCTCTTCGTCGTCGATGACGAGGACCGAGGTTCGGGTCGTTGGCACGTCGTCGTCAGGTACGCTCTCGACGACGAGCTCTTCGGGCGGGAGCACGGCACAGGGGAGACGTACAAAGAAGATCGTCCCCTGTCCGACGGTGCTCTCGACAGTGATTGTCCCGCCATGGTCGGTGACGATCTGTCGGCTGATGGAGAGACCGAGGCCGCTCCCTTCGCCCACGGACTTGCTGGTGACGAACGGGTCAAAGATGCGGTCGATGAAGTCGGCCGGGATGCCAGTCCCGGTGTCTCTCACGGAGACGACAATGCTCTCGCCGTCGAGCACGGCTCGGATGCAGACCTCGTTCTCGTGGGCGTTTCCCACCGGGATCGCCTGGGCCGCGTTGATGAGCAGGTTGATGAAGACCTGGCTGAGACGGGCGCTGTCGGCGAGGACCGGAGGCAAGGTCTCGAATTCGCGGATGAGTTGTGTCCGGTGTTTGAGCTGGTTGGTGGTGAGGCGGATGGCCGACTCGATGATGGCGACGAGGTTGGCCGGCTCGACCTCGAGCTCGTTGTCTCGGGCGAGTCCGGAGAGGTCTTTGACGATGTCGCGGATGCGTCGGGCGCCCTCTGTGGCGTCGGCTGCGACGAGGCGGAGCTCATCGAGGAGCTCGCGTAAGTGGACCATGTCGGCGGTAGCGCCGAGCGCGGCCGCTTTGATGTCGTCGAGAGCTCGGTCGATCAGCTCGATGTTGGTCAGGACGAAGGTCAGCGGGTTGTTGATCTCGTGGGCGACGCCGGCGGCGAGGGTGCCGATGGCGACCATGCGATCCATCTCCATCATGCGCGTCTCGATGCGCGCTCGCTCGCTGAAGTCTCGGGCGAGGACCATTAAGGAGGGCTGGTCTTCGAAGAGCACGGGGATGGACTTGACCTCCACGACCACGACTTCCCCCGTCTTCTTGAGGAATCGCTCCCGCATTGGAGGCTGAAGCGCTAACGTCTCTGTCGCGTGCGTCATGCGTTCGATCACAACGGGTCTATCTCTTGGGTCGACGACCGCAATGGCCTCTTTTCCGAGCAGCTCCTCTGGAGAGTATCCGAGGAAGGAGGCGCCAGCAGGGTTGACGTAGACGAAGCGTCCATCCCTGTGGACCGCGATCATCTCCGGCGATTGTTCAATCAGGGTGTGCAAGCTGCTCTTCGTCGCGTCGAGGGTCTGCTTCTGCGCGTCGAGCAGGTCGGCGTATTCTCGCTGTCCTCGACCGAAGATGGCCAAGCTGATGAGGAGGATCCCATACTCGGAGAAATACATGGGACTGCTCTCGACGACTCGCAGAACGACCAAACTGTCGAAGCAGCCCGCGAGCACCCAAATGGAGAACCCCACAAAGAAGAGGGTGTTCATGGGTTCGCCCGCAGCTCGGGTCTTCCACAACCAGAAGGCGCCAAACGCAGCGACGCTCAAGTTGTAGGCCAGAAAGAGGGCCGAGAGCGGAGAGGCGACGAACTGAGGAAAGGGGCGCGGGCTAAGGAGAAAGTGGAGCTCGGTGGTCTGGTGAGTCACGACCCACGGGGTGAACAGGGTGAGCGCGATCCACACCACCACCGAGATCGGCGCCCAACGGTTCCAATTCTTGATTGGGCGCTTGTTGAGCGCAGCGGCGAAGGAGGGCACTGCGTGCACCAGGACCACGATGCTGACGTAGAGGATTTGGTTTGCGAGCCGTGCCGCGGCGGACGGACCGAGTAGGTAGAGATTGGCCTGGCAGAGCGCGTAGACCGCAGCACTGAACGAGATCACGGAGGCCCAGACGACCTCTTTCCGCTCCGGTCGACGCCTGAAGAACCACAACAAGTAGACACCCGTGGCGGCTCCCAAGGTCATGTTGATGATGTTCGCGACGACGAGGGGTTCCATCTGTTCGGGTCACTCTCAAAGAAGTTTGGTCGGGCTCTGCGCCCACGAAGATAAAACAGAGATCATTGTCGGAGATTCCTTCCCGTTTGAGTCCTGCTGCTCTCTTTTCGCCGGAGCGCGTTCCACGGGGTGAGCGCCAGCCAAGGTGGAGCAAAGGCGACCGCCCAAACGACCAGCGCTGGGACGGCTCGCCCGAAGACCGCCAAGAGCACGAAAAAAAAGATCGCTGGGGGCATGCGGCTGAAGATCGCGGCGGGCGGCATTCGCTTTCGAGCGCCAGCCATCGCAGCCCACCCGGCGAGCCCCAAAGACACCGCGAACCCCAGCGCCACCGCGGGCCAACTGGGGATTGGGACCGTAATCCAGCGAAACAGCGCCCACCAGGTCGCGACGAGCAGCACGTGGGCGCCCAGCGGGGCGACCAGGAGGATGGCGGCCTCGTACACCGCAGGTTCTTGTGCGCGCTCGACCCACTCCAGCACGGCGACCGCCAACATCGCGAAGTAAGCCCAGCCTGCGACGCCGATGATGGGGACGTTGAAGAGCCCAGGTTCGAACCAACGCCACAGTCCCGTCTGCACGGCGATGGGTTCGATCAGCCATGCGTCCGCGAAGACCAAGGCGCCGACCAGCAATGGCCTCGTCGCAAGGCGGCGGTGCGTGCTTGGGACCAGGTGTTTCGCCACTTCCCACGACGACAAGATCACCGCCGGCCAGATGGCCGCGATCATCAAGGGCATCCGGTCCAGGAATAGGCCCCAGCCCGCGTCATAGGCGTAGAACCCATAGGCTCGGATGCAGGTGTCTTCGCCGATCCAGCTGGCGCCGGCGACGAGCAGGAAGCGGCGCAGGAAGGCGGCACGGTCCGTCGTTACCTTGAGGCCGACAGCGACGTGGAGCGCGAGGATCAGGGCGCAGGCAATTTCGATGGTGAGCATGATGTCGAGGTGCGTAGGGGCGCAGCGTGCTGCGCCCAAGGTTCGTCAGGGCGCAGGCGGTTTCGATGGTGAGCATGATGCCGAGGTGCGTAGGGACGCAGCGTGCTGCGCCCAAGGTTCGTCAGGGCGCAGGCAATTTCGATGGTGAGCATGATGTCGAGGTGCGTAGGGGCGCAGCGTGCTGCGCCCAAGGTGCGTCAGGGCGCGAGCAGACTTATCTGCGAGTGGGACGTTTCTTAGTGCAGGCGGCGCCAGGTGTCACCTGACCTTCGATGGTTGGGAGGCGTCTCAGCGCGTGAATAGAAGGGTCCCTTGGGTGGTTCACTTCACAGGACGACTCGAAGGTCTGTATGGCATTTCGGGTGCGACGGGTCCATGACGATCATCGGCGTGATACTGGTCTGCGCGACCCTGCAATTCGTGATTGCCTTTTGGTGCTTCGCCCTCTCTTGGGCGGACGGCTGGAGCCACTTCCGGTTCCTGGCGCTGAGCGCGGCCGCCATGGGGTTCTACGCGCTCATGGACCTCATCTACATCACGTCTGTGATGTCAGACGCCACCGTGGCGATCGCCATCCGGTTGAGTTTGGTGTTGGGTCTCGTCTGTTTGGGGGCGTTGATGACCTACCACCGGCGAAGCCGCGGCGAGCGGCTGCGTGCCTACGAGAGGGTCATCCTGTGGGGGATGCTTGGGCTCGGCCTTTGCGCGGCCGTGAGTCCTTGGGGTTGGGGGGAGATCGTCTCCATCGACCTCGGCGTGCCGACGCGGCATCCGTCCGACGGGTTCTGGCTGAACTTGGCGATGTTCTTGGTCATTGGACTCGCCGCAGTGATGCTCCTTGACCACCTCGCTGCGTTCGTTCTGCGGCGAGAGAAGACGGCGATTCTGCGGCTCGTTGGCTTCTTGCTGTTCTTCGCCGCCATCATTGGCGAGGCACTCAACGTCCTCGAGTTGGTGGCCTTCCCCGCGTTCGCGGATCTGGGGTTCAGCGCCTTGATGTTGACCACCGCAATGGAGATCTCGCTGCGGGTGATTCGAGACGCGAAGGCGCTGCGCGAGTTGAATCAAGCGCTGGAAGAGAGGGTCGATGAGCGCGGCACGCAGCTCGTAGTCGCACGAGAATCGCTGCTCCTCGCCGAACGCCAAGCGGCAATCGGACAGCTCGCCGCGAGTGTGGGGCACGAGATCAACAACCCGCTGACCTACATGATGGTCAACCTCGAGCTCCTCAGGACGAATCTGGGAAAGCAGAGGGGGGAAGCGCGGTTCACGGAGGAGCTCGAGCTGGTCTCGGACACTCTCGAGGGCGCCCAGCGGATCGGTAAGATCGCTAGGGATTTGACGATCCTCAGGCGCAGCACGCCCAGTGGCCCTCTCGACGCGGAGCCAGGGGAAGTCCTCGAGAGCGCAATCCTGCAGGTCCGGTCAACGCGCCCCTCCAGCGTCGAGGTCCGCATGGTTCTCAAGCACACTCGCTCGGTTCGCTGCGATGCGTCTCGATTGCACCAGATCGTCCTGAGCCTCGTCGACAACGCGCTGCTCTCCGGCACAGCTCTCGTGGACGTGCGAACCAAGGACGAGGGCGACGGCGTTGGGATCGAGGTCTCGGATCACGGCGAGGGCATCGCCGCGGAGATCTTGCCGCACATCTTCGACCCGCTCTTTACGACGCGTGAGGTGGGGCAGGGGACTGGTCTCGGGCTCTTTGTGGCCAAGGGGCTCGTGGAGTTGGTGGGGGGGCGGCTCGACATCGCGAGCACGCTCGGCGTCGGCACACAGGTGTCGCTGTGGCTGCCGGCTGAGGGTGCTCCAGGAAGCCGCGCTGCTCGATGACGCAAGGGTGAGCGTCTCGATCGTTTCTTCCTGGTTGCTGACCTTGACCTAGAGGTCGGCTGTACCCCCGGCAGCAAGCTGCCGGGGGCTAATGCCGTGTCGGCGCTCCGCGCCTCGATCGAGGGGGCTGCCGTGGGGGGGGCATCAACATAGGAATTTCGGCGCTCCGCGCCTCGAGCGAGGGGGCTAATGCCGTGTCGGCGCTCCGCGCCTGGCGGCCGTTGGGCGCGGAGCGCCCGCACAAGATTAGCCCCTGGCAGCTCGCTGCCGGGGGGGGGCATCAACACAGGAATTTCAGCGCGGAGCGCCGACACTTGGGGGGGGGCTCCAGGCTTCGGCGCTCCGCGCCTCGAGCGAGGGGGCTTATGCTGTGTCGGCGCTCCGCGCCTGGCGGCCATTGGGCGCGGAGCGCCCGCACAAAATTAGCCACCGGCAGATTGCTGCCGTGGGGGGGGGCGGCAAATGGGGCTACGTCGAGCCAAAGTTCCAGGCCGTGTACACCTTCAGCGGGAAAGCTGCGGTGGTGAAGCCGTAGGGAAGAGCCGCTAGGGCGCGTGCTTTGGGGCTTGTGCGGAGCGGGTCCGAGACGGGCAGTCAACCCCGTCATCGGACGCAGTCCGAGCAAGCCCCCAAATAAATGAAATCCTGCGGCGCTTTGCTGTGGCACCCCCCGGCCCGGCGCCCACCCCCCGGCCCCATTGGCGCAAGAACAGAGGCGATCGAGGAAGGGAGGGAGATCGGCCAAGAAGGGTTGAGGTCGCACTAAATCAGAGAGTTGCGAGTAGTGTGAGCGACGTGCTCACCACAGAGAGCAGCACAGAGAGCGAGCGATGAGGAGTGCAGACGAAATCAACACGAAATCTAAATAGGTCGCCCCAGCAACCTCCGCCCTGTGTTCTCTGTGTCTCTGTGTCGGACGCCGTCCGAGTCTGCCGCAGAGGAGCAAGCTGCGAGCCCGCGCTGTTCCGAGTAGCGCGAAAATCCGATGCAATGACGAAGGGGTTTGACCACGACTCCATATGGACGGATAGTTGGCCTTCTTTCGTTCTTCTGCTCGAGCGCGGAGCATCCATGAAACTCAACGTCTCCCTCGCCGCCAAGTCTCTACCGTCGCTCGCCCTTGCGCTCCTCGCCTTCGCGGGCTGCGAGTTCGATCGCATGGACAGCTCCGACGCCACTGACGGGGGTTCCTTCTGGACGCTCGAGCAGTCCGTGCACTCGGTCTGCGCTCCCCCGGTGGTCATCGAGGGGATGGATGTCTCCGTCTATCAAGGCAACATCAACTGGGACGCGATCAAGGCACCAGGGAGAATCAAGTTCGCCTACATTCGCAACTCACACGGACTGGGTACGACCGACACACAGTTCGCGCGCAACTGGGCGGAGGCCAAGCGCGTGGGGATTCCCCGTGGCGCCTACCAGTACTTCGACGCCTCTGGGAACGCGCTCGCCCAAGCGCAGCGCTACATGGACCTGGTCGACGCACAGGGGGGCTATGAGGCGGACGACCTGCCTCCCATGATCGATGTCGAATCGACGGGCGGGGCGAGCGCTGCGACGATCGTCGCCAACGTGAGGACCTGGATCGATTACGTCGAAGGGCAGACCAATAAGCGTCCGATTATCTACACTGGGTCGTATTTTTGGGACTCCAATGTCGGCTCCACGGCCTTCAGCGACTACTTCCTCTGGACCGCCCACTACACCTCGGGGAACTGCGGGCTGACTTCGGACGCGTGGGAGAAGTGGCTCATCTGGCAGTACACGAGCTCCGAGACGCTCCCCGGCATTACGGTCAACACCGTGGACATCGATCGCTTCGCGGGGACCGAAGCAGAGCTTCTGAACTGGGCGCACTGCGGAGAGCTCACGGGCTGTGGCGAGACGAGCGTCCAGATCGCCACGAACTGGGAGCCGGTATCGGGGCAACAAGCCGACCTGGTCGGCGTTGGCTCGAGCGCAGGCATCTTCGACCTGATCGTCGGCCAGCGGACCGAAGGGCGGATCGTCGTTCGCAACGGCAACCAACGTCCGGCGACCGACGACATGGTCATCGGTTACTGGTTGGAAGAGCCATTCGTCGACGCCTTCACCTACACCATCGAGACCGATCGCCCCGCCTTCGACGGCGTCAGTTTCGTGCGCAGCGACCAGATGGATCGCAGCGACAACCCGCCTTCGGGGGCTCCGCCCAACCAGGGCTTCCTACATCTTGGCTCCGTTGTTCCCGGGGAGAGCATTCGAGTCCGCTTCACCGTCGACGCGCAGCTTTACAGTTTCGGAGCGAGCGACCATCCCGACCTTCGCGCGTGGGTCAAGCACATCGCCGACTACTACGGCGAGCAGGACGCATGGGACGACCCGGTAGAGTCCAACGGCGCGGGAACACTGCTGCGAGCGTACTCCCAGCTGGACATCTTTGCGCCCGACGAGTGGCAGTTCAACGGGGGCGACTACGACGACGTCGAGGGTTGGAGCATCGGCGCCGGCGTCTCCGATTTGGCCATCAACACCGTCGACGACGCGCTGGCGATCAAGGCGAGCAGCGACGATCCGCAGGTTTTGAGCCCTCCCTGGACGCGCATCGATGCGGCGACCCAAAGCAAGCTCGTGATTCGTCATCGACAACATGGCGGCCCGCGCACGGTGCAGCTGTTTTGGGCCCAAGATGGCGAAGCCTTTTCGGAGAGCCGCTCCATCCAGTTCGACTCTATCGGGGACACGAACTACGAGCGCTTGGAGCTCGATCTCTCGCAGAATCCCGAGTGGACTGGCGTGGTCACCAGTCTGCGCCTGGATTCTTGGAATGGCGGTCCCTTCACCGGTGCACCGGCTTGGTACGACGTCGACTATCTCGAGCTCGTCTCCGTCGAGACGCCCATCATCGACGAAGACGGGGACGGTGCGACCTCGGACGTCGATTGTGATGACCAGGATGGCGCCAGGTATCCCAGCGCGGAGGAGGTCTGCGACGGCATCGACAACGACTGTGACGAAGTCGTCGACGAGGACAACGTCTGCTCCCCGCCGGACGAGGAGGTGGCGGAGGAGCTGTCAGAAGAGCTGCTGGAGGACACCTGGGAGACGACCGACGATGGGATGGGCTTGGACGCGTTGGACTCGGGCGAGGTCGATAGACAACGTGTGAGTCCTCGGGGCAGTTGCGACTGCAGTCTGTCAGGCCCCCGCTCGGACTCGGCCACGGGGTTGGTCTTGGGGTTGGGGCTCAGCCTGCTGTTCGTCCTGCGGCGGCGCCGTCGGGGTTCGTTGTCCTGAGTGTCGCGCCGGTCCATCAGACGGTCTTGCTCATCAGCGAGAAGGTTGTGCCGGTGATGCCGTAGCTTTGCGTTTCGCGCTCCGACGCAACAAGAAAAACATCGGGAAGAACACGACCAAGAAGAGGAAGCCTCCGATGGCCACGAAGAGATAGCCCATGACGACCCCCATGACCCAGAGCATGGAGGTGTTGGCGTCCAGTTCTTTGGCCACGTTCCCTTGGTCGTCGAGGCACCTGATCTTGATCTGCTGACAAGTCCCTGAGTTGCGGTTGGTGCTGCTGCATTGGGTGTCCCGGCTCTCGATGTCGGCCTTGGTCCCGGAGGGGCAGACATAAGGCGAGACGAGCGCCTCTTTGGTGGTTCCTGGGAGCATGGCTCCGGCGACCGCGCCGCCAACCAACGCCACAAAACCGCCCAAGAGCACGGCGACCGCCGCGGCGATGAAAAACGACACGAAAAACCTCGCGAAGGGGCTCTGCATCGGCCGGCGTTCCTTGTTTGGCTGCGTTTCTACGAAAAGCGAGACTACCACAACGCAGCCATGTGACGTCAATCGCCCATTCTCGTTGGTGTGCTGTCCAAACGACACTCACAAAATACGAGGAAGGAGAAATGGGCTGGCTCACCGACGCACTGACCGCATTAGAGAAAGGCAAACCCGCGACCGTACGGCCCCGCGGCGGGTCCATGCGAGGGCGCATCGAAGACAACCAGTTGGTCACCCTCAAGCCGGTCGCACCAGAGGCCGTGAAGACCGACGACGTCGTGCTCCTCCGCTGGAAGGGCGGGCATCTCTTGCACCTCGTGAAAGAGGTGAAAGGAGATTCCCTGCTGATCGGCAACAACGTCGGACGAATCAACGGCTGGGTCGAGCGCAGCGCCGTGCTCGCGAGGGTCGAGGAGGACTGAAACCTTCGAGTCAGGCCGTCGGGCGCTTACTTCTTCTTGCGGACGAGCTGGTAGAGCCCGCGGTCGACGTTCTCGAGTTCACCCGAGCGCGTCCAACCCCGCAGCCGTGCCGAAAAGGCCCGCATGGACGTTGTCTTCGTGCTGTCTTTGGCCTCGATGGCGTCGAGGATCTCGCGCACGGTCAGCGGTCCTGCACCGCGCATCACTTGTTCGACATCCTCCCAGCTGAGCGTGTCGGGGGAGTCTACGACCATCAAGAGCTCGGCTTGCTGGACGAGGTCTCCCAGCGCATCGAGGAAGCGCGGCTTCTTCGTCTTCTCGGGCTTCTCCTCGGCCTTCTTGTCCGGCCTCGCCTCGGCCTCTTCAGCTTCGGGCTTGGCTTTTCTGGGCTTTCTCGCTGGCTTCGCGGCGGGAGCCGGTTCGGCCTTCTTGTCCGGCTTCGTCTCGGCCTCTTCAGCTTTGGGCTTGGCTTTCCTGGGCTTTCTCGCTGGCTTCGCGGCGGGAGCCGGATCGGCCTTGTTGTCTGGCCTCGTCTCGGCCTCTTCAACTTCGGGCTTGGCTTTCCTGGGCTTTCTCGCTGGCTTGGCGGCGGGAGCCGGTTCGGGCTCTGGGGTTTTTCTGGCCTCTACCGCGGGAGTCTCTTTTGGAGGCTTGGCTCTCCTCGGGGTCTTGGCCACTGGGGTCTCCTTCGGCTCGACATCAATGGGACTCTGCTCGGAGGCCGGGTCGTTCTCGCCGGGCAAGCGGAAGAGCCCTTGCCCGGTCCGGATCAGGCGCCCGCTTTTTGCCCAACGAACGGTGAACTTGTGGACCTTCTTTCGGGTCGCTGCCGTGTCAGGGTAGCCCTTGGCGATGAGCGCGGCGACGATCCGTGCCGAGCGAACCGAACGGGCGCGGTCGGACAAGATGTCCTGAACGTCGTCCCACAGCAGCCGATGCCCTTCGGCAGCCTTTTGCGCGGCCTCGTCCTTTGCGTTCGGCGTCGGCGCAGGGGCGACCAAGAACGAGTCAGGAGCGCTCTCCACGGGGGCGTCGGCAAGGAGAGGTGAGGGCGAAGCGCTCGGAAGCGCCAAGGCGAGCTTCGCGACTCTCTGGATGAGATGGTCGCGAGCGGCTTTGGCCCGTTCGTACTCTCTCTGCACGTTGGCGAGCTCGGCGCAATAGGCGTCGTAGTTGCGGTGAATGAGAGAATCGAGCTCTTCGAGAGACGTGCTTTCCTGCTTGTTCATGGGCTGCTTTGGGAAAGGTTTGATGGAAGTTGAGGCGCACACAATGACCCAGCTTGGCCGTCGCTGTAAAGCTGTAGTCTGCTATGAAAATCGGGTGGGATCGGGCGGCCTCTCTCTGATATTGCTGCGATCTTTCACCACGAAGGACACGAAGGAGAGGAAGGAGAGGAAGGAGAGGAAGGAGAGGAAGGAGAGGAAGGAGAAACCAGCCTCTTCGTGCTCTTCGTGCTCTTCGTGGTGAACTCGATGCCGACCATCAACAGACGGTGGTCCGAAGGTTTTCTCACCTCTTGGATGACGCGCAGCGTCTCAGATGACTGCTTTCGAATTCCTTGTCAGCCGACGACGCCAGTCCCGCGTGAGCCGTTACTACGCTGCGGTGATGCCGAGGTCTCGCCGCAGCCGTAGGTAGGGCGGGCTGATCGCGTAGCTCAGCAGTTGGTCGAGCCTCTTGTCAGCGCTGGATAGGGCGTTTGCTTCTTGGTCCCGAGCGATGGCGTCGGCGGCAGCCTCGAGATCGTCTGCGATGATGAAGGCGAGTCGGTTGGCCGCCATGTCGACGGTCAGCAGATAGCGCTCGAGCTCCAGCACCGTGCCGGCCTCGATCAGCGCGTGTAGTCCTTTCTGCAGTCGGTCGCGGCGGTCGTCGTCGAGGCGAGTGCGGATCGATTTCGTGATCCACTCGATGTCTTTAGAGGCGGGAATCGGGGCCTCGGGCAGGACGAACTTCGTCGCGCCCATGACGAAGACCTCGAGGTTATTCAAGGGGGAGATCCCTGCTAGGTAGAAGTCTTGCTTCTGCAGAGCCAGAAGGCGCGCGACGGCGAAGGCGAGTTCGGCCGCCCCTCGGCCCGAAAGCATGCTGCGATCGACGATCAGGGCGGGAGGGTCCAAGAGCCCGTTGATCAGGCCCAAGCCCTCGACGCCATCTTTGAGGTAGACGTCGAGGCCGCCGTCGACCCCAAAGATCTTCGACACTCGCTTCATCAACGTGTTGAAGAGCAAGGGCTCTTCGGGGTCGATGCGGTCTTTGTTGGAGACGCCATGGAACTCCAAATCATGCCCGAACTTGTAGGCGACAGCTGGCGCGAGGAGCCCCATGATCGAGGCCACCGACTGTGGGTAGCCCTTGGGCAGGATCGCCTGGGTCCACATGTCGGCGGTGAAGACGACCTCAGGGATCTTGACGACTCTACGCCGCAGCTTTTCGACGAACGCTTGTTCTTGCTCGGTCGCTTCGCCCAAAAAGCACAAGACTCGCAGGCAGCAGAACGCGGCGTCGTGATCCGAGACCTCGAGGTAGAGCTTGGCCAACGCCTTGAGGTCGCCGACCTGCTGCGAGGGGTCGGTCTCGGCCTCGATGAGCCGCGAGAGGGTCCGAATGGCGTCGCGTTGGTGTCCGGGCGCGAGCTTGTAAATGTCGAGAAGGGTCGCCAGATTCTTGACGTCGTCAGGGGCCAAGTCCGTGGCGGTCTGCACGGCGAGGGCGGCCTCTTCGAAGCGCTGCAAGGGGTCAGCCAGGAGGGTGCCCAGCTTGCGCCACAGCTTGGACAAAAGCGGGCGGTTGGGCTCCGCCCGCGAGGCGTGCTTCTCGATCATGAACTGGTAGTCGGCGACCAAAGTCTCCCAGTCGGCGCACTCGGAGTGCAGGGCCGAGAGCTCTTGGAAGGCATCGAGCCGGTCGGGGTCGGACTCCAGCGCCGCCTTGAGCCCAGCGGCGGCCTTGGCGAGCTCGTGCCTCTGGTCGCGGGTGACCCGCGCAGCGCGGATCAAGAAGTCGGCCCGGCGCGTGGGGTCGGCCTCGATATGGGCCAGCGTCGCCAGACTCCGCGAGAGCCTCAGCGCGTCCCCTGTGCGTTCGGAGAGCTCGACCATGCGTTCGAGGACCTGCGGGTCCATTCCTCCCTTCTGGAAGGCGCGCTCGTAGGCATCGAGGGCGTCGGTGAGGCGCTCGGCGCCGACATAGCGCTCCGCCAGATTCACCCACTCATCTCGAGTCCTGGCCTGCTCCGTCGGCGGCGCGAGCAGCTCTCGCACGGCGGGAATAGGGGTGCGCCCGCCATCGAACCCGAAAAGGTCGTCGGTGTCGGTGTCGTCGTCGTCGTCGGTGTCGCCGTCCTCGTCCTCGATCTCGATGATGTCGTGCAGTCCGGACATCACCGGCGTCGTGACCTCCACCGCCGCGATTCGAGAAGGGCTGGTCGGCAACTCGCTCCGTGACTCGTAGGCTGGGACCACGGCCATCACCAGCACTGGCTGCGAGCCGGTGCCGCCGTCGTCTTCAACCCCGAGCCATGAGCCGCAGACCGAGCACTCGACGGCTTCGGAGGTGACCTTCTGTTTACAAGTGGGGCACTTGGGCACTCGTGAGGCTCCTACTCTCTATGCCACGCGGCGACCTTGCAGGGCACCACGACACGGATTACTGCCAACATTCCAACCCGTCGCGCCGCGGAACACAAGCCCACGCCAATCAACGTTCTCCGAAGCACACTCTGCCGCGCCGCCGTCTGAGACGCAACACGAACACGGCGAACGCGAAGCCAAAGAGCGCCGAAAAACCCCGCGAGGCCCGCGGCCGAAGCTCACAAGCGCAGTCTCCCGTCACGTCTCCACGAGGACTGACCTCGCTGCTGCCCTCTGCGACCTCCGCACTCGTCGAGGAGTCAGGAATCATCTGGCTGTCGGTGCCCGTGGTGTCCATCGTCGTCTCGCCGCTGGCGTCCGGTGCAGGGTCCGAGATTAGGTCGGGCGGCCCGAGGTCGGGCGCGGCGTCGACCACGGTGTCACTCCCTGTGTCGCTGGCGACGTCGGCGGGGGGGACGCCCGCCCGGCGCACTCGAACGGCGTCGAAGAGCAAGCGCTTGCCGTTCTGATCGACGTAGGGCTCGCCAGTATTGTCCTCCAACGCCACCCACTGGTCGCCACCCGCGGCGAAGTCGAACTGCCCCAGCCAAACCCACCCTCTCTCACTCGATTGGTTGACGGTCAGAACGGTCTGGGAGCCTGCATGTCGCACCGTATAAGGGGCCTGCGTTGTGAGTGGCGCGCCGATGTCCGACAGGTACACCTCCACGTCGAAACGGCCGCCGCTGGCGAACGTGAGCTCCCACGTGCCCGTGCAGTCGGTGGGCTGGTCCCAAGCGTAGGTCGCCCAGAGCAGCCCTTGGTAGCCGGCGTTCTCACTCCACCACGCCGAACCCATTCGGCACTGATGCGAGAAGCAGCTGTCCCGGTCGTCGATGATGGCTTCGTCGGCGTCGATGACGGGGCTGCACTGCACAGGCGTGACGCAGCTGCCCTCGGCACGCTCATGGACGATGTCCATGCCGTAATAGAACTTGAGGATGTCTCGGTAGTCCCAACCCGCCAGTGACAAGCAGTTGGCGCCATTCTGAGATTTGCAGCCGCGGTTGGCGTAGTTGCCGGCGGAGACCCACCCCAGCGTCGTCTGCTCCAAGTCCGCGCCGCTCAATCCCCAGTTGTAGGTCACGAAGTGCTCGGTGTTGCTCCAGTCGGTGTTCGTGATGTCGGCCGTCGTCGGCACGCAGTCGGCGGTGCTCGGCTTCGCACCTGCGACGTAGAAGGCCGCCACTTTCACGCCGTTGTAGGTCAGGACCTCGCCAGCGGTCTCCTCGACGGCCCGGTAATGCTCATCGCGCGGCGCCCCCGCGCACGAATAGACCTGGTCCGTCTGGCCGTCGCCGATGGAGCCGTTGCGGTAGTAGAGGTAGCTGCGCGCCGCCACGGCTTGGGCTTTCAGCGCCTGGAAGTCGGCGCTGCCGTTCTCGCAGTAGACGACGTTGGCGAGGTAGCAGTCGCCGCGCGAGCGGCAGGCGTCATTGACCTCCACATCGACGACGCCAGTGCCCGTCACGTTCGCCGTGCAGTAGGCCGCCAACGGCTGCTCGCGGGTCACCAACGGGGTCGGCGCCTCGGGAGACTCGTCACACCCCACCACGGCCAGCGCGAGCGCCAGGAACAGGACCGAATAACGCAAACGCATGACACTCCCTGGTGGGCAAGAGCCGGCCTGAGACCGCTCAGATCTTGAGCGGAGCACGGCGCGAACCCCAGCTCCCAGCCTCGTCGTCGAAATGCCCTCCGACGGGGCACCCACAAGCTCTGCACGCGCCAGCGTCGACAGTGTAGCGCCCCAGCTCGTACCAATCACGCTCGATCAGCAACGCACCACAGCTGTGACAATAGGTGCTCTGGCTCTTGGCGTCGTGGACGTTGCCTGTATAGACGTAGCGCAGCCCCGCGGCGAGGGCCTGGTCCCTGGCGCGCAGCAGGGTCTGTGCGGGCGTATGGGTGACGTCGGTCATTTTGAAGTCTGGATGGAATGCCGAGAAGTGCAGCGGCACCGCCGGACCCAAGTGCTTGGCGACCCAATCGACCAGGCGCGCGATCTGGTCATGGGAGTCGTTGTGCCCAGGAATGACCAAGTTGGTGAGCTCCAACCAGACGTTGGTCTCCTGCACGAGGTACTCCAACGTCTCCAAGACCGGCGCCAGGTGCGCCGAGCTCAAGTGCCAGTAGAAATCCTCGTCGAGGGCCTTCAGGTCGACGTTGGCCGCGTCCATGTGCTCGAAGAACTCGGCCCGCGCTTGCTTCGTGAGGTAGCCCGCCGTCACCGCTACGGCCTTGACGCCCAGGTCGTGACAGGCCTTCGCCGTGTCGATGGCGTACTCGGCCCAGATCACCGGGTCGTTGTAGGTGAACGCCACCGAGCGCGAGCCCGCACGCACCGCCGCCTGAGCGATCGCCTCCGGAGTCGCTTCAGCGCTCATGCTCTCGACCCGGCGCGACTTGGAGCTCGTCCAGTTCTGGCAGAACTTGCAGCCTAGGTTGCACCCCGGGGTCCCAAAAGAGAGCACGGAGCTGCCTGGGTAGAAGTGGTTGAGCGGCTTCTTTTCGATGGGGTCCAGGCAGAAGCCGGTCGAGCGCCCGTAGGTGGTCAGGTGCAACTCACCATCCCGCGCCTCGCGCACGAAACAAAAGGCCCGCTGCCCGTCGTTCAACGCGCAGCCTCGCGGGCAGAGGTCGCACTGAACCCGGCCATCCTCAGCCAAGTGCCAGAAGCGAGCGATGCGATCGGAGTTCCCCATCTCTTGGCCCCTATTGCGAGTGGAGGCGTGCTCGCCCGCGGGTCTTCGAGCGAGTGGAGGCCGAGAACGAGCAAAACAGCAATCCCCTCGACTCTCAAAGGTAACTGGCCTCTCTCAGCGGTCAACCCCGTCGATTTCATTGTCTGGCGGTCGACGGCCAGCAAAAGAATTGCAGCATCGCTGGGCGGCGGCCTAACAAAAGGCGCGCCGCCCAAGGGCTCCCTCGTCCGTAGCTCGAGCCGAAACCCTCACTACGGCAGAGCGTGGGCGGAGCAAACGATGCGACGCAATCATTACCCAGACACCGAAGGGGAGTCAATTGCCAACTCGCCACCAGGCCCCCGGCGGCCTCCACAAGACGCCCTCGACCGCCCCGAGGTTTTGACCCATATTGCACAGGTCCCCATCCCCCAACCCACAGACCCCCCATGCCACCTTCCCACGCTCGCTTTGCAGTGTTCCTCTGCTGGGTCCTTGTCGGCTGCACGCAGCGCTCTCCCGAGGTCGCGCAAACCCAGGCCGCTGCAGACCCTGCCGAAGTGAAGGCCGAGGAGAGCGAGGAGCAGGCGCTCTCCGGGTTCTTGCTCGCCGGCCCTCCTGGCGCGCTCACGGCACCCGACACCGCTTCGGAGCCGACGCGCATCGCAGCCGACCCCACGGCAGCCGAGCCGACGCCGGAAGTCCAGGACGAGACCGCCGAGGCCCTGCCGCCGGGCATGAGCTGTCTGTTGCAGGCTTACCCCGAGCAGCTCTGCAGTGGCCGTGGTGGTACCGACGCCGCGCTGATCTGGTGCGACGGCACCGAGATGCTCTGGGACTCACAGCCCGAGGCGAGAGACTTCGAGGAACTGCTCGAGCACCCCGATCTGGCCGACATGATGGCGATGTCGTATCCCCTCGGGCCCGATGCGCCCATCCCCGCCGAGAACGAGGATCCAGGCCGTGTCCGCTACGCGCCTTTCTTCGCCAAGATGTACGGCGAGAGCAAAGCCGACGTGAAGAAGACCCTGACCAAGATTCCTTGGGGCGAGAAGACCCTGCGCGTGACGACCACCAACGGCGTCGACACCAAGCTGGCCGAGGTGCGGGAGGAGATCGAGGCGCTGTCGGGCGATTTGAAGAAGACTGGGCTGTCGACCGCCGGCGCCTTCAATTGGCGCGAGGTCCGAGGCACCGGCCGCCTCTCGTCACACAGCTACGCCATGGCCATCGACGTCGGCGTCGAGGTCTCCGACTTCTGGAACTGGAACAAGCCCGACAAGAACGGGCTCTATCCGTACAAGAACCGCTTCCCTGCAGAGATTGTCGCCCTCTTCGAGGCGCACGGCTTCATCTGGGGCGGCAAATGGTACCACTACGACACGATGCACTTCGAGTACCGCCCGGACTTGTTGCTCTGCGGCCGGACTCCAAACGACGACGCGGCCGGGAAGACTCTCTAGCCCTCGGCGAACAAGCCTCCGACTCGCTCTAGGCCAGCCTCAGGCTGAACAAGAAAGAGGGGGCGCGGTGCAGCTTGAAGTGCACGACGGAGCGCGAAACGAGGCGGCCGCTGTCGACCTCCTTGATGGTGCCGAAGGCTGTCGTGTGCGTGATGTGGAGGTTCCACGGCAGCAGGTCGAGCTTGGAGCCCTGGTACTGGTAGCGGACGTCGGCGACCTCGAAATCGAAGGTGTAGCGGACGCTGCGGTCTTTGAAATAGCGAAACTCTAAAGAGCCTTCGCAGGGCGTTTGGTGGCAGAGTCCACCAGCGGTGACGGTGCCCGAGAGGGGCTGCACGAGGAACTCTGGATGGACAGGATTGGCCCAGGCGACGAGGTCTCTCGGGCCCCAGATGATGTCGAACTCGAAGGGCTGTCGGGTGCCCCCGAGCTCGGGCTCGAACTCGTGCCAGCCGGACATCACCTCGTTCATTCGGAAGCCGACGCGATGTTCAGCGAGCATGTTCTTGAAGTCTGCGATGCGGCTCATAGTGTTGGCTCCGGAGCGAGGGGGCTGAGGGTGTCAGTCGCGGCTGGCGCTGTCACGGCGCTTGTGGACGTAGTGTCGCCAAAACGCGCTGGCCTCGGTCGAGGTCCAGTTGAGGTCGGCGTTGGGGACCTGGCCGGTGAGGCGCTGCAGGGAACGCTGCGCGTTGAAGCTGATGAAGGTCGGTCCTTTGATGGCCTTGACGAGCTTGGGCAAGCTGTCGCGGCTGAGCGAACCGATAGAGAAGCCCTCGCTCTCGAAGCCGCTGATGAGCCACTTCGAGCGGCGTTCGCCCTTGTTGTCGTCGTACCACTCTCGCCAAGCCCGTACGGCCTGACTCTGTAGGTC
>PFUG01000669.1:4778-14886 GCA_002789955.1 Deltaproteobacteria bacterium CG_4_9_14_3_um_filter_63_12 | reverse complement strand
CGGAGCCCCAATCCAGGGCTTCGGCGGTCTCGCCCACACGCATGCGTCGGTTGGTGATCTTCTGCAACGAGGCGGCGGCCACAGCTCTGACGACCGGGCGGTCGTCGCTGAGGCGCTCGATGAGTGCGGGCACGGTGGCCGTACTCTCCGAATTCTCGAGGGCTTGGGCGACGATGAGGGCGAGGGGGGGCGTCGCGTCGGCGACGGTGGTCTCGGGTTGGCCGAACTCTGGGCAGCTAAGGTCATCGTGGAGCATCAGCGCCAGGTGCTCGCTGGCATAGGAGCGGTGGATGGAGCCGAGGGTGCGGGCGATGGCGCAACGCACCTCGGGCACCTCTTCGACCGCGTCGTGGGCGATGATCTCATAGGTAGCGGCGCGCTTGTTGGCCATGGCGAGGGCCTCGACGGCCGCCACGCGGACGGCGACCTCGTCGTCTCTCAGGGCGGCTGCGATGAGGTCGTGTTGGGTCTCGTCGTCGAGCAGCCCCAGCCGGCGGATGGCGTCGGCGCGCACGTCGCTGTCTTCGCCGCTGAGAGCGAGGTCAGCGATGGGGATGGCGCACTGCTCGACGGCGGATTGGCGCTCTTCGACCCAGTCCCAGGTCTTGCCAGTGTCGATGCAGCCTTTGCAGAGATCGTCGGGGTCGCAGTAGACGCGCACGTGGAAGTGGTCGTTATGCGGGAGCGTCCGGCCGCCGGGCTGGCGAACGAGGAGGTTGAGACGCGTCATCTGAGCCTCGTCAGTGCCGTCCTCGGCGAGGTAGGCCATCAGCCGGCGCCGCAGGTGATTGACCACGAAGACGTACTGCAGCTCAGAGCCCTGGTAGTCATCGAGAGCCTTGAGCAGCTTGGCGTTGAGGGGCACGTCGAAGCGGTAGAAGCCAAAGTGCTCACGGGAGACCAAGTCTCTGCCGATGTGCAGGAATTCGGGCTCTTGGACGGTCCAGCCGAAGGGGTTGGTGGTGTAGAACGAGAGGTCGGCGTCTCGGCCGTTGTTGTGGCTGACCGACCACTTGATGTTGCCACCGCCGTCCTGGGCGATGTGCCCTAGGTAGAGCAAGGCGCCGTCTCGCTGACTGGCCACTTGTTCGGCCGCGAACTGGAGCGTGTCGATGAGCGCGCGCGTGCCGTACGTCATCTCCCGCTCGTAGGCCTTGGGCATGCTGTGCAGCGCAGGGTTGGGAGGGACGGGGAGCGCGTTGGCGATGAACCCACGGCTGGTGTTGCCCACGGAGACGGAGGCGGAGACGTCTTCTCCAGGGAGAAAGGGGAAGGTCGGCGTGGAGTAGGGCCGTCGGTCCGCCAGGGCGTCGGGGGTCGGGCTGCCGACGTGGTTGACAGTCAGGGAAGCGCGGTCGGCGCTGAGTCCTTGGTGTCTTGGGGGGGCGATTGATTGCGGCTGAAGCGGCGCACAGGCCCCGACCGCCGCGACGAGCGTCAAGGCGAGCAGGACTCGAAAGAGCGGAGTTGGAATCGCAAGGTGCATGGTTTGGGGAGTGAAAGACCGTGGGTGTGGGGGATGCGGGCCTCTCAGATGTTGGATCGAAGACGTCGAAAACGCCAATAATTGGGGCATTTCAGGCTCGTTCCTGAGGGTCCAAGGTGTCGGGGGCTTGCGAAAACGGGCAGGATTCCTGAAACTGCTGGCTGAAATCCCCAACGTCTCGAGAGGGGGTGCGTCTTCTGGGTGCCTCGAGCCCAAGAGCCGGTTGCAGTCGGAGTGGGCGACCACGTGGCCGTCTTTTCCTTTGGGAACGTAGAAATGCCAAACAAGAAAGACGAGACGAGCCCCAGCAAGCCGCCCAAGACCAAAGTGGGCGACATCATCGACGAGCGCTACAAGGTCACGGAGATCCTCGGGCAAGGCGGATTTGCGACGATCTTTGGGGCGATACGTCTGGAAGACGGGCTCGAGGTCGTCGTCAAGGCCCTGCACAACCTCGCTGTCAAGAACGACTCGGTCGCGATGGAGCGCTTCAAGCGGGAGGCCCGCATCGCGGTCAGCCTCGATCACCCGAACATCGTCCACACGCTGGGGTTCGGTCGAATGGAAGGGGACCAACTCTACCTGGCCATGGAGCGACTGCGCGGCCCGAGCCTCGAGGACATCCTGAACCGAGGCCCCATGGACCCTGCCGAGGTCGGTCGCCTCTTGAGTCAGCTCCTCAAGGCGCTGGCGGCGGCCCATCGAGAGGGCATCATCCACCGCGATCTGAAACCGACCAACATCCTCTACATCGAAGAGGCGCTGCAGCCGACCCTAAAGGTCATTGACTTTGGGCTGGCGAAGGTGATCGAAGGCACGGATCCGGCTTTGCTCCAGACCCTGACAGCCACTGGCACCATCGTCGGGACTCCCGGCTACCTCGCCCCAGAAGTCCTGCACGGCAGTGAGGTGACGACGCAGGCCGACATCTATGCTGCGGGCATCATCGGACACGAACTCTGCCTCGGCGAGATCGCCTACAAGGGGGGAGCTCTGGAGCGGGTGCACGCTCAGGCCAAGAGGAACCCGACGCCGCCCAGCTCCGAACGGGTCAGAAACCACCCGGTCTACAAGATCATCGAGCGGCTCATGGCCCGTGAGCCCGAGCGTCGCTACAAAGACGCCACCGTCGCGGCCATGGAGCTCGACCGCGTCGGTGACGTGAGGTTAAAAGCGCGCAAACCCTGGTGGCGAGTCTGGAGTTGAGGTCAGCAGCACTTGCGCACGTTGGGCTTGGTCGCCTCGATCGTAGCGGAGACCACGAAGTCTTCGACCTTGCTGCCCGGTGCCCAGTCCTTGATGAACTCGCGGCTCTCCTGCTTAGGTTCGATGCGGATGTTGGCGAAACCCGCGCTGCGCAACCAGCCCTCGAGATCTTTGATGAACGCCGCGCCTGAGATGCAGCTCGCGTGCGCCTTGAGATCTTGCTGCACGGACTGCGGCAGCTCGGCGGTGGCCACGACGTCGGAGATGGCGAGCCGCCCGCCGGGCTTCAACACGCGGAAGGCCTCTTTGAAGACCCGAGCTTTGTCGGGCGAGAGATTGACGACGCAGTTGGAGATGATGACGTCGACCGCCTGATCGGCCACGGGGAGATACTCGATCTCACCCAAGCGGAACTCGACGTTGTCGGCCCTGACCTTGCGGGCATTTTCGCGGGCTTTGGCGAGCATCTCGTGGGTCATGTCGACGCCGATCACGCGCCCCACAGCGCCGACCTCCGCTGCGGCGAGGAAACAGTCGATGCCGGCGCCACTGCCGAGGTCGAGGACGACTTCACCAGGTCTTAGCGCCGCCATGGCTTTGGGATTGCCGCAGCCCAGCCCCAAGTTGGCCCCAGGAGGAAGCGCCGCCAGTTCTTCGTCGGTGTAGCCCAACTGCTGGGCGACGACGTCGGATTTGGTCGGCGAGCCACACGAGCAACAGCAGCCAGCGCCAGACTTCTGCTCCTCGGCGATCGTGGCGTAGTTCTCCATCACTGCTCTACGGATCTCTCGGCTTCGCTCGTTGTCCATCTCCATGGGCTCCATCCCCATTGTGGGGTTCAGAGGGTCCTACTAGACCCGAAAAGGAAAGCGGTCCAAGCTGCCGATTCCAAAGGAAGAGGCTCGCCGGAAGCTAGGTCAGTCCACCAAAAAACAAGAAGTAGAGCAGGAAGACCACGGCGAAGATTACCAGGCTGTAGACGACGATGCCTTGAGTGTTCGACTTGCCGGTCTTTCCGTTGTAGGTCGTGTTGCAGTTCGTGCACTGAGTGTGGTTCAGCATCTTTGGTCCCAAGACGCCACCCCACCACGTGAACTTCACGGAGTAGACGGCGGTAGATTGACAGTTGGGACACGGCAATAGAGTTCCTGCAGCCATTCTTCTCCCTCCTCCCGCGAAAGAGAGCAGGAGGATATCGAGATCGCTGAGGGCAATCAACCCAACACTTCTGCCGACTGAAGCTCACGAGGTCGAAGTCCTTGCTTCGGCGGCTCGAGGCCTTATAGTGCTAGGCACTCGGCGCGAATGCCGAGCGAGACGTGATTAACGGTAGTGCCATCCGACGAGCTCGCCCCAATTTGGGCAGGGGCTCGTCCACTCGGCGAACACGGGTCATGGCATGGAGTTCGCGGTGAGTTCACCGATGCTCCCATCACGAGGAACAAACACGAGCCTCCCCACGGAGTTCTGAGTTGTCTAAGCATGCATCGAATTTCAGCCTGCGTGGCGTCTGTGAAAAGAGTTGTTTTGCTTGCGCTGCGAAGAACACCACGGAGTGGTCGAGCTTGGCGACCGATGAGATCAGGCTGCTCAACGAGAACAAAGGGTGCGGGATCTACCTACCAGGCCGATTGGTCTTCTCACAGGGCAACCCCTGCGTGGGCATCTACTGCATCGCCGAGGGCATCGTAGCCCTGCGCAAGACCGACCCCAACGGCAAGAGCGTCTTGGTCCGTTTGGCCAAGGCAGGAGACACTCTGGGTTACCGGTCGTTCTTCGGCAACGGCCCATATGAGGCGAACGCAGAGGCTCTGACTCGAGCGCAGGTGTGTTTCATCGAGCGCCGCGTAATCCATGAGATGATCGCGCGCAACTCCGCTGTGGCCTTCGCGTTTCTCGAACGAATGGCGCAGGACCTGCGAGCCGCTGAGGAGGCTCGACTGCACAACGTGGCCCTGTCCATGCGCGAGCGGCTCGTCCACTTGCTCCTGGTCTTGCGCGAGGACTTCGGCGAGGTCAACAAGGACGGTACGCTCGTCGTGACCCTGCCCCTGTCGCGCCAAGACACCGCGGCCATGCTCGGCACTCGACCAGAGACCTTGGCCCGCATGATTCGGGCGCTCGAAGACGACAAAGTGATGACCTTCAAAGGTCGCAAGGTCTCGATCCCCGACCTCGATCTGCTCTACGACGAGCTCGAGGAACACTACCAGTAGCTCTCCCTCGACGGATTTCAGGGCGCGAAAGGCTGGACTCGAAAGGGCCTTGGGTTGACGAGAGCGCCTACGTCGCTAGGTTGACTCAAGGTCACGCCTTGGAACGTGTCGACGGCAAGCAGAATTCGTCCGGCGAACCCCGACTGTCCGCCACGGCCTCCGCCCCCGCCGCCGAGTCCTCCTGCGGTGCCGTTCGCTCCTTCGGCCCCATTGCTGCCAGCCGCAGCCCCCAGCCCCCCAACTCCTCCGCTGCGACCGCCAGCGCCGTTGTCGACACCGCCGCCAGCTCCGCCGTCCCCGCCAGCGCCCGAGAGGGCAAGGAGAGCGGGGTACTCGACTTCGCCTGAGAGGTCGATGGTCAGCGTACGGGCATCGATGCGGATCGTCCCGCCAGTCCCCCCCATACCGCCAGCGCCACCTCCTCCCCCTGGGCTCGAGTCGTCCACCGACTCTCCGCCTCGGCCTCCCACTCCGCCTCTGCCGCCGCTGGCGTCGAGTGTGGCGCCACCTTGCAGCAGGAGCGCTTCTGCTCGCAGCCAGATGATTCCGCCGCCGCTCTCCCCTTCGGTTCCGGACTCGCCCGCGACGCCTGAGCAATTGCCCCCAGCACCACCGCGTCCGTTCAGGTCTCCACCCTTGGCGGCGGAGCACCCGTCGAGCAGCACGAAGCCAGGACCTGCAGGACCTCCCCCACCCCCTCCTTGCGAGGCTCCCGCACCAGGACCTAGACGGCTGAAGTCGTCGCTGGTGACGTTCGCGATGGCAGGGTCGAAGAGCTGAGCCGATTCGCCCCCTCCGCCAGCGGAACCCGTCCAGCAGGGCGGGCGGGCGCAACCCGAGGCAAAGCAAGACGCGCCCGCACCACCACCTGCGGAGCGGCCAACGCCGCCAGGACCCGCAGGGCAGCCCGATTCGCTGAGGCCCATGCCTCCATCACCCCCGCGGGCTTCACTCTCTTCGCCCCCGCCGTCACCGCCAGAGCTGATTCCGGCGGGCCCTGCGCCGTCCTCGCCAGAGAACCGTCCGAGCGTCATCGCCGTCTCGACGTACAAGGCGCCACCCCGTGCCGGAGCCCCACCTGGATAGCCACCGCCCCGCGCTTGAATCGACCCACCATCCAGGGCGACTGTCCCCGTCGCTCTGAACGCAACGATGCCTGTCGTCAGGATCGCCGGGGCGCCCTCGGGACTCCGATCCCACAAACCCTTCATCGGGCCACTCGAGAGGACGTGCGGGCCGATGTTGACGTTGCGGAAGCGCGGCACACGCTGGACAATGAACAGGTCGTTGGGCGCCTCGGGCTTGAGCGCCGCATTTCGGGGCCTCTGGACCTCGACTCGGCGTCCGTTGACGCCTTCGACGACCAAAAACTCGTGGTTGGGTGCGTTCGCGTCCCCCCCAAAAAGCTGCACCAAGAGGAGCTCGTCGCCTCGTGAAAGGCCCTTCACGGCCCCAACGACGTCGAGGGTCAAGAAGGTCCCCTCCACCTCCAGCACTCTGTAGGCGATGGCGTCTGGCATCACCCGACCCCCGGTCGCGCTCTCGGAGAGGTTGAAGTCGCTGGTGAGGGTCAGGTCGCTGACGAGGGAGCAACGGGATGGCGAACTCCCGACGCAGCCCCACCCATCTCTGACGACACAGCCAGGCAAACAGCCCCCATTCGCATCGAGGACGCCGTCGTCACAGCCCTCGCCAGGCTCGACGACACCGTTGCCGCAGACCGGAGCCACGGGGCCTCCCTCTCCGTCAATCCCGTCCAGCGCATCATCTCGGTCGGGAACGAAGAGCTCCTCGTCCACTTCCAGGCTTTGGTTGTCCGACGCCACATCGAGCGGCCCGTATTGCGGCGTGGTGTCTTCGGGGGGCTCGACATCTCGCTCGAAATCCAGTCCCAGCGTACAGCCTACACACAGCCAAACCCCTAGTCCCAGAAGCACATGAACGATGTTCTTGTGGACCAAAATGCCCTCCAGTGGGTTCGGCTTGGCCGTTCTCATCGAGACCGGAGCACTCGTTCTCGTGGAAACCCAGTTGCTCACTCGTGACTGTACACCCAATTGTGAAAATTCTTATCCCGTGGGCAAGCGATTCTTGATAGACTCCGGAGTTGTCACACCCATCCTGCGCGCGACCCTGCGGGCTCACAAGAGCAATACCGACAGCGAACAAAAGAGCGAGCCGTTGATGCCCAGTCCTCTTGGCGCCATCCGAGTCATCCTTCTTCTCTGCCTTTTGGGGGTCGCAGGATGCGACTCCGACGGTCCGCTGGAGCCCAGCTTCCCGGAGCTCGAAGGAGCGAAGGCGACGCTGGGACCGTTCGGTGGGACTCTCACTTCCGGAGATGGCCGGCTGCGGCTCGACCTGCCACTCGGAGCGCTCGACGCGGACGTCGAAATTGAAATCGTCCCCACACAGAGCGCGGCTGGGGCGGTCGTGGCCTACCAAGTCACGCCCGCGGGTGCTCTGCTGTGGGAACCCGCGCGGGTTACTTTTCGCTTCGATACGGTTGGACTGGGAACTGCCGTGATCGCGGATTTGCGGGTGGCAAGGCAGCTCGATGGGGTTTGGGAGCCACTGAGCGATCAATTCCTCGACCTCTCCTCCAGGGTCACAGGAGACACCAAGGTCCTCGGGATGTTCGGGTTGGTCGCGGCAGGTTGCCGCTCGGATGCGGATTGCGTCGAGCCGCAACGTTGCTCGACGTACACCTGTCGCTCCCTGCCCTGTCTCACCTCCGACGAGTGCGGTCTTGGCGAGGTCTGTGAGCTTGGGTTGTGCAAAGCCTTGGAGGTCTGCTCCTCGGAGCAGGATTGCTTCCCAACTCATCGTTGCGAGTTGGGCGCCTGCATATCCCGAGGGGCCTGCTCGACCCCCGGGGACTGTTCGGATGCCGAGCGGTGCGAGGCCGGCAGTTGCGTCGCCGCGGCCTCCTGCAACAGCGACAGCCAGTGTGCCGAAGGGGAGTCTTGCGCCGGAGAGCAATGTGTGGTGGCGGTCCAATGTGGGTTGGACACCGAATGCTCAGGCGGACTCTGCGTCGACGGAGAGTGTACGTCGAGCGATTGCGTTACCAACGTCGACTGTCTGCCTGGGACGTTATGTGTCGACGGGGTCTGCGCGCCCAACACGAGCTGTCAGTCGGATGCGGACTGCTCGAGCGGACGGCTGTGTGTGAACGGCGTCTGCACCGCCACTTGAACCTCTCCGCCCCCTGGCGGAGGTCGTGCAAACCCGAAGGGTTGCGCGCAGGATGCGCGCAACAGCTCGACAAAATTGAGTTTCACAAACCCAGTGTTCCTCGGCCGGTAGAATGTGCATAATGCGGCTGCCGAGAGCTGAGAACTCGCACTCCTCGGACATCGACGTGCCTTGGAACAGGGAGAAAGCGTTTCTGCCTGGCCCTGGCGTCTTTCTATGGTCGCTCGTTGATCTCGTTGCCGCAGGTCCCAATTCACGCTTCATCCGAGCTCTCTCTGCAAGAGGCTGTGCTCGCAGTGGGCCGAATGGCCGTCGCGGAGGCGTCCGCCGAGCTCGGACTCGAGCTCATCCTCGTGTTGAATGGGGGGGAGAGTCGTCCGAACCCAGAGAGGCTGGCACAGCCCTTCCAAAGCAGACGCCGTGTCGTGGCGGTCGCCCACGGGACCGCAGACCCACACCTGCTTCGCCTGCTCACCAGCAGCGAGTCGGGCATCGCCCCCCTGCTCGAGACTGGACGGGGATTCGAAGGCAGCGTCACCGACTTCGAAGTGATTCTCGGCCAAGACTTGAGCCCGCTTCCCAAGGGTGAGCGGTGGTTGCTCCGGCCGCTTCTGCACAGAGATGGATCGGCCTTGGGGGCCCTGCTCTGGACCGTCCAAGAGGCGACCCCACGCGAGGATGTGGAGCGGGCGTCGAGGACGCTCGAAGAGCGGCTGTTGAGCGCTTGGTCTGCCCAAGAGGCGCAGCGCCTCTGGGAGGATTGGCAGGGCAGCGCCCCCGTGGTCCTCGTCGACGGGGTTGGGGTGATTGTCCAAGCCTCGGACGAGTCGTGTGAACTGCTCGAGCACTCCACCAAAGAGCTGCTGGGGATGCGCTTCGATTCTCTCGTCGACCCGAGAGATCGCTGCAGGCTGATGCGTGCCTGTTCAGCGGCAAGCTCGTTGCTGCCTCTCGAGGTCAGACTCCTCGACGGACAGCCCATCGAGCTCTGCGTCGAGGTTCTGTCGAACGAGTCCAAGCTCTCCGCTCTTTCCTTGCAGCGCGTGACGGCTCCGCTCATCGAGCCCGCAACGTTGCAGGCGGGGTGGCGGCACTCGTTTGGGTTCGCGAGTGAGCCTTCGCTCCAAAGCGCGCAATCTTCGGTCTTTCATGCGAGTAGGGACGCCATCGCGGTCTTCGAGGTGTCGCTGAGCACCTCCGGACGGCCGCTCGACCTCGTTCTGCGCGCCTTCAATCCAGCCTTCGAGCGCTGCAAGGACCTCACTG
Source organism: Deltaproteobacteria bacterium CG_4_9_14_3_um_filter_63_12 (assembly GCA_002789955.1). Lineage (GTDB taxonomy): Bacteria > Myxococcota_A > Bradymonadia > UBA4248 > UM-FILTER-63-12 > UM-FILTER-63-12. The sequence continues at coordinate 5,514 of PFUG01000669.1, read as the reverse complement.
GCGACCGGCTCGCGAGCGGCAGCTCGATCTTCGCGATGACCGATTGCATCGGTAGCGAGTTCGTCGAGAAGGCAGGGAACACCGCGCTCACCGGGCAGAAGAGCCAGATGACGTTGTGTCACCCAGGCGACGACGAGACCTTCGAAGTGACCTGCTTCAGCTCGGCCTTCTGTTTCGTCACCACCCTCTTCGAGGACGTCAGCGACCGGCACCGAGTCTCTGCGGCCCAAGCGCAGGCGGCTCGAAACGTCGCTTGGCTGTCGCAGAGCGCGATGGAGTTTTTGACTCTCGACGCGGAGGCGAACCTCTTGGAGTTCGTGCTCGATAAGATGGCGGAGATCGTCGGGCCCAGCGTGCTGGCGACCGCCACCGATTTAGGCGGTGGCCTGGCCTTGGAGGTCTGCGGCGTTCGTTGCAGCGATCCACGCGCCAGCAATCTTCTCGAACGTTGGGGCTGGAACCTCCAAGAGGTCATTCTGCCCCTGGACACGACGCTCCTGCAGATCCTCTCCGAGGCGACGCTCACCAAGCTCCAGGGCGGCCTGAGCGACCTCTGCTCGGGACGGCTACCAAAATCGGTGGCTGCGAGCATCGAGACCCTCTTGGGCCTCGGTGACGCCTACATCATCGGCATTGTGGCGGGCGGAACCGTACGCGGGGCGGTCACCTTCTTCCAGTGCGAAGGGGCGCAGCCCCCCGACAAAGACTTGATCGAAGCCTTCATCCACCACGCCGC
>PFUG01000669.1:0-4741 GCA_002789955.1 Deltaproteobacteria bacterium CG_4_9_14_3_um_filter_63_12 | reverse complement strand
ATCGCCATCGTCGGGCGCGGCTCGGCGCAGTCTCTGAGGACGAGCGAGGCGCAGTTTCGACGTCTCGCAGAGAACGTCAAAGACTGCATTTGGACGGTCGATTCGTCGCTCCGCTACACCTACGCGACCCCGTCCGCCTTGCCCTTGATGGGTTATGAACCCGAGGAGGTCGTTGGCCTGTCACTGTTCGAGAGCATCAGCCCACGTTCGATCATCGACGCACGCCGTGCGGTCGCCAAAGTCACCGAGCAAGCAGAGCGTCCCATTGCCCAGCGAAAGCCGACAAGAGCTCAGCTCCTCGAGCAGTTTCGCAAGGATGGGACCCGCTTCTGGTCAGAGGTCTCGGCCAACGTGTTGCTCGATGAGAACGGTCGCTTTGACGGGCTGATCGGCGTCACCCGCGACATCAGCGAGCGCGTCCGCAATGACGAGCGCCGCCGCGAGCTCGAGGAGCAGCTCGCCCAGGCGCAGAAGATGGACGCCTTGGGGACCCTGGCTGGCGGCATTGCCCACGAGATCAACAACATTTTGGCCGCGATCATGGGGCTCGCCGACAACCTCCGGCTCTCGAACCCCAGCGGCGTCTCCGCCCACCAGACCGCTCTCGACGTGCTCAACGCCGCCAAGCGAGGACGGGGGCTCACCCGCGCCGTGTTGGGTTTTGCACGCCGAGGCAAGATCCACATCGAATCCATCGATCTGCAAGAAACCCTAACGGACGTCTTGCGGCTGTTGGACCACTCGCTCGACCCAATGATCTCGTTGCAGGTCCAGATCCCTCAAGAGCTCTGGTGCATCGCTGGAGACGCGAGCCAGCTCAGCCAAGCGATGATGAACCTGCTTCTCAATGCCCAACATGCCTGTACTCCAGAAGGTCTCATCCGCATCTCGGCGGAAAATGTGTGGGTCGAGGCCGCCGAATCTCAACACGCCCTCAGCCTCAAGCCAGGTCGCTACGTCCGCATCGCGGTCAGCGACAACGGCTCGGGCATGAGCGAAGAGACCAAGAAGCACGCCTTCGAGCCGTTCTTCACCACCAAAGGCAGCCAAGGCACTGGTTTGGGGCTCTCAATGGTCTATGGAACCGCTCAACAGCACGGCGGAGCCTGTTCGCTCGAGAGCGCGCTGGGAGTGGGAACCACCCTCGAGCTCATGCTGCCAGCCAGTGACGAGGAGCCGAAACCCAAACGCCCGACGAGCTCCAACAAGGTCAAGGCCCTGCGCAAAGGCAAAATCCTCTTGGTCGACGACGAGGCCATCGTGCGGTTGATGGCACGGCAATTCCTCGAACGTCTAGGCTTCGAGGTCTTCGAAGCCGGAGACGGAGTTCAAGCTCTCGAGCAATTCCGAGCTGCGCGCCCGGACCTCGTCGTGCTCGACATGGGCATGCCCATCATGGACGGCGACGAGTGCTTCGGTGAGCTGCGTCGGCTCGATCCCCACGCGCGGGTCCTGATCATCAGCGGCTTCGCTCCGCGGAGCACCATTGATCGCTTGATGCAAAATGGCGCCATCGGCATCATCGACAAACCCTTCGAGTTCGACGAGCTGCTCGACAAAATCGACGAGTGCTTCGAAGCGGAGGCGACGCCTTGAGAGTTCTCCTGGCCGATCCACCGCAGCTCTTTCTCGAAGGCACTGGGCTCACGCGGCAGATACAGCCCCTCGGGTTGGGATACGTGGGCGCGGTCGCCGCGGCCGACCACGACGTGCGGTTCCTGCTCCCAGACACCGAGCCCTATGAAGGCAGCGACCCCTGGGGACGTCTGCGCCAAGTCATCGCCGCCGAGGCCCCGGACGTCCTCGGCATCAGCGCGGTCACTGCGACCTACCACTCGGCGGCGCGGCTGGCGGCCGAAGCCAAGGAGGTCGACCCGCGGCTCGTCACCGTGTTGGGCGGCGTTCACGCATCGGCGGTCCCGAGCGCAGCGCTCCAGGGTGCTCCCGCCATCGATTGGCTGGTCGTGGGAGAAGGAGAGCACACCTTCGCAGAGCTCCTGCGCGCCCTCGAGTCGGGCACTTCACCCCACGACGTCGCAGGCCTCGCCTGGCGCAACGAGCAGGGCCAAGTGCTCCTCTCCGTGCCCAGGCCTCCTATCCCAGACCTCGACACCTTGCCCCACCCCCTGCGCACCAACCTAGTCTTCTCCGAGAACATCCACACAGCCTTCTACCAAGCCCTCATCACGGTTCGCGGCTGCCCCTTCAGCTGCATCTACTGCGCCGTTCCGTCCATGCGCGGCCGCAAGGTCCGCTACCGCTCGGCGCCAGCAGTGGTCGACGAAATCGAGGCGCTGCGCGCCGAGCACGCCGTGCCCTCGCTCTTCTTCCACGACAGCGTCTTCACGTTGAATCGCAAGCGCACGCTGGAGATCTGCGATCTCTTGGTCTCGCGTCGTCTCACTCTGCCGTTCAACTGCCAGACTCGCGTCGACTGCATCGACGCTGAGATCGTCGATGCCCTAGTCCGCGCCGGTTGCTCTCAGCTCTTCTTCGGCATCGAGTCCGGCGACGCCGAGTCCCTCGAGAAGATCGGCAAACGGGTCGGCCCCGACGACGTCGTCGCGGCGGTCGATCTGGTAAAATCCCGCGGCATCCGTTGCACGGGCTTCTTCATGGTCGGCTTCCCCTGGGAAGACGAAGCGCTGATCGAGAAGACCGCAGACTTCGCCACCAGCCTCGGGCTCGAGGCGGTGAGCCTCTTCTCCGCCACGCCGCTGCCGGGCACGAAGCTCTGGGAGATGTCGAAGACCGAGGCGCTGCCGAGCTCCATCGACTTCAGGACTCCGCAGGTCAACCTGACGCAGCTCAGCGACGAGGCCTACCGCGAGGCGTTCGAGCGGGCGCGGCTGCGCATCGATGCCTACAACCAAGCCCAGATGATGAAGAAGCTCGCGCACTTGACCAATTCGTAGGGCGCAAAGCGCCCTACGAATTCTTATGCTGGCCGTTGACCGCCAGACATCGAAATCGACGTGGTTGGCCGCTGAGAAAAGTTGGTTTTCTTTGAGCGTCAAGAGAATTCAGCCGGCGTTCAAGACTTCGGCAGCGGCCAACAATGAGGCGACATGATGCCGTTGGGATCGAGGAGCTCGCGCACTCTCTGCATCGTATGGACGAACCCAGGATTGAATCTGTCCGCGTACTGGGAGACGACCCACGGTGGCGTCTTGTAGGGGATGAACCCCAGCTCGAACCCAGCGGTGACGAGCTCTTCGTTCATCTTGCGCACGACGGCGCGCTCCGCCGCGTCGGCTTTGTCGAAGGTCACCAGGAAGCGCATGACACCGAAGTGCCCACCCTTCATGGGGCGGCTGACGATGGCCGGCGCCATCTTGTGGCGCGCCATAATCTCCACGCCCTTTTCGGCGTACGCCTCGAAGCGGCTCATGGGACCATAGGTGCCGGTCCACGACAGACCGCCGCCGGGGTGGTCGATCAGGAAGTCGAGGCGCGTTGGGAACTTAGAAAACTTTTCGAAGCGCGGAACCAGCGCCACGAGGGTCGTCAGGTTGAGTGGGTCTTCGAGCTTCAGGCCGGAGGCACGCAGCCGACCAATGTACTCGTCCAGCAGCGCGAGCCGCAGCTCGAGCTCTTTCTTACTGTCCCCAGAGATGTCCAGATACAAGAAGAACTCGGGCTCGCCTGGGTCCCGCTCCAGAGGCCGAGGGACGTCGAAGAGCATCTTGCCCGTCGGCCACCCCAGGCCACCGACGTCGTCGCAGAAGCCGAAGCGCGAGAGGTCGCGCATGGCCTTGAACGCCGTGTTGCGGTCGTAAGTGAGGATGAACATCCGCTGCCGGTGAGGCGGCTGGGGCCAGAGCTGGAAGGCCATCTTGGTGACGATGCCCGTGGTCCCCTGCCAGGCCACGAAGAGGCCGGTCAGATCGGGCAGAGGTCCACGCGCAAACCAGACGTCGCTGGCCGCAGCGGCCCCAGTCTTGATGACCTCACCCGTGGGCAACACCGCCTCGAGGCCCCCAATCCAGTCGCCCATCGAACCGTAGCGCATGGACAAATTGCCCAAGCCGTCCAAGAGGCAGTTGGCGATCACCGAGGTGTCCGGAGGAGACAGGGGATAGCCCATGCGCAGAGGGATCTTCTTCTTCTCCAGCGTGTCGGTGAGCTGGTCCCAGGTCACGCCTGGCTCCACGAGGACGTACATGTCGACCTCGTTGATCTCCAGGATGCGGTTCATCCGGTGCAGATCGACCACGACGCCGCCGCGCGGCGGGATGGCCAAACCTCCCACGTTGGAACCGGTGACGCGCGGCGTCAGCGAGCAGCCCAGCTCGTTGGCGAGTCGGACAATGCCCTGCACGTCTTCGGTGCTCTCGGGGAAGACGACCAGGCCCACCTCACGGGGCGCCTCCTCGGTGTAGTCGCTGCCATAGGCATCGAACTCCACGCCGGCTTCCAAGACCTGAGACTCACTGAGGAGCTCGACAAATCGTTGTTTGGCTTCGGCTGAGAGCATGCGACGGGTTCCTTCTACTCCCCTCTCCCGTTTCGGGGGAGGGGGCTGGGGGGGCTGGGGGGAGGGGCCAGAGCAGCGACGAAACTTCCTACTCCCCCTCTCTCGTTTCGGGGGAGGGGGCTGGGGGGAGGGGCCAGAGCAGCGACGAAACTTCCTACTCCCCCTCTCCCGTTTCGGGCATAGGCTTTAACTTTGATGTCATTCGATGTCATTCGTTGGCGCCAGCTGGGAGGCGATTGAGTGCGGAGAAGCTCCAATTGGGGG
>PFUG01000428.1 GCA_002789955.1 Deltaproteobacteria bacterium CG_4_9_14_3_um_filter_63_12 | reverse complement strand
CACACTCCGAGCGATGTCGAAGCCGCCGAGGGCGTAGCCCGAGGCATCGGCCCCTTGGGGGCCGTACATTCCCCAGCCCAACGTGAAACGTTGGGCGAACGACGCCCGCCCGCTGGATCCCACGAGTGTACAAACTCCAGAGGGCGCAGCACGCTGCGCCCCTACGCTCTCGGGAGGGCGCAGCACGCTGCGCCCCTACGACCCGATCGATTTCGGCGTTCTCAAACTGCTCTCGGGAGGGCGCATCACGCTGCGCCCCTACGACCCGATCGATTCTGGCGTTCTCAAACTGCTCTCGGGAGGGCGCAGCACGCTGCGCCCCTACGACCCGATCGTTCCCACGACGTGGAACCGCTCATGGCTCGCCACGGAGCTTGCTTCCCCAAGGGCTCTTCTGCTATCGGCTTGCTGCGCGCACGCAGCGGGGCTCCAGAAGCAACAGACCCGATCTCAAGCCATTGAACTCGACCATCAAAGCCAAATCGACAGCAGGACCAGGCCACGCGGCAAAGAGGGGAGCGGAGGCTTCGCCTCGACGTCCGGAGTGGATCGTCGACCTGCACTCCTTCGTCGCTGCGGATTTCGCCGCCCCGAACGACGTCCGCACCCGCCGTCTAGTCGGAGGGAAGGGCTTTAACCTGGCACGAATGCACGGGCTGGGGTTCAAGGTCCCGAGAGGTTTCGTGGTCACGACGCAAGCCTACCGGCACGGCGTCGAACGCATGCTCCAAGAAACCAGCTCCCTCGCCGACTTGAGCGCCCAGATCGCTGCTAGGCAGCTGCCTCGTGAGCTCGAAGCCGCCGTCGTCGCGGCCTACGAGCGCCTGGGAGCCGGCGCCAACGTTGCAGTCGCCGTGCGCTCCAGCGCCAGTGACGAAGATGGTCGCCAGTCGTCGTTCGCCGGTCAGCAGCGGACCTGCCTCAACGTCAGGGGCCACGCGGCGCTCATCGACGCGCTGCGGGAGGTTTGGGCGAGCTTGGTCAGCGTCGAGTCGCTGCTCTATCGCGGCCGCGTGCAGTTGGATGCGCAGCCGCCGGAGATGGCGGTCATCGTCCAAGAGTTGGTCGACGCCGAGGTCGCCGGCGTGCTGTTCACGCGCAACCCGGTGAACGGCGACGCCGATGAGGCGTTGATTTGCTCCGCCTATGGGCTCGGCGAGACCGTCGTCGGCGGACAGGACACGGACACCTTCTACATCGACCGCAAGAGCGGCGAGCTCCGCAGCGACATCGCCTGCAAACTCAACGCGCTGCACCCAACTCCGGATAACGGCCTGCAGCGGCTCGCCGTAGACACCGCAGCACAGGACGCTCCGAGCCTCTCCGTGCCGGCGATTCATCGACTACTGGAGGTGGGCCAGTCGCTGGAGCGGGCCATCGGCCGGCCGCAGGACATCGAGTTCGCCTTCACGGGGGGCGACCAGCCGACGCTCTTCCTGCTGCAGACCCGCCCCATTACAGGCGCGAGCCGGCGCTCGAGCACAGGACACAGCGCCGCGCTCTACTCCAACGCCAACGTCGGTGAGGCGCTGCCCGGCGTCGGGACCCCCATGACCTGGTCGATCGCTGGGGCGTTTGCCGCCCGGGGATTCGCGACGGCTTTTGGCGCCCTGGGACTCGACGTGCCCAAGGACTACTCGTTGATGGCGTCCTTCCGGGGACGGATCTACCTGAATATCTCCGAGTTCGTCTCGGTCGCCTCCCAGATCCCCATCCTTCATGGCGCCACGCTCGCGCAGCTCGGCGGCGTCCTCGGCGACCTTCAGGGCTTGGACGACACCTACACTCGCCTCTCACCGGCCACCTTCCTTCGTCGGCTGCCGTTGACGCTGCCACGGCTCGCCGCCAGCCAACTCAGCATGCCATTGATCGGCAAGCTCTGGGCGCGCAAGTTCGGTCGCAAGCGAGACGCGTTCTTCGCCAAACCGCTGGCGCGCCTGAGCCGCGCCGAGCTGCAGCAACAACTCGAGGAGCTCGACGCGCTGTTCAACCGCACCGGCGAGGTCATGCTCGCCTCGGCCGCCAACTTCCTTATGAGCTACGTGCTGATGAGCGAATCGTTGCGCCGCATGGGCGGTGCGGCGGCGGCCGAGAAGGAGCACGTCCTCTTCAGCGGGCTCACCGGCGTGAAGAGCGCCGCGCCTGGTCTCGAGTTGCTGGCCCTGGCCCGGTTCGTCAAGCAGAGCCCGTCGCTGCACGAGCTCTTCCTCGACGAACGCGACCATCCCCACACCTCGGACGACCTCCTCGCTCAGCTTCGGCTCACGTCTGACGGCCAGGTGTTCATTGGCAAGCTGCACGGTTTCCTGCGTCGATGGGGACACCGGGCCTTGCGGGAGGCCGAGATCGCGACCCCGCGTTGGCGCGAAGACCCCCTCTTCTTGATCAAGGTGATCGGCGAGCACTTGCGAGCGCCCTACCTGCCGACGCCCGAGGCCATCGAGGCCGAGGCGGCCTTGCACCGCGCCGAGGCGACCCAGCTCATACGGCAGCACTTCTTCACGGGCGTCGGTGCCGCCTTCCGGCTGCTCCTGCATTGGGCGCACCGCAACGCGCGCCTGCGCGAAGAGCTGCGCTCCTACGTCGTCGAGACGCTGAGCATGTATCGCACGTTCTACCTCGAGGTCGGACGGCGCATGGTGCTGGCCGGCCTCCTCAAACAGGTCGACGACGTCTTCTTCCTCAACACGTCCGAGGCCCGAGACTGGCTGCGCAGCCGCGACGAAGACTGCCATCTGCTGACCACGGTGGCGTTCCGGCGTGCGGCCTTCGACGCCTTCGTCCGCTGCCCGGATCCGCCGGACACCTTCACCCTCGTGCACGATCAGGAGGTCTCCGACGAGAACACTCTGGGCGCCGACGGCGACACGCTGACGGGGCTGCCCGGCTCACCAGGGCGAGTGACAGGGCGCGCGCGGGTCTTTCGCGAGCCCAGCGCCGATGATATCTCGGTGCAGCCCGGCGAGATTCTTGTGGCTCCCTTCACCGACGTGGGTTGGACACCGCTCTTCCTCGTCGCCGCAGGGGTCGTCACCGACCGCGGTGGCCCGCTCTCTCACTCTTGCGTGGTCGCGCGCGAGTATGGGATCCCGGCGGTCGTTGGGGTGCACAACGCGACGCAGCGGATCCACACGGGCGATCTGGTGACCATCGACGGCCAGGCGGGTGTGGTGCACATCTCGAGAGAGCCCAGCGAGCCCCCTCGAGAGGCGGAGTCCTGAGAGTCAGCTCGCAGGTCGCAGACGTGGGCAAGTGCCCCTGAGGGCACTCGTCGGCAGGTCGCAGACGTGGGCAAGTGCCCCTGAGGGCA
>PFUG01000478.1 GCA_002789955.1 Deltaproteobacteria bacterium CG_4_9_14_3_um_filter_63_12 | reverse complement strand
CCCTGGACCCTCGCAAAGCTCCCGAACAAACTCCGGACGGAATCGCTGACAACACCGTTGCCACTTAGGGACTCGAGGTGGCCGAGCTGCAAACCACAGGCGGCCTGCTCCTTTGGGAACAGGCCGCCTGTCTGGACTCGTTGGGTCGGACTACTTCGAGTTGCAGGTGTTGGAACTTCCGCAGACGTCGCCGACGACGCTGATCGTGTAGTTGTTGCACTCGTCGACGCTGTACATCGTCGTGTTGAGGTAGAGATATCGCCCGGAGTCGGTCCCGGTCGGGCACCCAGCGACGGTGTTCTCGTCCCACATCATGGTGATGGTGTCGATCGAGCCCGAGCCCGCCGCGCTGGACGCGTCGGAACCCGAGCAGTCGTCACAGTAGCCGTACAGGTCGTAGTCCATGCTGATGCCGTTGGGGTTGAGGGTGATCCGGGCGCAGAGGTTCTCGCTCGAACAGAAGGCACTGTCGTTCTCGTCGACACGAACTCTGAACCAGCGCTCTCCGTTGCCGGTCCACGAGCAGGTGTTGCCGGCGCAGCCTCCGCTGGTGCTGCCCGTATCGCCGCTGACCTTGCCCAGGTCGATGTAGGAACCGCAGGACGGATCGAGGTCCAGATCGTACTCGCAGCCGTCGATAAAGCCGCCGTTGGCATTGCAGAAGCCGGTCGCGCAGTCGGTGATGGTGCAGGCGCTGCTCGAGCAGGTCGAGGAGGCGTTCGCCGCAGTACAGACCGTGCCGCAGGCCCCGCAGTTGTTGATGTCGCCGCTGGTGTCGGTCTCGCAGCCGTTGGGATGGCTGCCGTCGCAGTTGCGCCAGGTGCCGATGCAGGAGTTCACTTGGCACGTCCCCGAGCTGCACATCTCGTTGGAGTTCGGCAGGTTACACACGTTCCCACACGCCCCGCAGTGGTTCACGTTGGAGTTGATGTCGATCTCGCAGCCATCGGAGTGTGTCCCGTTGCAGTTGCGTGCGGAGCCGATGCAGCTGCTGACCTGACAGGCGCCAGCGGTGCACATCTCATTGGCGTTCGGCAAGTTGCAGATGTTGTTACAGCTGCCGCAATTGTTCACGTTGGTGTTGAGGTCGACCTCGCAGCCGTCGCTGTGGGTGCCGTTGCAGTTCTGCATCGTGCCGATGCAGCTGGCGACCTGGCAGGTGCTCGCACTGCAGGTCTCGTTGGCGTTGGGCAGGTTGCAGACCGCGCCACAACCCCCGCAGTTGTTGACGTTGGAGCCGGTGTCGACCTCGCAGCCATCGGCAGGATTGCCGTTGCAGTCGCGCCAGGTCCCGATGCACGAGAGAACGCCGCACGCCCCGCCGCTGCAGGTCGGGTTGGCGTGCGGCAGGTTACAGGCCGTGCCGCAAGCGCCGCAGTTGTTCACGTTGGTGTTGATGTCGACCTCGCAACCATCGGGGTGTGTCCCGTTGCAGTTGCGCGCCGTGCCAATGCAGCTGCCGACTTCGCAGGTGCCGCTGTTGCAGGCCTCGTTGGCATTGGGCAGGTCGCAGATGGTACCGCACGTGCCGCAGTTGTTCACGTTGGTGTTGGTGTTGACCTCGCAGCCGTCGGCATGGAGCCCGTTGCAGTTTTTCGTCGTGCCGATGCAACTGCTGACCTCACAGACGCTGTTGACGCAGGTCTCGTTGGCGTTGGGCAAGTTGCAGACCGTGCCGCAGAGACCGCAGTTCGAGACGTCAGTGGCGCTGTTGACCTCGCAACCATCGCCGGGGAGGCCGTTGCAGTCGCGGAAGGTCCCGATACAAGCCTGCACTTGGCAACTGCCGCTGACGCAGAGCTCGTTGGCGTTGGCCGAATCGCAGGCGATTCCACAGGCGCCGCAGTTGTTCAGGTCCGAGTTGATGTCGACTTCGCAGCCGTCGGTGTGAAGACCGTTGCAGTTGCGGGTCGTCAGGAACCACACCAAAGTTCAAGACGCCGTCGACCGCACAGGTCCCGTCGGCGCTCTCCTCGTTGAGGACACAGACCACGAGCTCGCTCAGCCCGGTGTCGACCTCGACGTCGACGGGCAGTTCCTGCCCAACGTCGCCGTCCGTTAGGGCGACGTCTACGTCGAGAACATCGGCTTTCGGCTCGCTCTTCGCCGTCCCGTCAGCGCAACCCCAGGTGAACCCAGCGACGATGCTCAACGCGCACGCAACCCAAAGTGCTCTACGGTTCACACAAACCCCCGTTCGCGCGGGCTTCAGGTCAGCTAGGTGCCGAGTAGCGCGCGAAAATCCGATGCACAGCGGACTGTGCGGTGTTGAATAACCCACTGTACGCAATCTACGGTTCGGCTTGCAAATCCGAGATAGGACCGAGCGAAGTGCTCCCGCTCACCAGCCGACCACGCTTACCTGCGAGGCCTGACGGCCGGCAAGAGAATCGAGCTCGCACTCCCTCACACCACGGGCGATGGGCTGCCTTCGCGGGTGGTCTGTGGGAAGATACGGTCTTCTGCCTCACGGGTCGAGTGGGTTTATTCGCTCGGTCCGTTCCTTCGTCCTTACGACCTCGAGCAGCCCCCTTGGACCTCGCAACCTTCGAAGCCGCCGCTCTGCGTGAGTGGCAAGCCATACCCGAAGCCCACCGCGCTGGCATCGTCGCGCTCATCGTCGAGCGCGACGCCCGCTATGACCCCGACCTCCCAGACGTCCCCTTGCTTGGCGAGTGCGTCGTCGACACCGCGATGTCCTACGTCGAAGCCCCTGTGCACTCGACGATCCACCTCTACTTCGGTTCGTTCGTCCACGTCGCGGCCATCGAGCCCGATTTCGACTGGCTCGCCGAGGTGCGCGAGACCCTTCACCACGAGCTGACCCATCACCTCGAGTGGCGCGCTGGGCACGACGCTTTGGGCGAGCGAGAGGATGTCGAGCGCGAGAACCTCGGCCGGCTGGCAGGGGAGCCCTTCGACCCCACCTTCTACCGCTACGGAGTGGCCATCGCTCGGCAGGTCTTCCAAGTCGCGGACGAGGGATTCCTCGAGGTCTGGGTTCCACCGGCTCAGTGGCCTCGGCTCCTCTCAGAGCGTTGTGAGGTGCGTTGGGGAGGATGGTGCTTCACTTGCTGCCCTCTCAGTGAGTCGAACCTCGCCGACGACACCCTCTTCGCCGAAATCGAGGACGGCTGGGACGAGTCCGAGCCCGCCGACACGCGAGTGGACGCGTGGGCAGCAGTGACCCTCGTCTTTTGCAAACGCCGCACTTGGCTCAAAAGAAAAAAGGCACCCGCGTTCCGTTTTGTCTGCGAAATAGACGCAAGATAGAGTCCATCCGGAAATGGCGTGTTTCGCGAGATCGGTGGGAAATGCGACCGAACTCTGAATTCTCTTGCTGGCCGTTGACCGCTAAGGCGTCGTCCGGGAACAAAATGCGCATTTGGGCGAAGTCAGAGGTGGGAGGGCAAGGAGG
>PFUG01000380.1 GCA_002789955.1 Deltaproteobacteria bacterium CG_4_9_14_3_um_filter_63_12 | reverse complement strand
TGCTGGTGTCGCCGTCATTGAGGTTGTCGAAGAGGCCTTGGGCCTTGGTGACGGGCGTGTAAGCGCCGTCGGCATTGAGGCCCTCGAGGAAGGTGCGCGCCATGTCGGCGACGGCCAAGCTCTGGCAAGTCAGGTCGGCACTCTTGTCGGCTTGGGCTCCAGCCGTGACGGTGACCATCACGTCGACAGGGAGGTAGCCGGCTTTCGTCACGGTGAGGGAGAGGTCGCCAGCGCCGAGGTCGGCGATGGCTATCTTGCCGTCCGCGGTGGCGGTGTAGACGGTCCCGTTGAAGTCCACGACGGCGCCTTCGAGGCCGGCGCCTGCGTGGCAGAGGTCGTTGACGGTCAGCTCGACGGTGCCAGTGGTGACCACTGGGTCTTTGGTGGTGTCGCCGTCGTCGCAGGCGACCAGCGGCAGGGCAAGGAGGGAAAGAGAGGCGAGCAGGGTGAGGGTTCTAAACAAGCGTTTCATCCAAACCTCCAGTAGAAAGAATCCCGCAAGGGGATAAGACGCACACGGCGCCGGTCATCAGGTTGTTGCGCGCATTTTGCGCGCAACCCTTCGGGTTTACACGACTCTCCGCCATCCCTGGCTGCGAGTTGCTGCGCGCAACTGGGGATTTCGGCCTTGGAGCGAAGGGCGTTCGCCCCAGGGCCGCCTTCTGCGGCCCTCGGGTCATAGGACCGCAAAGCGTTGCTAGGGCAGGTTCGCGTCGGGGACAACGACCATGGAGTTAGCATCCACCTCGTAGGGAGCCAGGTCATCTGGGCCGAGGAAGAGCGCCCTCTGCCCGTGGCAGGTCGACATGCAGCCTTCGTTTTGAGGCGTGATCCGCTGAATGTTGTGCGGAGTGGCCAGCCTCCAAGTGGGTTGGCTGTCGAAGTCGGGCAGCAGGTCGAGCCCGTAGTGGTCGTAGTTGTTGGGGTCTATGGGGACGTGCCTCACAGGGACCCATTTTGCGGGGTGCAGAGCGTCTCGCTTGGTGTTGTAGCCGATCTTGAAGGTCATCTCGGACTCGAACGACGGCCCATTGACCTCATAGATCGGGGCCCCCTCGGGACTGAGCGAGACATGGCAGGACGAGCAGTTCTTGTAAGGCACCGAGTGACAGACCTGGCAGGAGAGCTCCATTTGTCCCTCGGTGTCGCGGTGCATGCTGTGCGCGGTGAACGCGGTGAACGCGGCGTCGTCGGGGTGGCAATCGGCGCAGTCAGGCGCGCTGTCGACATCGTAGCGGTGTGCCACTGGGGAGGTGGCGACGCCGTGCAGCTCGGCGCCTGAGTGGCACTCGACGCATTGCATGCCGCGGTTGTAATGGACGTCAGGAGCGATGCCCTCGTTCTGGCCCTTGAACTCGTCGGCGACACGACTGCCGTGGCAGGCCGTACAGACCAGGGTCATGTTGGGGGTCTTCTTGAACTGGTGGCCCTTGAGGAGGCCGCCGCCGGCCGCGCTGGGGACCGCAACATGGCAGTCTCCGCAGCCCGTGTGGCACTTGGCGCAGTGGTTGTTGAACGCGGTCTCCAGCTCGCCTGTGAGCTCGTTCACTCCCGCTCTGAGTGCGACGGAGTTGCGGATCCCGGCGAGATTGTTGTGCAGGCTCGACCCGAAGCTGTCGGCCACCGCGACGTGACAGCCGCTGCAGAGCCCATTGGTGCCGGTGTAGGTGGGGCGCGGGGTCATGGCGAGGTGGGCCCCGGCGCGAGCGGCCGCCAATGGGTCGCCGCCGTGGCAGTCGACGCACTTGTCTCCACCGTGGTTGCTGTCGTTCATGTATTCGGCGCTGACAAAGACCTTTTCGTGTGCCGGAACCTCCGGCACAGAGCCGCCTCAGCCCTCGCCGGAAGAACCGGCCTCCCCAGAGAGGTCAGGCAACGGATCGGCCTCGAGGGAGGCTAGAAGCGCGTTGATGTTCGTGTGGCAGTTGGCGCACGAGGAGGTGTAGAGCGGGATCATGTCCAACGTGATGGACACGGCCAGCGACTCGCCCTCGGCGAGGGTCAGGAGGTCGGACTTGGCGGGCGCATATCCTTCGGCGCTCACAGCGATCTCATAGGACCCCGCGAGGAGCGCGGAGAGCCTCGCTGTACCGTCGTCGCCAGTGACGTGCGAGGTCGTCTCCGGTGTCGTGGTCACGGTCGCGCCAGCGATAGGCTCACCGGAGAGCAAGTCGGTGACTGACAACTCGAACGCTGCGGTTCCGACGGGATCGGGCTTGACTGGGTCTCCGCCTCCGTCGTCGCACCCAAACACTGAAAGCAGCGCGAAGAGCACTGAGCCCGCCGCAGACGCGGCTCGTCTTAATCGCATAGTCCCTCCATTTCGGGTGGCTCCAAACCACCCACAAAAATTCTGTCCATCATCCACACAGACGACTCCATCTCAGCTCAATCGCCAGCGGTCACACGCACAGGCACGCCGAGTTTACTCGCCCCGAGACAGCCCTATGCCAGGAGGCGAGCGAATCATCGGAGAGAACGACAGCCGACCAAGTCAGCTGGTTGCAATGAACCCGCACTGGCCGATTGAATCTGGGGTTCCATTCCCAGACCCAATGCCGGTCTTGTCATTGAGAGCCACAATGCCCTGACGAACAGTCAGCGGGGCAGTGCATCGTGGCGACGAGAACCCTTCGAAACCAAATCGTCGAGTTTGTCTTCAACCTCCATTCAGCATTGCATTGGGTAATCCTCAAATCCATCACCACAAGTATCGCATATCAGCTTCTAAAATCCCGGTCAACTCTCCGATTATATTTTGTTTGCTTTATGATATCATAAACTTATTGATCACCCAACGGCTAGGTAACTTTCATTAGTTTTCGCCTGAATAGTCCCTATCTTGGGATTGATTCATATCAAGATAGAGAGAGAGATAGACGGGGGAGGCCGGACCGCACTCGGCCGCACTCGGCCACGTGCTTTTGTATTTGCGCAACCCCACGCAACAGAACACAATCAGGCCGCCGCGTGCAGCGCGGACGAAACTCTCGAGACGGTCGCCTCCTTTGTCCAGAGGGCAGATGTACGATCCCGAAACCACCGACCTCCCCGTACTCGACAACTTCAGCGGCGCCGAAGGGCTCGTGCGGCTCTCCCAGCGGCTCATGGACTGGTACGACGCGCCCATCAGCGACCAAGAAATCGCCGACGTCCTGGGAGAGGACCTCATCCCGGCCTTCCGCTACGCCCAGCAGAAGCTCGACGGGAAGGTCCGCAAGGTCACCCTCGAGCCCGCCTTCTGCCACTCCGCCGACGTCGCCTTCCGCGCCGTCGAGCTCGGCTACCCCAAAGTCGTCGTGGCCAGCTGCTTCCTGCACGATGTGGTCGAGGATGTGTGCAAGTCCATCGAGGACATGCCCGCCGCCCTCAACGACCTCGCTCGAACCTTCTCCCCCGAGGTCCTGCACGCCGTCTCGCTCGTGACGAACCGCTACCAGCTCAT
>PFUG01000450.1 GCA_002789955.1 Deltaproteobacteria bacterium CG_4_9_14_3_um_filter_63_12 | reverse complement strand
CAACAACATGCCGGTATTTTTGAAGAATTCCTGAGGATTGGGGGGCGCTCCTTGCAGTCAATAAACATGGAGAGTCATGACGGTTTACACTAGGTGCCAATGGACTCTCACGGCACTGAATGGCGCCTCATTCGGTCCAGAGGTTGTTAGTTTGAGTCCCCGCCGATGTCAACAGAGAAGAGACCAGCAATCTCTCGACCGTGAAGTCGCCTCGAGTCTTGGCTGACAAGAACACGTTGATGCCGGAAGCCGCAAGTATGAAAGGGTGCGGAATTCTGGATGCTTTCCCATCTCCTGGATGACGTGCAGCGTCTGAGGCGACTGCCAATCGCACCCGCGTGCCTCCGGCGTTGGTCCCAGCCTGAGGCTTGAGGCTTGAAGCTGGGACCGACTCTGGAACCGACGTTCATCCGGCGGCACCGAAGCCCGCGCCGAACGAGGGACGCCGCTATTTCTTCTTCGTGTCGGCGGGCGCGGGGCTCGCTGCCTCAGCCGCAGCCCCACCGAACTTCCCCTTCGCCGCGGCATATTGGCGCCGCACGATCTCTTCCGCGACCCCGCGCGACCCCAGCCCGAAGGCGAGGGCGATGCCGAGGCAGAGCGACCCAAAGAGCAGCCCGAACACGATCAGGACGAAGTCCTGAGCGATGTCGAGTTGGTGGACGGCCATGGTGAAGGCCAAGACGAGGATCGCGTAGCGGGCGATCATGGCCACACCATGACTCTCCTCACCAGAAGCCCCGACGATGGCGTCGCGTACATAGTTGGCGACGGCGAAACCGACGACGATGACGATCGCCGCCACCGACACGTTCTTCAGCAGGTAAGCCAGGAAGGTGTTGAGGTAGAGGGACCACGTGGCGAGGCCCAAGGTCTCGAGCGCCTGGGCGCTGGCTAACAAGATCACCGCGATCTGCACGAGGTAAGCGAGCATCTCCGAGGGCTCGTTCAAATGCTCGCTGCGGTTGGCGATGGCGCTAAAGCCGAGCTTGTCCATGAGCTTGTCGAAGCCAAAGGACTTCAACAGGCTCTCGAGGATGCCGCGCAGCAGACGACCAACGATGACGCCGATGATGACGATGAGCACAGCGACCACCAGGGCCGGCAAAATCAACCAGAACTGAGCCACCATCTGGGTCAGCGGGCCACTCAAGGTCTCGAGGCCAAGCTCGTTGAGCCCGGCCACGACCACCTGCAGCAAGATGAAGATGAACACGATGAGCCCCAGAATCTGGCTGGGCTTCTGCTTCTCGAAGACCTTCTCGATCTTGAGTTTGGCTGGCACTTTGTCGACCCCAACGGAGGCGGCGAGGTTGCTGACCACCGTGCGCGCGATGCGGCCGAGAATGTAGCCAGCACCCACGATCAGTGCGGCTTTGGCCAACGCGGGGAGCAAGTCGATCACTTGCTTGATGGCATTGCTGACGGGCTGCGAGAGGGCGTCGATCTGCAGCGCATCGAGTGCGCCGGCCAGGCCAAAGACCATGATCAGCCAGAAGATGACGTTGCCGAGGTTCTCGCTAAACGGCTTGTGGTTCTCGTCCTCTTCGCCCTCCGTGAGCTCGGCGAAGCGGCTGTCGAGGCGAAGGTTGTTGGCGCCGTTGGTCACGAGCTTGCGCAGGATGACGCCGCCGAAGTAGGCGACGAGCAGCAGCAGTGCGGCTTTGGCGATGCTCGGCACGGCCTGGAAGACCGAATCGAGCAAGCCCTCGAGCGGCGAGGCGACTTGGGTCAGCCCCGTGAACTGCAGGGCGCCGACCACCACCAACAGCATGAGGATGGTGTAGACGACCTTGGCGACGACCTTCTCCATGGCGTTGGCCTTCTGGGCCTCCTTGGAGACCAACAAGGTGAGACCGAGCTTCGCGGCGATCTTGTCGTCGAGAGTCGTGCTGCAAAGCAGCTTGAAGACCGCCCACGACAGGAGCTTGGCCAGCAGCCAGCCGACGGCGAGGATGGCCAGAGCACCGAGCACACGAAGGACCACCTGGCCAGTGGGAGTCGAGGTCCATTGGTTGAGGTCCGACCACCAGTTCGACCAGTTCACGGCGGCCGTGGCGTTCGCCTCGCCGGCGAGCGCGGTCGAGGCCAGCAGCGGCAGGCTCAGCAGCACTGCGGTGATAGCCGACAAACTCTTGAAAATGTTGCGCATTCTTTCTCCTTTTGGGGCGATCGGGTCTCCCGAACACATGACCTGAATTGAGTTGAGCTCGCCACACGCTTGAGCAAAACATCTCTCTGTCGCCAAACCTCGTGGGGACTGTGGCAGTCGGCGGACGGCAGGAGTTCTTTCGTCCAAGAGTCCAGTCGTGATGTGGAGAGTGGGCGCAGCCTCTCAGGAGCGCTGACGGTTGTCAATTCACCAGGGCAACGGCGGCGGCAGACGGCGGCTGGGTGTCCCCTGGACCAAGCCCCAAGCAGGAGGCATGAGAGTCAGCGCTTGCTCTCAACTGCGAAGCGCATCATGTTGAAGGAGACACGATGACTCCGTGCTCGCCCTTTACCTACCCTCCTGGCTGCCAGAACCCGATGCGCTCAACCCCGCGATTCGTCCTCTTTCAAGCGCGTGAACACAACGACCCAATGCTCGCCCACGAGGTCGACTGTTTTTTGCGCCACTTAGACCTCACTCTCGATGAGCTGGAGACCTTCCAGGTCCTCGAACGCCCTGAGACGGAGGGCGACGCCTTGCTCAGCGACCCGCAGCTGCGCGCGCTGATCGGCGGCAGCGGCGATTACTCCATCAGCACGGGCGGTCCGCCGCGGCTCGAGCGCTTCGTCCGCGAGCTGATTCCGCAGCTGGTCGAGCGCCAAGTGCCGACCTTCGGCTCCTGCTGGGGATTGCACGCGCTGGTCAAAGGGCTGGGTGGGCGTGTCGAGCGTCGAGGCGTGAGCGAGGTCGGCACCTTCGAGGTCCGCCTGACCCCAGGGGTCGCGGACCCGCTCCTCGCCGAGCTGCCCGCTCGCTTCATGGCCCAGATGGGGCACCACGACTGGGTCGTCGAGTTGCCTGCTGGCGCCACACCCCTCTGCGAGAACGACGAGAGCCCCTACCAGGCCGTGCGCTTTGGCGACGGGCCCGTCTATGGGCTGCAGTTCCACGCCGAGCTGACCTACGACGACAACCGCAGGCGCTACCTCCACTACATCCACCACTACGGCGATCCGAACAATGTCGACGCGGGGCTGAGCAAGTTCTCGCGCTCTTCGCACGCCAACACGTTGCTGCGTCGCTTCAAAGCTCTCTTCTCGTCCTGAGGCCACTCGACGTGTTCAGCTACCCGCGCCGCCCCAAGCTCTTCCGCGACCCGATCCATGACGTGATCAGCTACGATCTCGACACGGAGTTCGGGCGCACCCTGGTCCGTCTCATCGACTCGCAGCCGATGCAGCGCTTGCGGCACATTCGGCAGCTGGGCCTCGCATACTTCGTCTACCACGGGGCCGAGCACTCGCGCTTCTCTCACTCCATGGGCTGCGCCTACTTCTGCGACCGCATGTTCCAGGCGATTCACCGCGGCGAGAAGGCCGACCCGATGCAGCGCTTGGCCGTCTGCGCGGCCGGCTTGCTGCACGACGTTGGGCACGCTCCTTTTAGCCATGCGCTCGAGTCGACGCTGCAGCAGGTCTTGGGCTTCGAGGGGGAGCACGAGGATTTTACGCGGCGCATCATTCTGTGGGAGGAAGGCGAGATCTATCAGGCGCTGCACGACGTGGCGCCGGAGCTGCCGCGCAAAGTGGCCGATATCATCAGCCACAAGTCGGGGTCTTACACTGAGCCCATCGTCTCCAGCCAGCTCGACGCCGACCGCATGGATTACCTGATTCGCGACGGCTACATGACCGGCGTGCAGAACTACCACTACGACGCCGGCCGCATCCTCGAGATGCTGATGCACGACGAGCATGGGCTGGTGGTCAGCCACCGCGCGCTGCAGGCCGTCGAGAGCTATCTGCTGAGCCGCTTCCACATGTACCAGCAGGTCTACTACCACAAGACCGTGCGCGCCGCGGAGGCCCAGGTGGAGTCGGTGTTTCGGCGAGTTTTAGATTTGCTGCGGGCCGACGATATGAGCGTCCTGCCGGACAACCCGCTGGGGCGCCTGTTCAATGACGCGCTGCACCGTCGGCAGCCGCTCATCGAGGACTATGTCCGCATCGACGAGCACCACGCCTGGGAGTCGTTCCACAACTGGGCTCACCACCCCGATCCGGTGTTGTCGACGTTGTGCCGAGGCTTCGAGGTCCGCCGCCTCTTCAAGACCGTGGAGATCCCGCGCCACCAACTGCAGTCGTTTCTGGAGACGAGCCGCACCCACGTCGACGACCTCGTGCGTGACCACGGCTTCGACCCGACCTACTTCACCGCCTTGGACATGGCCGAGGAGACCCCTTTGGACCCCTACGAGCCACCCACCGACGGGCTCGTCGCGGCTTTGAGCCTCGACGTCGAGGCGCCCAACACGGCCATCCGCATCCACATGGGCGGCGGCCGCATCGAGCCCATCGAGGCGGTCTCCGAGGTGGCCATGGCGCTGAGCCGCATTCGTTATCGGGTCTACAGCTATTGCGTGCCGTTGGCGGCCCGCGCCGAGGTCCTCGAGCTGGTGCGGGCGCGGCATGGCGAGCTGGAGAGCACGACGTTCAACGAGTAGGGCGGGTGTTCGAGCGGGGCGGGTTTGGGGCTTGGGCGTGAGGACGCGAAGCCGTGGTCGCTGGGGCGTTGGCTATTCTTTGGCTCGCGAACCGCGCCTGCCAATTGCCGTGCGTTTGAGCCCAGCCCCCCTCCGGAGGGGGTAAAAGGTCAATACACTCATCTTTCACCCCCTCCAGAGGGGGTAAAAGGTCAACGCACTCACCTTTCACCCCCTCCGGAGGGGGTAAACGGTCAAAGCACTGACCTCATGACCCCTGCACATCGGCGGGCGCGACCGCCGAGCGGCTGCTTCGCATTCTGGTTAGCGAGGAAGCCCCCATCGAGGACACCAATTCCACGAGCTCAAGAAGATCGGTCGGGCCTGCGTACAAGCCCAATGGGTCGCCGTCCAATTAAAATCGAATTGCGATTGAGTCACGGCCCGATCGATCTGAGCGACAGACCGAAGAGCAGAGGTCGAGCGCCCTCGGGCCCTAGGCCCCTTCGACCCGCTCGAGCAACGCCTGCAGCTCACTCTTCGCCGTGGCAAAAACCTTCGCCTCGTCGAGTGTGGCCAGAACCCCGTCGCGCAGGAGCGGGTGGCCGTCGACCCAGACGCTGTCGACGTTCTCGGGGAACGAGGCGTAGACGATGCGCGACTCCAGCTCGCCGGCGACGCCGTTGTGGATTCGGTTCAGCCGCATCATCACCAGGTCGGCCCGCTTGCCGACCTCGACGCTGCCTATCTCGGCGTCGAGGCCGAGGACGCGCGCGCCGTCGATAGTGGCCATGCGCAGCACGCGGGCGGCGGGCATGGCGGTGGGGCCGTGGAGCGACTTCTGGATGAGGGCGGCGAGTCGCATCTCGCTCTGGGCGTCGAGGGTGTTGTTGCAGGGGGCGCCGTCGCTGGCCAGGCCGACTTCGACGCCGGCCGCCCAGAGCGCCAGAATGTCGGCGATACCGCTGCCGAGCTTGAGGTTCGAGCTCGGGCAATGGACGACGCGGGTCTGGGTCTCGCTCAGAAGCTGACGCTCGGCGTCGTCGAGCCAGACTCCGTGTGCGAAGACAGAGCGGGGACCGGTCAAGCCGCAGGCGTGCAGGTACTCGACGTTGCGCTGACCATGCAGGCGCAACGTCTCCGCGATCTCGAAGCGGGTCTCGGAGCTGTGCGTGTGCAAGATGGCGCCGCGGTCACGAGCCAACTGGGCGGCCTCGACGAGCAAGCCCTCAGTGCAAGAGTGGACGAAGCGAGGGGTAAATGCGTAGCGAATTCGCCCGTCTGCGGCGCCGTTCCAGCGCGTGAAGAGCGCGTCGGACTCGGCCAGCGAGAGGCCGCGGTCTTCGAGCATGGCCGCGGGCACCTCGTCGCCGTGGTCCATCAGGCACTTGCCGATGGTGGCCCGCAGGCCGCTGTCTTGGACCGCTCGCCCGATGGCATCGGTGTGGTTGACCGTCCCCATGTCGAGGATGCAGGTCGTGCCGCTGCGGATGAGCTCGGCGATGCCCAGCTCGGCGCTGGCCCTGAGGCTCGCCGGATTGTGGGCCGCCTCGAAGGGCCAGATGCGGGTCTTCAGCCAGTCAATGAGGACCAGGTCGTCGGCCAAGTTGCGGAAGAGGGTCTGGCAGAGGTGGAGGTGGGGCTGCACGAAGCCAGGCAGGAGCACACAGTCCGTGGCATCCACGAGGTCGAGGTCGGTGCGCTTGACCGAGCCGAGCTGCGTGATGCGGCCGTCCTCGACGAGCACGTCGATCCCGTCGAGCCGCCGATGTTCGGCGTCCATCGTCAGCACGGTGGCATTCTTGATAATAAATGAGTTCATCTCAGGTCCGTAGGGGCGCAGCGTGCTTCGCCCGAATCCGTTGGGGCGCAGCGTGCTTTGCCCGAATCTGTAGGGGCGCAGCGTGCTGCGCCCGAATCTCTGCGCCCGAACCCGTAGGGGCGCAGCGTGCTGCGCCCAAACCGCGTCACGAGTAACCAAGCATCAACCCCTCGAGCAGCAACTGCCATCCGTTGATGGAGACAAAGAG
The DNA here is from genome assembly GCA_002789955.1 of Deltaproteobacteria bacterium CG_4_9_14_3_um_filter_63_12. Taxonomy (GTDB): domain Bacteria; phylum Myxococcota_A; class Bradymonadia; order UBA4248; family UM-FILTER-63-12; genus UM-FILTER-63-12. The sequence goes on along the minus strand of PFUG01000450.1, from coordinate 8,589 downwards.
GATCAGCTTCAGCGGCAAGGAAACCATGTTGGGTTGCAGCGCGCTGAGGCCAGCCGCTTGAGTGATAGCCGTGACGACGATGTCGAGCACCAGAAAGGGCAGTAAAATGAGGAAACCAATCAGGAAGGCCTCGGTCAGCTCGGTCGCCACGAAAGAGGGCAAGAGCACGCGCAGATCGTTCTCGGCGACGGGAGTCGTGGCTTGTGGGTCGAGCTTACTAATCACCTCCACGAAGCGTGTGCGGGACTGCTCGCTGCTGTTGCGCTCCAAGAATCCCACCAACGGCGCCGCCGCGGCCTGCCACTGGGACTCGGCGTTCTCGAGGGTTACGGGCTCCTCGACCTCGGAGAGGGTGGTCAGCACTGGCGAGACGACCGGAATCATCACGAGGACTGCGATGAGCATGGACAGCGCGGTGATGACCAGCGGCGAGGGGACGTCTTGGGCGCCCAGCGCGTTGCGCAGAATGCCCAAGACGACGGACACCTTCACGAAGGCGCTGCCCAGGACCAGCAGGACCGGCACGAGCACCAGCAGCAGCACACCGAGCAGCGGTGCGCCCCCGAGGGCCTCGCTGTCGAGGAGGGGCTGCGCCTCGGCGACGCTCGGGGTGAGCCAGACCGCGGCGAAGGCGAGCAGGAAGGCAAACGCCAGGTCGCTCGACCTCATTGTGGCTTCTCCTTGGGTTTGCGCGCGGCGAGCTTCGCGGCCATGCGAGCGGCAAAGGAGTTTGTGTCCGGCTCGTCCGAGCGGTCGAGCCCCATCGCCTCGAGATCGCTGGCGTCGAGCTCGGCGAGGGTGTTGAGGCCCGCTTCGCTCGACCCCACGAGCAGCACCCGATGGCCCGCCGAGAGGACAAAGACGCTGCGCCGCGGCTCCAGAGACTGCCTCGCCAAGACCTGGATGGGGCCACGCTGCCTCGCCAAAGGGCTCCCGGCCAAGAGGCGCAACAGCACGTACGCGACCAGACACACCAGCGCCAAGATTGCGACCATCTCTACGAGCAGCCATAAGTAGCTGCCGTCACTCAGTTGGGTGACTTTGGCGAGTGCATTCAACGGCGTGTTCACAAGAGCTCCAAGGCGTAAGCACGACCGGTCTGGCGGCCAATTGCCGACGGACGACAAGGCTCGGAGGACGAGCCGGATCTTTCTGGCACTCGCAGGACGATTTTGCAAGGCAAACAAAAGCGCAACGAAAACGCTCTGTTCGCTAGTCGCCGGCTACTCGGGCCGGAACGTGCTGAGCCCGTCCAAACTGAGCGCCACAACCGCGCGCCCACTCACCACGACGAGTCGAGCGTGGCTCTCGTCCCAAAGCGGCCACCACGCCTCGCTGGGTTCGGGAAGGAATCCCCGCAGCTCGCCCGTTCGATCGGCGATGGTCAGGCAATCGGATTGGGTGAGGAGTCTGAAATCGCCCGAGTCCGAGTGCTGCCAACCCGGTTCCAAGGGTGGCGCGAGCGGTGTCGCCGCAGAGCCACCATGCAACAGGTCGAGCTCGAAGACGCCGGCTGCCCCGAGGCCGAGGACGGTGTCGCCACGGCGGTGTAAGCGTTCGAGCGCGACGTCGAGAGGTTGGCGCAGCTTGGACTCGCCACTGTCGAGGTCGATGAGCTCGAGCGTGTTCGGGTCGCGCAGGACCATGGCCGTCCCACGCCCGCCCCCCGCAGGCAGGCGCTCTTCGTCGTCGAGAAAGCGCTCGGCCGCCCGCGCAGCATCGAAGGGCACGTAGCCGCTGTCGCCCAGACCGTAGGGGAGCAAGGCGATATCTGTGGTGTCGCCGTCGAGCTCGATGCAGTGGGCGAGGACTTTTTTCTTGTCTTCGAGGGTACAAAGCCCGCTCTCGACGGCGATGAGGAGCCGAGCGTCGTCGTGGCGGACGAGGGGCTGGGCCTGAGCGGCAGGGGGGGCGGAGAAGAGGCGGGGCGGGGAGTTCAACATGCCCGAATACTGCGACCAGTTCTCGTCGCGCAGGAAGAACCGGGTCAGGCCTCCATTGCTGTGGAGCAGGAGGACGTATCTGGGGTTGGCGTCGCGGACGACGGTGAGCAACTCTTCGACCTGAAGGTCAGCCGCCACTTCGTAGCTCAGCAGATCGACGGCTAGGAGACGGTCTCCAGCGCTGAGAATGGCGGCGCTGCAGCGCCAATCGACGACGAAACCGGTGAGCACGACCGTCGAGTCGGCGAAGAGGACCTGATGCAGACCCGTGGGCTGTCGGTCCTCGAGGACAGCGACACCGCCCGCACCGGCGAGGACAATGCGGCCGTCCTCGCAGACCACGCCGCGCTCGGGTTCAAAGTCCAGCGCGAACGTGCGGGTGAGTGAGGCGCTGTCGTGCTCGTCGAGGGGTTGTTCGTCGACCTCGAGGGTGAGGTCGACGACCAAAAGGTTGGTTGCAGGCCGGGACTCTCCCTCACGAACCATGAAGAGCTGGAGCTGTGCAGGGCCGGGACTGAGTGTCCCCACCGACGTCAGCGTCTCGCGCACGGTGCCACTGTTCCAGGCCGCCGTGCCTCGCCCCTCGGCGAGCGTCTCGTCGTCGCGCACGAGCTGCGCGACGAGGGTGAGCGGGTGCTCGGTGACGGCGTCGAGCTGCGCTTCGATGACGAGCTCGACGCCTATGCCGTCGATGACCGCTCGCCTCGGGCTGCCGCTGAGGGAGAGGGAGTGCAAGGTGCCGAGGGGAATCGGGACAACCTGGGGGGCTTCAGTGACGACATCGGGTCGCGCTGGAGGCGGGCAGCAGGCCGACCCCACCCAGACGAGCGCCATAAGAAGCCAGCAAGTGGTCTGTTGCCGTGCGTCGAGGCGTATGGGGATCGGGCGAGTCATGTGCTTCAGCTTCGTTAATGTCCGACAAGAAGCCACGCCATCTTGCACTGACAGGGCTTCGCTTAGCGGCCAACGGTCCCGACTTGCTTCGTCGAGCGGCCTCGAACCGAAGACCGAGGAGCGCTCTTTATACACGACCCACCTCGTGTCCGCCGCCTTGCGCAGTCCAAAGGACGCGCGCTAGGGATACGAGACCATTGATTGACCATTGGATGCTTTCAAACTGGAGAACGCGATGAAGACCATGAACGTAGAGGTCGCCATCATTGGCGCTGGGACCTCGGGCTTGAACGCGCGCCGTGCCGCGCTCAAAGGCGGCGCCAAGCGCGTGGTGTTGATCGAGGACGGGCCTTACGGCACGACCTGCGCGCGAGTGGGCTGCATGCCGTCGAAGCTGCTGATCGCGGCCGCCGACGCGGCCCATGAAATCAAGGCCGCCGAGGGCTTCGGGGTGCACGTCAAGGGCAGCGTCGAGGTCGATGGCCCAGCCGTGCTGCAGCGTGTGCAACGGGAGCGCGACCGCTTCGTCGGCTTCGTGTTGGAGGGCGTCGAGTCGATCCCGGCGGAGCAGAAGCTGCGGGGGCGGGCGCGCTTCGTTGGGCCGACGAAGTTGGAGGTCGCGCTCGAAGGGAGCGCTGAGGTCGTCGAGGTGGAGGCCAAGGCGGTGGTCATCGCCACCGGCTCGTCGTCCTGGCACCCGCCCATCCTCGACCGGGCCGGCGACGCCTTGCTCTACAACCACACCCTCTTCGAGCAGGAGGATTTGCCGAAGTCGATGGCGGTGGTGGGCACTGGGGTCATCGGACTCGAGCTGGGGCAAGCCATGCACCGCCTAGGAGTCCGAGTCTCGTTCTTCTCGCTCCTCGATTTGCTGGGCCCGCTGACGGATCCCGCGATTCAGGCCAAGGCGAAAGCGGTGTTGGGCGCCGAGTTGGACCTGCACCTGCCGGTTCGCGTGAGCTCGGTGGAGCGCACCGCGGAGGGCGTCGAGGTGGGCTGGACCGACGAGTCTGGGGTCGAGCGCCGGGACACCTTCGAGAAGGTGTTGAGCGCCGCGGGGCGCCGCGCCAACGTCGCGGGCTTGGGTCTCGAGACCACAGGCCTCGCCTTGGCGAAGACAGGCGTTCCGCTCTTCGACCCGCTGACGATGCAATGCGGCGACCGCCCCATCTTCTTGGCCGGGGACGTGACCAACGACCGCCCCTTGCTGCATGAGGCCTCCGACGAGGGGCACATGGCGGGGATGAACGCTGCGCGCTACCCGAACGTCGAGCCGTTCCCGCGGCGGACGCCCATGAGCGTGGTCTTCATCGACCCGCAGATGGCGATGGTCGGCGAGACCCACAAGAGCCTCGAAGACAGCGGTCGGACCTACGTGATCGGCGAGGTGAGCTACGACAACCAAGGGCGCGCGCGGGTGATGCTCAAGAACAAGGGCTTGGTCCGATTCTACGCCGACCCGAGCAGCGGCGTATTGCTCGGGGTCGAGATGTTTGGCCCGCGGGTCGAGCACACTGCGCACCTCATGGCTTGGGCGATTCAGTCGGGGCTCACCGTGGAGGAGGCCCTGGAGCGACCGTTCTACCACCCAGTCGTAGAGGAGGGGATTCGCACCGGTCTGCAGAACACCGCAGCGGCCATCAAGAAGCACAAAGGTTAGTCCCCACCGCTGGGCCTTCGCCCTTTGGGGTGCAGGCCGATGTGGGGTCTTGCGGAAACTCGTCCAGCCACAAAAGTCCCATTTGACAGCATGACTTGCGGCACTAGACTGAAAATACCCGAACGAAATAAGGTCCGTTGACGTCGCCCCGGTGCCGTGTTGGCTGGGTTCCGGGGGCCTGGCGGACCCCTGCCAGGAGTGCCGAAATGGTGAAAATAGGTCGAAGGATCAACTGCTGGGAGTTCACCCAATGCGGAGCTGAGTTGGGCGGGCCGAACTCGCTCGAGAATGGACCCTGTCCAGCGTCGACGGAGACCCGCCTCAATGGGGTGCATGGAGGGAAGAACGGCGGCCGGGCCTGTTGGGTCGTCGCAGGCAATCAATGTGCAGGGCTTCCTTGCGGCACGTTCGCAAAGACCTTCAGCTCCTGCTACGAGTGCGACTTCTATCACGGCGTGCACACCCGCGAGTGGCCGGACTTTACCTTCGCTCGGACGCTGCTGACGATGCTCGAGTGAGCCAGCCCGGGTTGCGTCGCGATGCCACGGGCGGCGTCGCTCACGGTTCACGGGGCGCGCTGTTTTGCTGTGGAATCTTGGTGCGCCTCTCCGATGGCCACCTGCGCGGCGAGCAAGATGTCTTTCTGGCAGAGCATGCGCTCGAATGGCTCTGCGGAGCGCCTCTACAACACAAATGGGCGCTGGGCCTCCTCGCCGAGGAGCCGCCGTGGCGAGCCCACTGACAGCGCCGAACCAGGTTTGTTGCGCGTTCGCGTTCCGATGCTGCGACCTACTGCATCCGGCTCAGGACCTCACCGGCGCCCAGTGGCCCTCTCGAAATTTTGCCGTCGACGATGAAGGTCGGCGTTCCCAAAACGCCGTTCTTCTCGGCCAGTTTCATGGCGCTCTTCAAGGTCTTTTCGCTCCCTTTCTTTTGGGCATCGGCGAGCAACTTGTCGTCCAGGCCGGCCGTCGCGATGGCCGCCGCGACCTCGTCCTCTCCGAGGTCTTCGGAGGAGGTGAAGCTCAGAGCCAACGCCAGGCTTTGCTCCAGGTCATCGGTCACCAGCAACGCCCTGGTCGCCAAGCTCCCTTCCGAGCTGCCGGTCGGCCCAGTCGGGACGAACACGAACTGCGCGTCGAGGTCGCTCTCCACGACGCTCTGGAAGACGCGGATGGCGTCTTGGGCGAAGGGATTGGACACGTCAGCGAAGAGGACGACTTGGTGAACGGCCTTCTTGCTGCCCTTCGTGGGCATCCCAGCCAGCTTGAGCTTGTCGAAGCGCACCGTCGGTCTCGTTCCACCGGTCAGGACCTCGTAGAGCACGTCCTTCTTTTTTAGCTTCTTCTCTTTCGTCATGGTCTTGACGGTCTCCAGCTCCTCGTCGACCAGGGCGGCGAAGGCCTCGTAGGGCTGCGCGCCGACGAATTTCCGACCGTTGATGAGGAAGCTGGGGGTGCCGCTGAGCCCGGCCTTCTGGGCTTCGGCGATGCCAGCCTGCACCGCCGCGGCGGAGGCCTCCCCGCTGCGGTCTTGCTCGAACCGTTGAATGTCGAGCTGCAGCTCTTCGGCGACCCGAACGAAGAGGTCGTCGCCGAGCGCCAACTGTTGGGAGAAGAGCGCCTCGTGAAACTCCCAGTATTTCCCTTGTTGTCCGGCGGCCCATGCGGCGCGCGCGGCGGGCTCGGCCTGGGCGTGGAATGAGAGGGGCATGTCGACGAAGACGATGCGGACCTTGTCGCCGTAGTCTGTCATGAGCTGTCCGAGCGCCGCTTGGACTTTGCTGCAATAGGGGCACTGGAAGTCGGAGAATTCGATAATGGTCACAGCGGCGTTGGAGCCGCCCTTGGAGGGGAAGGCGCCGAGGGGAACAAAGACGCGTTCGCCGTCTACGGCCGCAGCGGTTTTGGCGGGCTTAGGAGAGAGCTTGGTGAGCGCCTCGTAGTAGTCTCCCTCGAGCTTGCCAGCGAGCAGCTGTGCGGCGTTGAGCTCCTCGTCGACCAAGGCGACGAAAGACTCGAGGGGCTGCGCCCCGGAGAGCAGCCGTCCGTTGACCAAGAAGTTCGGCGTCCCAGAGATGCCCAGCTCGCGCGCCAGTTTCTCGTCGGCCACGATGGCGTTCTCGGCGGCGGTGCTGGCGCGGTCTTTGTTCCAGCGCTTCAAGTCCAGGCCCAGCTGCTCGGCCAGCGTCTCGTAAGTCGAGCTCGTGAGGGGCGCCGACTCGAACAACGCGTCGTGGTACTCCCAGAACTTTCCTTGCTCTCCGGCGGCCCAAGCGGCGAGGGCGGCCGGTCGCGCTTCGGGGTGAAACGAGAGCGGCAGGTTCACAGCGTAGAAGCGGATCTGGTCTGGGTACTTCTCGCGCAGCGATTTCAGGGATGGGAGCGCGCGCGCACAGAAGGGACACTCGAAATCGCTGAACTCCACCACCGTCACGGGGGCGCTCTTCGCTCCGCGGACCGTCCTCCCCTTCAGGTCGACGTACGCCCTCTCGGTGGTGTTGACGGCGACCTCGTAGACCAGCTCTGCAGGCACCGCCGCAGCCAGCTTCGCGGCGAGGTCGTACTGGTCTTGGGTCACAGGAAAGAGCTCACTCTCGGCGGCGACCCCATCGAATCGCCGGCCATTGACGAAGAGGGCGTTGCCCGCCGCTCCATAATTGCGGCCCTTTTCTCGCTGGGCGTCCATCGTCGCCAGCGCGTCGGCATCGATGCGGTCGACGATGGCGGTGCCGAGAGCGCAGCTCTGCAGCAAGCGGCGCAGCTCGGCGCGGAGCTCTGGCTCTTCGAAGGGGCAGGTCTGGACTCCCGGCGCACACGCCAAGGTGCCGGACAGACGAGCGGTAAGAAAACACTGGTGAACTGCGGCCGCCTCGTCTCCCGCCTCGAAGAGGACGGCGCCCAGCCAGCTGTCGATGGGGGAGAGCGTTCGGGGCAGGGGCTCGTAGACGACACGCACCTGAGCGCCGTAGAGCGCGCGGAGCTGCTCAACCTGGGCGCCCATGGCCGTGAACTCCGGGTCGGTGTAGTGGAAATAGCGCACCAAAGTCAGGAGTGCGTCGCTCGAGCCTTCGGTGAACGCGGCGGAGCGGATGGCGACGGGGTGCTGGACGCGCTCGACGGCCTCTTTGTAGTCCCCGAGGAAGGCTCCTTCTTCCAGATTCAGTGCCGTGAGGGCTTCGCTCACCGAGGTCTTCAGCGCGGGGAGCTTGCTTAGCACCTGGGCGCGAGCGAGCTCCTCGTCGATGAGGGCCGAGAAGGCGCTGATGGGCTGAGCCCCGACGAGCAACTTGCCATTGACGAAGAAAGTCGGGGTGCCGTTGGCGCCGAGCTGTTGTGCCCAGCGGATGTCCTCGTCGATCCGGTCGGCGGTCTCACTGGCCTTGCGGTCCACTTCGAAGCTGGGGGCGTCGAGGCGTGCGGTCTGCGCATAGGTGCGCAGGTCGTCGTCGGTCAGCGCCTTGTTGTTGGCGAAGAGCAGGTCGTGAAACTCCCAGAAGCGGCCCTGATAGTGAGCCGCCAGCGCGGCCTCTGCGGCCCCGCGGGCGTGGCTGTGGAACTCCAGCGGGTTGTTGCGAAAGACGATCTGGAGCTGGCCCGGGTACTGGTCCAAGAGGGCCTGCAGGGTCGGGCCAACCTTGGCGCAGAAAGGACACTCGAAGTCGCTGAACTCGACGATGGTGACGGGCGCGTTCTCGCTGCCTTTCCAGGGGCGCCCGTAGGCGCCCGAGAGGACTTGCAGCTCGCTGGCCGCAGGCTGAGTGGGGGCTTCGACACCATCGAAGCCCCACTGCGCAAACGCCGCTGCTGGGACCAAGGAGAGGAGCACAAGCGCGGCAAGGCTCGAGAAAATGCGAGTTGAGAACGTCATGGCTTGCTCATCGTAAGGGAACCCCAATGCCACCGAAGAGGTTCCAAATATTTCTGTTCGGCCGCCGAGTAAAGACTCGTGCGCTCGGCGGCTCTGTTGTGCTCCTGGTCGATATCCCTTCCAAAAGGCGGTGATCGCCTCGAGGGGCTATCTCGACATCCCTTCCAGAGGCGGTGATCGCCTCGAGGGGCTATCTCGACATCCCTTCCAGAGGCGGTGATC
>PFUG01000145.1 GCA_002789955.1 Deltaproteobacteria bacterium CG_4_9_14_3_um_filter_63_12 | reverse complement strand
GGCGTCTCGCCGGACTGCGAATCGGACTCCACTGTCTGCGCGCCAGGGCTCGCCGACTTGGCAGTGAAGTCGGCCAGCGGCTGCAGCAGCGCGGTCATGGCGTCTGCGGTCGCGGGTTCGTCCGGCTCGACGCTGGCGACCACTTTTTCGATGTACACCCGCATCTCGTTGCGCGTGGCGTCGGCAAAGGGCCGCAGCTTCGCCTCGACGTCGACGGTGACCCGCGCGTCGGTGATGCCCAAGGCATCGCCATACAACGTGTGGAGCCTGCGGATGGCGGCGATGAAGCACGTCCCGTTCAGCTCTGCGAACGCCGCATCGAGGCCCAGCTCGTCGGCGACCGTCAGGCGTGCGCGGATCGCCGACCACTGCCGCAGATAGGGGAAGTTGAGGTAGGTGAGACCGTCTGCGAAGAACACCTCGTAGATGCGCTTCGCCGCGTCGCGCAGGGTGTTCTCCGGCTCATCGAGCGCCAGGATCGCGTCGAGCCACTGGCGTGCAAGACTCAGACTGCGATCGAGGGGCGGATCGAGCACATGGGGCAGCGGTTGGGTCGACTCGGCCTTGGGGGTGACGAGCGCAGCGATGGCCCCGCTGAGCTGTGTCGTCTGCGTTTTCAGTCGCTCGAACGACTTCAACGCCATAGGAGGAACTGGGGTGGCCGATGCGGCGGTGACGAGGCTGACGGACAGCGCCTCTACGTCGAGCGCATTGGTTCGTGGGAGCGCCACGAGCGAGCCAGGTGAGTAGGTCTTTCCCATTGAAATGTCTCCAGGTTGTGGTTGCGAAGCGACGCCATGTTACGGTGATGAGCCAATCATCGCAACCAAAATCTGAACTGGATGGACGGGGTATGACGCTGACAACGTCTGACCGATGCGCCGCTCTCTCCTCTGTCTGGCGACTGACCAAAGAAGGCAGTGAGTCGGTTACACAGTAACCAACTGAAATTGCCAGCGCCTGGCAACAAGAAGCCCTCACCGACCTCGCCACCGCCGAAACGCCGCCGCGGCTCGCCCAACAAGACCCCGACAAGAAACGCACAGAGCGCCACCCCCTCACGGGGATGGCGCTCCGTTCGGACTCTCGCTCGAACGCTCTACGCCGCTTCGAACAGCGCCGCCGCGCCCATGCCGCCACCGATGCACATGGAGACGATGCCCCACTTGCCGCCGCGTCGGTTGAGCTCGCTGAGGAGCGTGCCGGCCATGCGCGTTCCAGAGACGCCCAGCGCGTGTCCCAGCGCGATGGCGCCGCCGTTGGGGTTGACCTTGGCGGCGTCGAGGCCGAGCTCACGGATACAGTACACCGACTGCGCCGCGAAGGCCTCGTTGAGCTCGATGACATCGATGTCTTCGAGCTTCAGGTTGTGCTTCGCCAGCAGCATGCGGATCGCGGGCACGGGCCCAGTCCCCATGATCTCGGGCGGCACGCCGGCGATCTGGATGTCGTGGAAGTAGCCGATAGGCTTGATGCCCATCTCCTTGGCTTTCTCCTCGCTCATCAGGACCACGGCCGCGGCGCCGTCGGTCAACGGCGAGGCGTTGCCAGCGGTGACGGTGCCCGTGGGCTTGAAGGCGGGCTTCAAGCTGGCCAGCCCTTCGTAGCTGGTGCCGCGACGGTTGATGGTGTCGTGGTTGAGGGTGACCGTGTGGGGCCCATCGGCTTCGATCACGGTCGTGGTGATCTCGATGATCTCGTCTTTGAGCTTGCCGGCGTCTTGCGCGACCTCGGCCCGACGTTGGCTCTCAGCGGCGAAGCGGTCTTGCTCCTCGCGGCCGACCTCGAACTTGACGGCCACGATCTCAGCGGTCGCGCCCATGCCGGTGTAGGCCTCGGGGTAGCGAGCCATGAGGTCGGGGTTGGCGGAAACCTTGTTGCCGCCCATGGGGATCATAGTCATGGACTCGGTCCCACCGGCGATGGCGATGTCGATAGAGCCCGCCAGAATGGCCTGCGCGGCGATGGCGATGGACTGCACACCCGACGAACAGAAGCGGTTGATGGTCATGCCCGGCACCGTGTAGGGCAGGCCGGCTTCCATCAGGGCGATGCGGGCCACGTTCATGCCCTGCTCGGCCTCTGGCATCGCGCAGCCGACGATGACGTCCTGAATGGCCTCCTTCTTGAGGCCCGGGACTCGAGCAATAGCGGCGTTGATTACCCACGCCGCCATCGTGTCCGGGCGGGTGTCCTTCAGCTCACCCTTGTGAGCGCGCGTGAAGGGAGTCCGCGCGTAGCTCGCGATTACGACTCTCTTGGACATGGTATATCTCCTGCCTCCAAACCGAAGGCACTTAGAGTGAGGGGCGGCCGATCGGCCCTTCGCCTGCAGGAAGGGGTCCCCCTCTCCCGTTCGGGGCCCGTTCGGGGGAGGGGGCTGGGGGGAGGGGGCCGAACTACGGAATAGCCACAAACACTAATTCCGCAGGAGCGCGAAAGTACTGGGACAAGGTGAAAGAACGGCTTGGCAACGGCTCAGATGCTCGTGTCAACCGTCACTCCGACCTTCGGTTTCTTCGGGGTCTTGGGCCGGTCATCCTTCTTTGGGGAGTGTTGGGGAGAGACGTCTTTCGGACGATGGGCCCGGGCCTTGGTCTTCTCCGCTTCTTCTGCGGTCCTCTCTCGCTCTTCTCGCGCGCTGGTCAGCTCGACGAGCAAAGCCTTCGCCGCCTCAGTGGTAGAGCCCTGGAGCGCCTGTTTGAGCGACTCCTCACAGAGGGCCTCCGCCGTGGTCCAGTCCTTCGCCTCGGCTGCGATCTGCGCCAACCCGAAAGTGCTCGACGCCGCAAACTCGGCCGTCTTTCTGGCGATTTCAAAGTGCTTGGTGGCCGCCTCTGGACGCTTCAGGCCCAACAGGACGAAGCCGATTCGGTCATGAGCTGCAACGTCCTCGGGCGCCAGCTTCAGGGCCTCGTTCAAGGCTTCGAGCGCAGCTTGAAGGTCGTCTCGGTCGAGGGCTTCTTGCCCCCGCTCAAGCCAGGTCGAGAGCGTGATGGTGGCAGTGACGGCTGGAGTCGCTACCTTTGCTTCGACGGGCATTTCGGGCGCTGGTGTTGCCTGAGGCGATTCGTTTGCAGGATTTTCACTCTGCGAGGCCGACTTCAATTTCGGCGACTCGACAGCCTGGTCTGAGCCGTCGAAGATGTACCATCCGATCACGGCGAAAACCACCAACACCAGCAACAAAGCTGCCCAAAGAAGCCCAGACAGGTTCCTGACGTCCGCCAACACAAGCACCTGGGTCGGTTGAGAGTGTAGAACGGCGTCCGACGCAAGGTCTGCCTTGTTAGAGGTCGATTTCGGCCGCGCTCCCGGTATTAGCGCATCCGTTAGGACCGGACCGGTGTTCCCAACGCCCTGATTCATTCGAAACAGGGTCTCGAGCATGTCGTCGGCCGACGCGAAGCGCTCCTCGGGACGCTTGGCGCAGGCCCGTTCGAGGAAAGCTCCCCAAGCAAGGACTGCCTCGCAGGGCCGGAGACAGCGGCAGAGGCTCAGTTTGGTGGTGTCTGAACATCTCGGCGACAGGCCCAAGCGGTATCGCTGGCTCGCCAGTGAGGCACTCGAAGAGCACTAGACCCAGCGCGTACACATCCATCTGGGGCTGCGGTTCCATGAAGAAGTGAAACTGCTCCGGCGCCATGTACTGGGGAGTTCCGCGAATCTGCCCCTGTTTGGTGATGTTCTTCCAGATCCGCTCGTCCTCCTTTTCGTCCTGCTTTTCGTTGTTTTTGAACGAGTCTTGAATCCCTGCGATGCCAAAGTCGAGGACTTTGGCCGAGATGCGGCGCCCGGAACCCGTAAGCATGATGTTCTGAGGCTTCAAATCTCGGTGAATGATGCCGTGCTCATGCGCCTCGGCCAGGGCTCGCAACACATGGTCAGCCACGATTGCCACGAGCTCTGAATCGAGCGGTCCCTCGCGGAGAACCGCGGCCAACTCTCGTCCCCGGATAAACTCCAACACCATGAAGGGGTCGTCGCCACTGAAACCCGCATCCACCAACCGGACGATGTGCGGGCTGGTGAGCTTCGCGATGAGCTCCATCTCGCGGGTGAAACGATTCCGCTGCTCGAGGCGCATGGACGAATTATAACCAGATACGTTGAGCACCTTGATGGCGACCAGCTGCTTGGTCGTACGCTGCCGTGCCTTATGGACGACACCAAATCCTCCCTTGCCGATCTCTTCGAGGATCTCGTAGCGGTCGTCGAGAGAGCTGGTCGCGGCTTCCATTAGGGCTCCGTCGGTGGGTCTATTGCAATGAACCGGGTCGGTCACAGTTGAGCGGTATAGTGTACCAGATGCGCCCTGGCCGCGAGTGAAGTACCCCCTGGGGTCCGTTACTTACTATCACCCGCACGTGCGGCTCAGGGGAATACAGGCCGTTGAGGTGGTAGTGATGGGAATACACTCAAAGTCAGAGGGACAATCTGCGGAGGTGCCGCAGGCAATCGTGCAAATCGAGTTGCCGCCTAGCGCCGCGCAGCGATCGCCTGGCCCCCCACACTCTGTTGTCCCCAGAGTACATGTCTCGCAGATCGCCTTGCCAGAGCGAGGCGCGCATTGACCGTTGGCGATGTCGCACGCCATTCCCAGCGCGGCGCATTGCGAAATGGTGCACGGCGGCAGCGACCTGACAAGACGGAATCCGAGGGCGCTGCTGCGGGTGCTTTGGAGGTCGGAATAGCGAACCGCCGCGCGACAGTCCCTCGCGTCGTTGAACCATGACCCACCGCGACTCACCGTGAAAAGGTGCGATCCTGCACCTACTGGGTTACTAACCGTGCCGGAATAGACTTCATACCCATCCCAGCACCACTCCCAAACGTTCCCGCTCATATCAAACAAGCCCCAACCATTCGCCTGCTTCTGGCCCACAAGGTGGGTCGTGCTGCTTGCGTTCCCACAATACCAACCAATGGCGTTGAGGTTGGAATCGCTGCTGCAATCAGTCACTGCAATGCCCCCGTTATGGAAAGCGCTCGTCGTCCCAGCCCGATACACATACTCCCACTCCGCCTCCGTCGGTAGACGATACCCTGTGCACGCATAAGGGTCGCCACCAGCGGCGGTTACCGTAAGGTCGGTGCAGCCCATCCCAGCACCTGCAGTCCCTGTGCAACCCGTCAGCTTATAACACGCGGTCAACCCTTTCGCGGCAGACAACGCATTCGCATACGCCAACGCTTCATACCAGTTCACGGTCTCGACAGGGCAGTTCACACCGCACGATAAAAAAAACGATGGGTTGTTCCCCATCAGTGACTGCCACTCACCTTGAGTTACTTCTGTCTTCTTCATTTCGAAAGAACGGGTGAGCGTCACAGTGTGCTGAGTCTCATCTGAGGACTGCCCAAGCTCGCCGATCGGCGAGCCCATGGTGAAGCTGCCGCTCAAGATCGTAACATAGTCGGACGAGCATGTTACTCCATTTCCGCTGTAGCCCGCATTGCAAGCACACGTGAAGCTGCCGGACGTATTCGTGCAGGTAGCGTTTGGCGAGCAGTTGCCCGGGTTCGCCGTGCACTCGTTGACGTCCGTACAGCTCACGCCGTCGCCGCTGTAGCCTGTGTTGCAAGCACACGTGAAGCCGCCAGCCGTGTTCGTGCAGGTTGCAGCAGCATCGCAGTTATCGGCGTTCGCCGTGCACTCGTTGAGGTCCGTGCAGATAATGCCGTTGCCG
>PFUG01000680.1 GCA_002789955.1 Deltaproteobacteria bacterium CG_4_9_14_3_um_filter_63_12 | reverse complement strand
CGAGCGACGCAGGCGTACACCGGTACGCCGAGGAGCGAGGGAGGAAGGCGACGCCGCAGATGGGGTATTTCCGGACGGGCACTAGTTAGCGCCTGTGTCGTTTCTTTGCAGTACGCCACGAGCGCCCTTTTTTTGAACGCGCAAACCTAATTACCGAAGCACTCACCCCATGTTCGATGACGACGACGAGCGACAAGATTTTCCCGACGAGATAGAGGCCGGCGTGGTGCTCTACGAGTCAGGAAATATCAAGGCCGCACAGCGACTCTGGCGTTCTCTGAGGGATCGTCCAGACGATGTGGGGACTCTAGCGAACTCGTGTCTGACCATGACGGGGGAGATGGAACGTCCGAGTCTCAACCTAAGAGGGCTGCTTCGCGCCGCTGGGACGGGCGCGTCGATGGGTTGGGATCAGCTGCTGGACGCCTCCAGTTTGGGCGCCGACGATTCCCTGCTCGGCGCCTTGAGCGGACACGACATCGACCCGAGCGCCGCTCGACCCGAAGACATTCTCAGGTTCCACGAAGAGGAGGAGGACGAGCACGAGCTGCCCCCAGGTCTGAACAGGCTGCTCTCGAAGAAAGGGGTATCGGCTCCCCCCAAAACCAAGCCCTTCGCGTCCCTCGACGACGCCGAGCCCTCCGCGGACGACGAAGACCACAAGAAGGCCGACGACAAGACGGGAATCCCTCTCTTCGACGACGCCGAGCCCTCTGCGGACGACGAAGACGACCTCTTCAGCGACTTCAGCTTCGACGACTCAAAGCAAAGCAACCCTCTTGATGACCTGTTTGCCGACGACGAAGTGGAGGACCACACGGTCGGCGACCGAGATGAGCGCAACCGGACACCACCTTTCAAGCATCGAAGTACACAATCGGGAATCGACGACTTCTTCGATGGGGACGGCGCGGCCAAGGCCGCACAGCTGATGTCTGGCGCCAAGGACAAAGCGGTCGTCGAACGCCGTGTCTCCATGTCTGGCGTTCGAAACACGGCGTCCGGCTTTCTGGCCGGGGAGTTCTTCGACGACGACGACGATTCGAGTCTGCGCAGCAACTCCCCGAGGCTGCCGACCCTAACCGACGACGACGATTTCTTTTCGACAGGCCGGCTCAGCGAGAAACCGAGATCCGTCAGTGACCTCAAGTTCGTCGAGATGGAAGATGAACCCTCGGACAGCAGCGACCCGGTTTGGCTCGAGATCGACGAGAAGCCACAGCTGACGCCAGAGGCGATCTCTCACTTCCCCTATGCAGATGAGCTCCCCAACACCGGCTCCGAGTTGGACGAGCTGCAGCAGATCTTCGACGAAGCGACGGTGATGGTCGAGAAAGACAGCGAGCTCGCCCGAGCCCTAGTCGACACCAGCCGCCGTGCACCCCAGCCACTGAATCTCCGACCCCAGCCGCAGCCGAGCCCCCAGCCCCGACGACCCCAGCCGAGCCCTAGAAGCCTGCAGAGGCCGACGACACCTTTTGGCGCGCCGAGCCTGACGCCCCCCAAAAGCAGACGACCGGCCGAGGACACGAAGCTCCCCATTGCGACTCCTACTCCGCCGATCGTTGTGGCGCCCCTAAGAGAGAGCACTCCGGTCAACACGCCAGCGATCTTGAAAACTGAGATCTCTGAGCATTTTGCCCGCAAGAAGACCAATCAGTTCACAGGCTCCACCGGGGTTGGTGAGTGCGAAGCGCTGTTTGCTCGCGGCGACATCCTTGGCGCTTATGTGAGCGCATTGGATCTCTCAGAGACGGAGAATTCGCAAGAACTCAAGTCCTTTACCGAACGCGCCTCGGCGACATTGCTGGGCCAAGCCGTAGAACACATCAAGCCGCTGGACCGGATCGCCTCCCTGAACATCCCCGCAAACCAGATCTTCGCCCTCAAGAACATCGATCATCGAGGTGGGTTCTTGCTCTCCCAGGTCGACGGCTCGGTCGACATCGAGTTCCTCATCGACTTGGGCGCCATGCCACGGGAGGAGGCCGCGCTGCTGTTGTTGACGTTGAGTCGTCGCGGCATCATCTCCTTTTGACTATGCCCACACACATCCGCGCCTCAAACGGGGACGTCGCCCCCAACGTCCTCCTGCCCGGGGACCCCGATCGGGCCCAGTACATCGCAGAGACCTTTTTCGACGGGCCGGAGCGCTACACCGACTACCGGCGAATGGAGGGCTACACGGGCACCTATCGAGGCCTGCGGGTGTCCGTTCAGGCCACCGGGATGGGCTGCCCCAGTGCGGCGATCATGGTCGAGGAGCTCATCACACTAGGCGCGCGGAACCTGCTCCGCATCGGGACCTGCGGGACGATTCAGCCCAGCATCGAGCTGGGCGACCTGATCGTGGTGACAGGGGCGTGTGCGCTCAACGGCCTGACGACGGCCTTGGTCGGCGTGGAAGGCTTCGCCCCAGTGGCGAACCACGAGTTGGTGTCCGCCGCTGAGTCCGCTGCGCGGGTCAAGGCGATGCGTCGTCACTTGGGTGTTGTCGCGACCATGGACCTTTTTTACGATCCTCGCCTCGAACTGGTGGAGAACCTTCGCAAATATGGGGTCCTCGCCTTGGAGATGGAGGCCAGCGCAGTGCTGACGCTCGGCTCGCGACCAGGACTGCGGGCGGGTTGCTTGCTCACGGTCTCCGACCTCATCGCGTCGAAGACGCGAGCCACACCGCAAGCCATTCGCGCCGGCGTCGACGACATGGTCGAAGTGGCGCTGGGGGCGCTCCTCTCGTTGCCGAGCGATTGAGGCGTCTCGGTTCACGCACGAGACAAGGCCCAGACCCGCACGCAGGTCTGGGCCTTTTCTGTGCCGGCTTC
The DNA here is from genome assembly GCA_002789955.1 of Deltaproteobacteria bacterium CG_4_9_14_3_um_filter_63_12. Taxonomy (GTDB): domain Bacteria; phylum Myxococcota_A; class Bradymonadia; order UBA4248; family UM-FILTER-63-12; genus UM-FILTER-63-12. The sequence continues at coordinate 12,366 of PFUG01000680.1, read as the reverse complement.
GCTCAGTTGATGTTGCCGGCGATGTCGGGAGGCAGCAGGAAGAAGACGTCCCGGCTGTCCAGCGGCGAGCCGTCCCCGTAGACGGTGAGCTGAGCCTTGAAGATCTTGGGCTCGAAGGCGGCAGGGACCGTCGTGTTCTGCAGCACGGGGTGGACGTCCCAACAGACCGGCGTACCGGGCAGCAGCGAGGGGAACGAGTCTGGATGGGCATCGCCGTTGGTGTCGAGGACGTTGGCGACGGCAGTGCAGCTGCCGGTTCCAGAGACGTTGACCTGCAAATAGTCGATGAACTGCAGGGCGTCGCCGTCGTCGCCGGGGAGGTCGGTGGCGCCGATGGTGACGTTGAGCGGCACTCCGCGGGCGATGTCCCGCACGGCTTGCACGGTCTGGGTGACGACCGCGGCGTCGATGGCTGGGTAGACGAAGGGCTGCCCACCAGAGTTCACAGAACCAGAGCCGATGCCGATCTCATTGGCGACGCTCTGTGGGGTGCCGACCCCGCCGTCGTCGCCGGTGCCCCACAGTCCGATGAACTTGATTTGCTGGGCGAGTAGGGCGGCGCCCGCGCCGGGCCCGGTGTAGTTGCCACAGCCGCCACCGGAGCATTGGTTGTCGGCGTCGGTAATCTGAATGTAGATGCGGATGGCGTTGGAGCGGAAGCCAGCGCAGCCGATGCCGGTGGAAGCACAGTTGGAGCCGCACGCAGAGCGATTGGCGACGCAATAGGGGGGTTGGTAAGGGGCCTCGGCGCCACCGCCGCCGGTGCCCGGGATGTTGTTCGCCGTGCTCGCCGGATTGCCCTGGAGGCCGATGATGTTTCGGAAGGTGTTGAGCTCATCGAAGACCCCGACGCCGGTGTACATGTCGGGGACGCAGCCCGCGCCGTAGGCGGGATCCTGGATGCAAGAACCGCTGAAACACACGCCAGTGAGGCAGTCGCCGTCGTTGGCGCAGGCGCCGCCCGTCGAAGGACATCGCAGCTGGTTGATGATCGCAGGGACGCCGTTGGTGGTGTTGGCCATCGAGGCCAGCTCCACGTCCATCGAGCCCGTGGTGTCGAAGCCGAAGTAGAGGTCGGCGAACTGAATGCTGGTGGCGAACTCGAGGGTGTCGACGGAGGGCGAGGTGGCCGCCTGATAGGGAATGAGGAAGACGAAGTCGCCGCGGGCCCGCGGGTTGTCGCCGTTGTTGAGGGGGTCGGTGCCTGCGGTGAGCTCGATGAGGTCACTGACACCATCGTTGTCCGAGTCGCCGTTGATGGGGTTGGTTCCCTCGGCGATCTCGATCGAGTCGAGGATGCCGTCGTTGTCGGAGTCGACGTCGCGGAAGTCGGGCATACCATCCGCGTCGGTGTCGCGAGGGGCTGTGGCGGTGTTCGTGTCGCCGGCTTCGTTGGCGTCTGAGATGCCGTCGTTGTCGCTGTCGGTGTCGTAGCGATCGAGGAAGGCGTCCTTGTCGGAGTCAGTGTTGAGCCCCTCGATCCGGTCGGAGATGAAATCGCCGTCTGCGTCGTCGGTCATGTAGTCCGGGATGCCGTCGGAGTTGCAGTCCCAGGGGTTCTGGGGGGTTCCCGCGGCATCGACCAAACCGTCGCGGTTGCAGTCTCCAGCTCCGCCTTGGATCTCCAAGCCGTCGTGGATCCCGTCGCCGTCGTTGTCGGTGTCTCTGAAGTTGGGCTGGCCGTCGCCATCGCTGTCGATGGTCAGCTCGCCGGAGTCCAAGATGCCATTGCCGTCCGAGTCGGTGTCTTGGAAGTCGGGGGTAAGGTCGCCGTCGGTGTCGACTGGCGGGGTCCTGGGCTCGTTGTCGCCGGCCTCATCGGCGTCGGAGATGCCGTCGCCATCGCTGTCGTTGTCGAGCGAGTCGGGCGTGGCGTCGCCGTCGGTGTTGACCAGTCCGTCGCCTTCATCGGCGTTGCCGATGGTGTCGCCATCATCGTCGGGCGGGGGCGGTGTGCCGAAATCCGGCCCCTGGTCGTTGCCGGTGGCGTCGCTGCCGATGAGCCCGTCGCTCCCAACCGTGTCCGTGGAAGAGTCCTGCCCCGTCGCGTCGGTGCCGGTGTGGTTGGTGGAGCCCGCCGGGTCCGCGCAGGCAACGAGCAAGAAACCCAAAACCAGGGGGAACCACATTCTGGCCTGCAATCTCATCCCAGCTCCTCATGTTCGCAGTGAACCTCACAATCCACTGTCTCCCGAACCGCCAACAAACGTCGCACAACTGGCCGACACGTTAGCGAGCACAGAGACTTGCGGCAAGACTCGCTCGGATTGTACGGTTTGTACTCACCGCGTGGAGACGCGTCGGTTCACGTTGGGAGAGGCTAGGCGAGCGCAGCATCGAGGGCCACGCTGAGAGCCTTCTTGCTCGGGCTGGGTCGCGATGCCCAAGCGAGGTCAGCACAGGCCGCGAGACAGCAAGTCGGCTACGATTTCAGGTGCCGAAATCCTCGATTTGTCTTCATCTGAAGAGGCGACTATGCTATGGCACCGCTCATTGAGGATGACCTCAGAGTAGACGTTCGGATTAGGGAGGCGCACATGTCTCGTTCGAGTTGGAAGATTCTCGCTCTCTTCGCGCTGAGCCTCGTTTGGTCGGCGGCCTGTTCCGAGGCCGAGCCTGCCGGTCCCGAAGAGGGAATCGACCCCGCCTACTTCGACGAAGAGTACGGCAAGCCCATGCTCGGCGAGGCGCCCGCGCCGACCAAGGCGGACGATGCGTCGGGCCGCAAGGGGCTCTCGGTGGCCGTCGACAAAGCCGACACGGCCGTCTGGGAGGTCAAGAACCAGTGGGCCGACAAAGACACGCCCAACGCTCGCAAAGCGGGCATCGCTTGGGCAGCCAACAGCGGCTTAAGCTGGGACCAGAAGTACTCGGTCTGGATCGACAGCATGGTCAAAATCCCCGGCCACGAGACCTACTACGAGACCTACGAGCTCAGCACGCCGTGGGGCAAGTCGGTCCCGGCGCCGAGCCTCGAGTGCGCCGAGAGTTCCATCTTCCTGCGCGTGACGTTCGCCAGCTGGTACAACCTGCCCTTCTTCATGGAGGCGGTCGATGGCGCTGGCAAGCGCGTGTACTTCGGACACTTCGGCGCCCGCACCGCGGACGGCGTCTACCAGAAGACGGCCAACTACAGGACGGCGTACCGCGACTACAGCAATATGACCGCCGCCGACATCGCTCGCGAAGGCTGGCCCAAAGACGAGAAGCTTCGCGCCCGAAAGATCTACGGGACGGCCTCCGACGATCAGCCCGCCATCGGTCCTGACGCCCACGCCGGCGCCTACTTCGACGAGGTCTTCCTCAACAAGCGCGTCGGCTACTTCATGATGCTGATGCTCACCTACTTCGGCTCCGTGAACCTGGCGGACGCGAACAACACCTTCAACATCATCCCCGAGGCGACCCTGCCCGGCGACACGCTCCTCGAGCGCTGGCAGAAGAAGGGCATCGGCCACACACTCGTGGTCAAGCACGTCGAGGCGCTCCCCGCTGGCAAGATGGAAGCGCAGCTCGTGAGTGGCAGCATGCCTCGTCGCCAGCCCAAGTGGGAGGACGGAGCGAGCTCCAAGCGCACCTTCACCCTGGAAGCCACTGGTGGTGCAGGCGAGAACTACGACGGCGACGCTTACGCCAAGCTCGGCGGCGGCATCAAGCGCTGGCGCGTCGCGCAGAATGTGGGCGGCCAGTGGACCAATGGCATCCTCCCCGACTACCAAGACAAGTGGATCCCCAACTACGAGTACGACCGAATCGCCGCTCGCCCGGCCCAATTCGAAGAGCTCCTCGGCGAAGTGACGCCGGAGCAGCTCCAAGCCGTCCTGCTCCAGACCATCTCCGACCAGCGCGAGCATCTGCGCCGCTATCCGGCCTCTTGCTCGGCGCGCACCCGGCGCGAAGAGGCCTTCAAAGAGCTCTACAAGCTCAACAGCGAGCGGCTCAACATCTCCAAGGCCACGACCGACAAGCAGTTCCGAATGTTCGAGGATTACGTCCTCGCCGAGCTCGTCTACGAGACCTCGAAGACCTGCTGCTGGAACAGCTCGACGTCCGCCATGTTCGACATCGTCATGGACTACAACCAAAAGCACGCCTACGACGAGACCACTCAGACCTGCAACGGCACCACCGTCTTCATGGCTCGCGACAGCGACTACGCCCTCTTCCGCGAGCACGCCATCAGCTTGGGCCGCGGCGCCGAATGGCTCCCTTGGACCGAGGACGAGACCTGCCCCCAGAGCAGTGTCGCCAACGACACCGAGGCTGTGCACGAAGGGACACTGTTCTGCTCCATCGCCGCTCAGCTCCTCCATCCGGAGGTGCCCGTCGCGTGCGGTGACGCCTACGAAGGCAACTCGACGCAAGCCAGCGCCGCAGCGCTCACCGCCGGCAGCTACGACTTGCAGCTGTGCGCCAACACCAACGACTGGTACTCGATCAACGCCGCCGCTGGCGCGACACTGACCGTCACCATCACCTTCACCCACGCCAATGGCGACCTCGACCTGAAGCTCGTCTCCGCCGAGGGCAACACCTTGGTCGAGAGCACCGGCTCCAGCGACGAAGAGACCGTAACGCTCACCGTACCGAGCGCCGGAGACTACTTCGTGAACATTTTCGGCTACAGCGGCGCTGCGAACGACTACCGCATGCTCGTCCAGATGTAGCCCCAATCGGCGTGACTGAGGCGTCTGGTGCCTTTGGGTGCCAGGCGCCTCAGTCTGCTCACAGCGTTGTCCGCCACCCATTTGGGCTTAGCCCGTGGCCGACAGACTCGACCTCACCCAGCGGCCCGAGTGTTTTCGCGGCCTGTGTCGTAGGGGACAAGCATGAACAGCTGGCAAATCCAAGGCGGCTGGGGCATCGACTCGCTCAGTCTCGTCGCACGCGAAGACCGACCCTTGGGACCAACAGACGTCCGGCTAGTCATGCGGGCCGCGTCCCTGAACTACCGCGACCTGTTGATGGTCAAGGGACTCTACAACCCGCGCCAGCCATTGCCGCTGGTCCCCTTCTCCGACGGGGTCGGTGAGGTCGTCGAGGTCGGCGAGCGCGTCGACCGCGTCAGCGTCGGCGAGCGCGTCTGCCCCACCTTCTGTCAGCGCTGGGTGAGTGGGGCTCCCACCCGCGAGCGGCTGCGTTCAACCTTGGGCGGCCCGCTCGACGGCGTCCTGAGCCGGCGTCTCGAGCTGGACCAAGAGGGCGTCGTGAAGGTGCCCACGTATCTCACCGACGCCGCTGCGGCGACGCTGCCCTGTGCGGCGCTGACGGCTTGGAGCGCGCTGGTGACTGAGGCCAGACTGAGCGCGGGCGACTGGGTCCTGCTCCAGGGCACGGGCGGCGTCTCGATCTTCGCGCTGCAGTTCGCCAAGGTCATGGGATTGAACGCCATCCTCACCTCGAGCAGCGACGCCAAGCTCGAGCGCGCCAAGGCGTTGGGCGCCGACGTGACCATCAACTACCGCACGGACCCCAACTGGGGCCGGACGGCCGCCAAGGCCGCTGGCGACGGCGTCGACCTGGTCGTCGAGGTCGGGGGGGCGGGGACTTTGAAGCAGTCCTTGTCGGCGGTCCGCATGGGCGGGCAGGTCAGCTTGATCGGTGTGTTGGCGGGAGGGGCGCCGGACCTCAACATCACGCCGGTCACCATGCAGCAAGTGCGGCTGCAGGGGATCTTGGTCGGGCACCGCGATGGGTTCGAGGCGATGCTTCGCGCTTGCGCGACGCATCGCCTCGAACCCGTGGTCGACCAGGTCTTTGGCTTCGACGCGGTGCCCGACGCGCTTCGCGCCTTGGAACAAGCCGCCCACTTCGGAAAGATTGTCGTTGCTTTTCAGTGAGTCTACGGTCGCGCGCGCTTCTGGCCGGCACCGGAAGTCACGTCGTGTCCCGCAGTGGTTCACCGCGCGGGTTTGTGAAAAGCGCTGGCGAACCCAGCCAAGATCCGTGAGGAGCCTCTATGTCTAGCGCCATCGTCGAGCTCAACGACGTCATCAAAGACTACCCCCTCGGAAAGCTCACCGTGCACGCGGTCCGTGGGGTCTCCATCCGCATCGAGAAGGGCGAGTTCACCGCCATCGCCGGGCCCTCCGGTAGCGGCAAAACGACCATCCTCAACCTCATCGGCTGCGTCGATGTGCCGACCAGCGGCAAGGTCAGCGTTGCGGGCTCGCTGACCAACGACCTCGGCGACCGGGCGCTGACCGCGCTGCGCCTGCACAAGCTCGGCTTCATCTTCCAGAGCTTCAACCTGATCGGCGTGCTCAACGTCTTCCAGAACGTCGAGTTTCCCCTGCTGCTGCAAGGCGGAATGAGCAAAGGGGAGCGCGCCAAGCGGGTCGACCGCATCGTCGAGGAGGTGGGGCTGACGGCTCACGTCAAGCACCGGCCCAACGAACTCTCCGGCGGACAACGCCAGCGCGTCGCCATCGCCCGCGCCCTGGTCACCAACCCCGCCATCATCTTGGCCGACGAGCCGACCGCCAACATCGACTCGGCCACCGGCCATTCGATCATCGAGCTCATGAAGCAGATCAACGACGAGCAGAAGACGACCTTCATCTTCTCCACCCACGACCAGAAGGTCATGGAGCAGGCGCGCCGCATCATCCTCCTGAAGGACGGGGTAGTGGTCGATGACAACGCCCAGAATGGCGACGGCCAGGCCAGCGGCGCGGCCGGTGAGAAGCTGTCCGGCACGGACGAGGTGGAGGAATGATCAGCTCTCTGCGCGTGCTGCTGCTCCTCACGTTCCGCAGCCTCTTCAGCCACAAGGCAAAGAGTCTGATCGTCGGCGGCATCATCGCCTTCGGGACCTTCCTCCTGATCGTCGGGACCTCCTTGCTCGACAGCGTCGAGGCCTCCATGGAGGAGTCGATCACGGAGAGCGTCACCGGCCAACTGCAGGTCTACTCCGCCGACGCCCGCGACGCGCTCTCGCTCTTCGGCGGCATGGCCATGGGCGAAGACATCGGCGAGATCGACGACTTCGCGAAGGTCAAGGAGGTGCTCGAGGCCGTCCCCAACGTCAAGTCGGTGGTGCCCATGGGCATCAACAACTCGACGATCATGGGCGGCAATGACTTCGACCGTGTCCTAGGCGAGCTGCAGGTCGCCGTCGACACCAGCGACGCAGCTGGCGTCAGCGACTCCATCGAACAGCTCCGCAACCTCGCCGCCTACATGGCCTCCGACTACGAAAACCGACTCGCCATCGCAGCCGATCCGACCGAGTCCCAAGAAGCCCTCGACACGCTCAAGACCGTCCAGGACGACGCCTTCTGGACCGACTTCAAGCTGCACCCCGCCAAGGGCATGCGCACCCTAGAGACCAAGATCGCGCCCCTCTCCGACGACGGTCGACTGCTCTTCCTGCGCTCTCTGGGCACCGACCTGACGGCGTTCGCCAAAAACTTCGACCGCTTCGAGATCATCGAAGGCGAGAGGGTTCCGGAGGGTAAACGCGGGTTCTTGCTGAACAAAAGGCTCGACGACCGGTTCATGAAGAACATCGTGGCGCGAGGCTTCGACTCGCTGCACAAGTCCGTCGTCGAGGACGGCGACAAGATCGAGGGAGACGCCAAGCTCGAGGCGCTCGTCGCCCAAAACGTCCGCCAATACCAACGCATCCTCTTCGAGATGACGCCAGCCGACGGTCGAGCCCTGCGCACGGAGCTCGCCCGGTTGCTGGACGAGGACGGTGAGCTCAAGGAGCTGTTGAAGACGTTCCTGGACGTCGACGACGACAACTTCCTCGAGCGCTACACGTTCTTCTACGACCAAATCGCCCCCAAGATTCAGCTGCACGAGATCAACGTCGGCGACACGGTCACCATGCGAACGATCACCAGCTCTGGCTACTTCAAGGCCATCAACATCAAGTGCTACGGCCGCTTCCAATTCAAAGGCCTCGAGAAGTCCGACCTCTCGGGCATGTTCAACCTCATCGACATGATCTCCTACCGCGACCTCTACGGCATGATGACCGACGAGCAGCGCGCCGAGCTGAGCCAGCTCAAGGAGGACGTCGGCGTCAAAGCCGTCAAGCGCGAGGACGCCGAGGCGGCGCTCTTCGGCGGCGACGGGCCAGTGGAGTCGGCGTCGACCCCCAAGGACAAGTCCCATCGAGACTTCGATCTGGACAGCCGCTTGAAGGTCGAGGTCCAGGACGTGAGCGGCGACACCTTCACTCAGGAGGAAATCGACCATGGCATGGCGCGCCACGCCGCGATCCTGTTGGAAGACCCCGAACGCATCGACGAGACGCAAGTCGCCCTCGAGGCCGCCATCGCCAAGAACGACCTCAACCTCAAGGTCGTCGACTGGCAAGAAGCGTCCGGCATCGTGGGCCAGTTCGTCATCGTCTTCCGGGTCGTGCTCTACATCGCCATCGCCATCATCTTCCTGGTGGCTCTAGTGATCATCAACAACTCCATGGTCATGGCCACGGTCGACCGCATCGGCGAGATCGGGACCATGCGGGCCATCGGCGCCAAGCGAGGCTTCGTGCTGGCGATGTTTCTGTTGGAGACCTTCAGCCTCGGGATGTGTACGGGGACCTTAGGCGCCGGTGCGGCGGTCGGGTTGATGTTTTGGCTCGGCAAGGTCGGCATTCCAGCCACGACGGACGTGCTGGTCTTCTTCTTCGGCGGCCCGCGCCTCTACCCTGAGGTGGGGATGATTAACATCCTCTTTGGGCTCGTCGTCATCGTGTTGGTGAGCCTGATCTCGACCCTCTTCCCCGCCTGGATTGCGACCCGCGTGCAGCCCATCGAAGCCATGCAGAGGAGGGACTGATGCGCGTCTTTCTCACCATCGCCCTTCGCAACTTACTCCTAGCCTGGCGCCGCTCGGCCTTTCTGGGCGTCGCCATCGCCGCGGTCACCCTGCTGATGGTCTTGCTCCTCAGCCTCTCGCAAGGCATCCGGGACAACCTCATCTTCGCCGCCACCGCCCTGACCACTGGCCACGTCAACGTGTCCGGCTTCTACAAGACCGCCCAAGGCGACGCCTCGCCCATCGTCACGGGCGCCGCCGAGGCCCGCGCGGTGGTCGAGAAGCACCTCGAAGGCGTCGACTTCATCGTCGACCGCCAGAACGGCTTCGGCAAGGTCGTCAGCGCCACCAGCTCGCTCCAGTCGGTGTTCAAGGGCATCGACGTGTCGCAGGACACGCGCTTCCTAAAAGCCGTCCAGCTGGCCGAGGAGCGCGAATACGTCAAAGACGGCCGCGCCGAGGTCATCGGTTCGGCCGAGGACCTAGCCAAGCCCAACAGCATCTTGCTCTTCGCCAGCCAAGCCAAGCGCCTCGAGGTGCAGGTCGGCGACGCGCTGACGCTGACGACCCAGACCTTCCGCGGCATGACCAACACTGCCGAGGTGACCGTCGTCGCCGTGGCCAAAGACTTGGGCATGATCAGCAGCTTCCATGTCTTCATGCCGCCCAAGACCCTGCTCGACATCTACCAGCTGAAAGAGAATACGACGGGCGTCATCATGGTCTACCTCGACGACATCGACCGGGCCAACGAGGCCCGCGCCGAGCTCTACAAAGCCTTCGAAGACGAGGGCTACTCCATGATGGAGTACGATCCGAGGCCGTATTTCATGAAGTTCGAGGGCGTCATGGGCGAGGACTGGCGCGGCCAACGCATCGACATCACGACCTGGGAGGACGAGACCTCGTTCATGAGCTGGATCCTCACGGCCGTGGACACCATCTCGTTCATCCTCATCGCGGTGCTGACCATCATCATCGCCATCGGCATCACCAACACCATGTGGATCGCCGTCCGGGAACGCACCCGGGAGCTCGGGACGGTGCGCGCCATCGGGATGTCGAAGCGCCAGGTCTTGCTCCTCTTCATGCTCGAGGCGTTGATTCTGGGCTTCGCCTCGACGGTGGTCGGCGCCGCCATTGGCGCCGGCATCGCCACAGGCATCACGGCCGCGCACATCGCCGTTCCCATCGAGGCGATGCAGATTATCTTGATGAGCGAGACGGTGGTGCTCTCGGTCAACCTTGGGCACGTCATCAGCGCCGTCTTGGTCTTCACCCTCGTCACCGCGCTGGCCGCGGCCTGGCCCGCAATCCGCGCCTCGCGCTTGCAACCCGTCACGGCCATTCATCACATCGACTGAGGTCCTCATGAACCGCACTCGCCGCTCCTTTCGCGTGAACCTTAGTCGCCTCGCCCTGCTGCTGGGCGGCGTGCTGGCGTTGCTCACCCCCAGCCTGGCCTACGCCCTGGACAACGCCGAGATGAAGGCGCTGCTCGAGCAGCTCGACGAGCGCCAGCGCAGCTCCGGCGACTACAAAGCGCTGGCCTACATCGAGCAAAAAGAAGAGGGCAAGGACGACCTGCTCTACGAGGCCGTCATCTACCGCCGAGACGGCAACGACGAGATGGTGATCTTGTTCCTGCGGCCCAAGTCGGAGGCGGGCAAGGGCTATTTGCGCATCGACAAAAATCTCTTCCTCTACGACCCGACCGTCGGCAAGTGGGAGCGCCGCACCGAACGCGAGCGCATCGGCGGCACCGACTCTCGCCGCCAAGATTTTGACGAGTCCCGGCTGGCCGAGGAGTTCACCCCGACTTACGTGGGCGAGGAGGAGCTGGGCAAGTTCAAGGTCCATCACCTGCAGCTCGACGCCAAAGCAGACGCCGACGTCGCCTACCCCATCATTCACCTGTGGGTCGACGTGGAGACAGGCAACCTCCTCAAGCAACAAGAGCACGCCCTTTCGGGCAAGCTCATGCGCACGGCCTACTATCCCAAGTGGGAGAAGCTCTACAGCGAGTCGAAGCAGGCCGACCTCTACTTCCCCAACGAGATCCGCATCTACGACGAGGTCGAGACCGGCAACAGCACGACCATCGTGCTGCAGGAGGTGGACCTGAGCACGTTGGACGACGCCATCTTCACAAAGGCGTGGTTGGAGTCGAAGTCGCGCTGATGGTGTCGTGCGTCCGGAGATACCCCATCTGCGTCGTCGAGCTGCGCCCTCGCTCCTCGACGACCTATGAGGTCGCCTCCGGGGCTCGGGCTTGCTCTCCTAGCAGCTGGGGCATTTCCGAACGCACTTGGTGCCTTGTTTTTCTTGGTCCTTGCTTGTTTCTTGCGAGGTGGCGTCGAGTAGCAGGGTCGTGGGTTCGGGCGGTTTGACGCGGTTCGTCGTCGTGGGTTCGGGCGGTTTGACGCGGTTCGTCGTCGTGGGTTCGGGCGGTTTGACGCGGTTCGTCGTCGTGGGTTCGGGCGGCTCGGTTGACAGCGCTCGCAGGTCTCGTTAGCCCAGTGGGACCACCGCCCGCACAGGACCAACATCGAGGCGAGGAGCGAATGGTGCAGACGTCTTCGTTCAACCTCAACCCTTTAGCCATTGACGCCGAGGAGCTGCGCAAGCCCCACCTGCCGATGGCGGTGTTCCACCAAGAGGCGAGCGACCTGCTCGCCTTCCTCGACCAGGACGACGCTTGGCGGAAGCTCATCGACGTCGGACTCCCCGAGGACGCGCAGTCGGCCGCGGAGACGGCGCTGACCGCCTCGCGGGCGGCCCAGTCGGCGTGGGTCACGGCGACACGTCCACGCAAAACACAGGACGACGAAGCCCGCGAGCTCCTCGTGAGGCGGCAGTACGCGAAAGCCATGTCGGCGTGCCGATTCAACCTGCGAGACGACCGCAGCGCGCAGGAGGCGTTGGAGCGACTCAAAGAAAAGCGCGGCCTCGCGGCTCTCGCCGCAGACTGCGCCGCCATGGCCAAGCTGCTGGAGGCGAACCTCGAAGCGTTCGCCAATGACAAGAGCTTCGACGCGCCAGCGATGGCCGCCCAGCTCAGCGAAGTGGCGACCGCGATGACTGCCGTTAGCTCCGAGCGCCGTGCGGCGCGTGGCCCGAGCCCCCTCGCCGAGGCTCGCGACCGGGCGTTCCATGTGCTCTACGAGATTCTCGAGAAGGTGCGCACGGCGGGCCGCCACGCTTTTCGGAATACGCCCGACGCGCGTCGCTTTGGAAGCGAGTACCTGCGGCAGAAGGTGCGACGAAGTCGGGAAGAGAGGCAGCCCGCCTAGGCGCACTCGTGCGACGGAGCGACGCAACCCTGTAACGGAGCGTCCCGTGGGTGTAACGGAGCGTCCCGTTGGTGTAACGGAGCCACCCGTGGGTGTAACGCGACGAGCGCTCGAGCACGGCGACGAGGCCGCCCCAACTCGGTGTAGCGGTGGGACCGGCCAACAGCATCGTTACTGCTCTGGGCACGGCCCGTCGATGCAGGTCTCGGTCTCAGTCCCATCTGCGTTGTAACGTGTCTCCCAATAGGTTCCATCGCCCCACATGATGCGGACCTTTTGAAAAGTGCCGTCTTCATTG
>PFUG01000319.1 GCA_002789955.1 Deltaproteobacteria bacterium CG_4_9_14_3_um_filter_63_12 | reverse complement strand
GGTGGCGATGGCGTCGAGATCGTTGTGCTCGCTGGTCGCCAAGGCGGTGAAGTTCTCGATCAGGGTCTTGAGGAGCTCGGGGGCGGACTTGGCGCGCTCGCGCTTGATGGCCACACGGCGCAGGAGAGGCGAGAGACGGATGCCGAGCTCGATGGCGCGGTTCACGACACGGTCTTGCAGGGTCTCGAAGGCGTCGGCGCTGAAGGAGTGATTGAAGAGGAGGTAGCGGCGGTTGGCCTCTTGGCTCCAGTAGCTGAGGATCCCAGTGGCGAGCATGGTCTCGTCGGCAAGCCTGAGACTTTGGAAGAGCTCGTGAGTGAAGGGATGCCGCATGGAGCCGATGCGCGGGAAGGAGGGCTCGCCGAAGCGCGCGACTGCGGCCTCGAAGTCGAGGGATTTGTCCTGCTGGATGCGGCGATCGGCCTCGTCGATGGCGGCGCGTAGGTTCTCACCTAGGGGACCGGAGAAGCGGGCCGCCTCGGCCAAAGCGCCGTTCGAGTCGTAGATCGCTGCGCTCACGTCGAAGTGCCGGGCGAGGTGCATGAGGAAGGCGCGCTGCTTGGGCTCTTTGACGTCGAAGCAGTGGTAGAGATCCGCGACGACTTCGCCATCGTCGTCGACGGCGGCGAGCACGAGGGCGATGAGGGGGTAGATGTTGAGGTTGTGCAGCTGCACGAGGAAGTGCAGCGCGAGGTGCCGCCAGGGTTCGAGCTCGCGGAAGCTGAGCTTCCAGGAGAGGACGAGGCCCTGTGTGTCTGGGGGCTGCAGGTAGGGTCGCAGCCCGCGTGAGGAGAGTTGTTGCGGGAGCGTGTCGTTGAACCACTCTCGATGGTGGGAATCGGAGGTGCTCAGCCTCAGCCGAGCCGCGAGCCCAAGCTTGGCGGTGTACTCGTCCTGCGGCTCCGATTCGGGAGCGGCCTCGTCGAGGTCGGCGATGAACGGGTTGCGATCGACCGGGATGAGGGGCTCGGAGTCCATGCTCACGACGGGGATCGGCGCAGTAGGCGTAGGATCGGACTTCGTCGAGCTCACGTTGCCGACGATGCTCTGCAGCTCGCGGAGGCCCAAAACGGTGCGGAAATTCACGACATAGCGCGGGAGGTTGACGGTGCTCGCCGCGAGCTGGCGCAGGAGTTTGGCCCGCTCTCGGAAGCGTCGCGCCTTGAGCGCTCTGGGGATGAGGAGCATGAAGAGCGAGCGGGAAGGTTTGTGCAGGATGACAGGGAGCGGAATGGGCCCAGTGCTGTGGTCGAAAGGCGAGACCACGATGTTGAGCTCACCGCGCTGCAGTTCAGCGAGGAGATCGCCGTCTTCGTCGCAGTTCACGCTGGTGTAGAGGGTGATTGAGAAGGAGCGACCGCTGTCGTCTTGGACCGTGACGGGCCGCATCATGGTGCTGCCGAGTGCGCCACGAAAGACCTCGAAGCCGGTCTTGGAGGGTTCCCTGTTGAAGCCTTTCTTGAGGTGCTCCTTGAGTGCGCCGAGGCCGACGATGGGGACAAAGTCTTCCATGTAGGAAGGGACGAGGGATTCGTCGTCGAGACGTTCGAGGAACTCGGCCCGGATTTGGAGTGCCTGGTGAGCGAGGTCCGCGGGGATATAGAGAACGGCTCGATGCTCGCGAGGCCAGATGACCAGGACACTGATGGCGAGCGAGTGCGCGATGCCATCTCGCGGGCTGTGTGCGACGTTGAGCTCTCCGGCGAGGAGCTTCTGGTAGAGGTCTGGATCGTCGTCGACGTTGATGGCGGTGTAGACCTGCTCGACAAACGACGCGCCACGGCTGTCGCTGACTTGCACGCGAAGTTTGGAGGTCTCACCGAGCGTCTGCCCGCCGACCTTCATGAGTGGGTTGTCCGTCATGGTGCTGATAGTCCAAGGGGAAGCACGGAGCGCGTCACGAGTGGGTTTGCTCGAGCGGTCGACCAATCTCGAAGCGCAGCCCCCGAATATCGGTCGCGAGAAGCAACAGGACCCGTCTGAGTATCCTAAGGGCTGTACGCGACGGGGTCTTTCTTGTCTACGATCTCCCAGGTCAGCGTGCGCAAGGTGTTTTCTCGAATCACGTCAATCTGGAGGCGGGGAGCGGCTCTCAGCGACTCCCAAACGGCGAAGAGGTCCTCGGGGCGCAAGAGCCGGTCTTGGTTCACCGCGGTCACAATGTCTCCGCGCTGCAGATCGATGCGCTCGAAACGGCTGTCATTCACAAAGAAGTCGTCGATTTGGTAGCCCACGAGGGCGTCCCCCTCGAGGACGGGGGTAACGGGCACGCTGCGCAGGAGGGTGGCAGGGCCGTTCTCGAGGAAGTCCAGCACCTCGCTTCGCTGGAGAGTTCCTCCAGAGACTTTCGGAACCTCCACGACCTCTGTGGCTTGCTTGGAGGTTCGCACGCCGGACCAGAAGGAGTCCTGGACTGGCGCCTCCAGCGCGGGCGGCGAGCCGCAGGCCGTCGCGGCGGCTAACAGGGCCATCATCATCAGGGTGACGCCGAGAGTAGTCAGCGAAGCGAGGAGTCCGCTCCACGCACCTTGCATGCGAATCTGCTGGTTCTGTCTCATCACGACCTCCTTGTCGTGTTGACGCGGGCCCTCTGGGCGATGGCTCCGGGCGAACCTTCGCACCAGCGACGTTGTACCTCCTTGTACGACCGCGTTGGGTGCTCTGGGTCTCATCCCGCTGGGAGAGAGCCTTCGAGGGTCCGTGCTGCGAAGCCATCGGGCAAATTTCGCAGGTGTGGTCTCACCGCCGCTAGTGCTAGTGCAGCCAGGGTCCCTTGAGGACGTTCTCTTTCTGCTGCTGCTTGTCGCGATTATCCACCCAGCGCTTGTGCTTGCGATATTTCAGGCGACGGATGAGCCCTTGGGGTGCCCAAGAGCCGCCGAACATGAACCAACCGAAGGCGATGCCGCCAAGGTGGGCGGGAAAACTGATGTCGCTGCTCGGCGTGACCCAGACCAGAAAGTCGATGCCGATGGTCAGCGGGATAATGAACTTGGCTTTGATAGGGATCACGAAGAAGAGAAGGATCTGCGCCTCGGCGTGCAAGAGACAGAAGGCGGCGAGCATCCCCAGCGCAGCCCCTGAGAAGCCGAGGGTCGGATTGCCGGGACCAAAGCCAAACGCCAGACTGGCGAAGTGGAAGAGCATGATCATGACGCCGCCTGCGATTCCGGCGCCAAAGGCGAACCATAGGGTCTTCTTGGGCCCCCAGACCGCATCGAGTGGGGCGGCGAAGAAATAGACGAGCAACATGTTCATCACGATGTGAAACGGCGAGTTCAGGTCGTGGAAAAACATGTAGGTCGCGAGTTGGAAGAGGTAACCGTGCGTGACTTTCGTCGGGTCCAGAAACGCCAGCTGCGCAATCGTCGCGGCACTCTCCGGTGCAAAGTAGTAGAGAATCAGCATCACTGCCCAGACCGCAGCGTTGACGCCAAGGATGACTTTGGCGCTGAGGGAGAGCGGCGGGAACTGGAAGGACATGCCTCCCATTTGGGGTCTTCTACTCATCTCTCGCTCCAACAAGATCGTCGCTGCGGACAGCGCGTCGACGCTGACATTACGCCGGCCAAGATAGGTGCTCGACGCTCTGCGGCAACCTGAGGCCGGATTCGAGGCAAAGGATTTCGCGCGCTCATCTGACGAAGTGTGGCCGTTGACGGCATGAGCTGATACGTTTCGCCGGTTCTTTCGATAAAGCCGGCGACGCCCACGACACTAACCGCAACAAGAGTGGTACCGAAAGCATGTCCATGTCAGGTGGTAAAGTTCTGATTGTCGATGATGAAAAGAACATTCGGCGCACGCTCTCCATGGTCTTGGAGGGCGAGGACTACGATGTTCTGCAAGCCCAGACCGCCGAAGAAGGGCTTCGCTTGCTCGAAGGTCGGCAATTCGACGTGGTGCTGCTCGACGTTCAGTTGCCTGGCATCAATGGGCTCGAGATGTTGCGGCGCATCCGCGAGTCGGACAACGAAGTCGACGTGATCATGATGAGCGGGCACGCCTCCCTCGCCAACGCGGTCGAAGCGACTCGGCTCGGTGCCTTCGACTTTTTCGAGAAGCCTTTGGATCGTGAGCGCGTGCTGCTGACGCTGCGCAACTGCCTCGCGCGTCGCAACCTCGCCCTGCGGGTGCAAGAGCTGCAAGACAAGGGCGGTATCTTCGAGATGATCGGCGAATCCTCGGCGATGAAGCAGCTGCGCCGAGAGATCGAAAAGGTCGGCCCGACCAAGGGAAGAGTGCTGATCACGGGTGAATCCGGCGTCGGCAAGGAGCTTGTCGCGCGCGCTGTGCATGCCATCTCTGAGCGTTCTTCGAGAGCGTTCGTCAAGGTCAACTGCGCGGCCATTCCTGCGGAGTTGATCGAGAGCGAGCTGTTCGGGCACGAGCGGGGCTCTTTCTCCGGCGCGACGCAGCGCAAACGAGGGAAATTCGAGATCGCCGACCAAGGGACGATTTTCTTGGACGAGATCGGCGACATGAGCCTCTCGGCGCAAGCCAAGGTCTTGCGCATCCTGCAGAACGGCGAGATGTCCCGGGTCGGGAGCGAACGGCCGTTGAGCGTGGATGTGCGTGTCATCGCCGCGACCAACAAGGACCTCCAGAGCGCCGTCCAAGCTCAAACCTTCAGAGACGACCTCTTCTATCGGCTCAACGTCGTCCCCATTTACGTTCCGCCGCTGCGCGAGC
Source organism: Deltaproteobacteria bacterium CG_4_9_14_3_um_filter_63_12 (assembly GCA_002789955.1). Lineage (GTDB taxonomy): Bacteria > Myxococcota_A > Bradymonadia > UBA4248 > UM-FILTER-63-12 > UM-FILTER-63-12. Next base: position 10,525 of record PFUG01000319.1, on the reverse strand, counting down.
GCCTCGCGGATGTGCCACTGCTGCTCAACGCCTTCCTCTCCGAGCTCTCGAAGGAGTACGGCAACAGGAAGAAGGACATCACGCAGGAGGTCGTCGAGGCCCTCACAAACTACAACTGGCCGGGCAACATTCGGGAGCTGCGCAACCTCTGCGAACGGCTGATCATCATGGGGGCTGATCCCATCGGTCTCGGCGACCTGCCCGAGTACATCACCCCAAGCCGAGAGGCCTCCTCGGAGCACATGTCCGCTATCCCCGCAGGCTCGATGAGCCTGCGCGATTTCCGTCATGCCACCGAACGGTCCTACATCGAATCCACTTTGCGAGCCTATGGCTGGAACGTCTCCAAGACTTCGGAGGTTTTGGGCGTGGAGCGCACGAACCTGCATAAGAAGATCAAGAAGTACGACATCGATCGAGACGATACTACTTAGAGTCCATCTTGAAATTCAGAGTTCGGTCGCATTTCCCACCGATCTCAGCGAAACACGCAATCCTTTTCAGAGGACATGTTTTGAGTGCCCGTTCGGAAATGCCCAAGGTGCAAGGAGCCGACGACCGAGCGACGCAGGCATACACCGGTACGCCGAAGAGCGAGGGAGGAAGGCCACGCCGCAGATGGAGTATTTCCGGACGGGCGTTACTTAGTTACAAGGAGCCCGATGTGACCGTGCTCTGCGCGGTCTGGCAGGGGCTCGAACGCCCAGTCTGCGAGAACCTGAGGTGTGGGATGACCGATCGACGAGTGAGGGCTGCTTTGGCGGTGCTTTGTGGGACCTTTGCGTTGTTTGCGACCGTCGAGGTCACCGCGCTCAACGTACAACGGGTCAAGGACAAGGACGCCGCGGATGTGACCGTCTACGTGACCGAAGTGGGGCTTGCGGAGTGTGTGATCGCGGTCACCGACGCGGGAGACCCTGCTGACGCCGACGATTCTGTGTGGGTATGGCAGGAAAATGGCGACTCGGCTGAGCTCGCGGTGTTCGTGACCGACGTGGAGTCGTTCGCCGACCATACCGTCGCCTTCACCACCGATGAGTCCCTGGCAAGCTGCGACGTGGAGTGGTCGTCCTACGCCCTATGACGAGCGAGTCCTCTTTCGGCCCAGAATTCTCTCGGCGTTTGTTGGCCTGGTACCAAGACGAGAAGCGTCCCCTCCCGTGGCGCGAACGGACCTCGCCCTATCGCGTCTGGATCTCCGAGGTGATGCTACAGCAGACCCAGGTCCAGACTGCACTTCCGTACTTCGAGCGATGGTTGGAGCGGTTCCCCGACGTTGCCGCCCTCGCCGCGGCCTCCCTGGACGAGGTCCTCAGGACTTGGGCCGGGTTGGGCTACTACAGCCGCGCCCGCAACACCCATCGCGCCGCCCAGGTCGTCGTCGCGGAACATGCAGGTGAGCTCCCTCACACGTTCGAGGCGCTGCGGCGGCTGCCTGGGATCGGCCCCTACACCGCTGGTGCCATCGCCTCCATCGCGTTCGCAGAGCGCGTTGCCGCCGTCGATGGCAATGTCCTGCGGGTGTTTGCGCGGCTCTTCGCCGAAGTCGACGAGCGCTCCCGGAGCCAACGGGAGAAACGCGCCCGCCTTTGGGTCGAGGGACTGCTGGCTGACGTGGCGCCCGGCGATTTCAACCAGGCGCTGATGGAGTTGGGCGCGACAATCTGTAAGCCGCGTCAACCCCTTTGTGCCGTTTGCCCCGTCTCGCAGATCTGCCGGTTTCCCGCAGCGCCGCCGGTGGACCTGAAAGTGAAAAAGAAGAGCCGCCCGCTTCGACATCGTGTGGTCGCAGTGGGAGCAGCGCTCTTCGACCAGCAGGGTCGACTGCTGTTGATGCGACGGTTAGACAGTGGTCTTCTCGGTGGACTCTGGGAGCTCCCCAGCGAGGAGATTGTGCGCATCGAAGGCACGGCCCGCACCCAAGACCCCAAGACAGGCAACGATTGGCTTGACACCAACCTACTCGAAAAGCTACGCCCTTTCCTCGCCCAGAGACTGGGCGTCAACTGTGAGCACGGACCGCTGCTGGCCCCCGTGCATCACACTTTTTCGCACATTGATTACACTCTTGTCGTTTGCGCGAGCCGTTGCGATACCCTCGACAACGTACGCGTCCCAGAAGAACGGTATTCTCGGGCTGACGTATTTACCCGAGAGCAGCTCGACACCCTCGGTCTGTCGAGCCTGACGCAGAAGGGCCTGACGCTTCTTTTCCAGGATCGCGCGTAGGGACGCGAGGTGGCTCGCCTCGAGCCACCTCTGTTCCGAGTAGCGCGCGAAATCCGATCGCGAGCGCAGGGACGCGAGGTGGCTCGCCTCGAGCCACCTTCTGCGCCGGGAAGCGAGCGAACTCCGACCGACACTGACTCATACAGGATCACAGCATGGCACTCTTCGATAAGCTTCTTGGTCGCACGTGGCAAAAGTTCCAAGCTCGTGCGGACAGGTATGTTGCCGACAACGAGCTCGGTCTTGCCCTGCAAGAGTACCGCTCTGCCGAGTCACGCTTCGATGGCAACGATGGGGAGCGGGTCACCCTTGATGCGGCGATCATCAAGGTGCGCGGCCAGCTTCGTGAGGAGCAGCTCGCGCGGGCGAAGCAATTCGTAGAGGCCAACGTGATCGACCGCGCGAGGTCCGCGCTCGATTCGGCCTACGACCACTGCTGCACCGACGCGGAGCGCGCGGAGGTCGAGGACCAGCGGGCGTTGGTCATGGCTGTCGAGGAAGGCCGTGTCGTCGATCCCTCGTCATCCGCGGTGGCCGACGGACAGCTCGAGTTGCACGCCGATGACCGGCTGAGTATCCTCCTCGGTGGACTGGAGAGCGAGCAAAGTGAGCACTACCACAACCTTGGGGACGACTTCAGCGGTGGCTGGCTCGCCCTCCAAGAGGGCCAGTTCGAGCGCGCGATCGAGCTCCTCGAGCGCGCCCGCAAAGAGACAAAAGACGACCCGTTCGTGTTGACCGAGCTCGGTCGCGCCTACCTCGCCCTCGACCGCAACGAGGAGGCTGTCGGAGTTCTCGAGAAGGCCGATAAGGCGAAGGGCGAGTCCATCTACATCAAACTCCACCGCACGCAGGCGCTCTGGGCCGTGAAAGACTTCGCGACCGCCGAACAAGTGCTGCAGAGCGCTCACGATATGGATGAGGACGACCACGAGGTCTTCCGAGCCATCGGTGAGCACGCCCTCCTCTCTGGAGATTACGAGCCTGGGATCGAGGCCATCCAGCTCATGCTGACCTCGACGCCCAATGACATCTCGCTGCTCCGAATGCTGGGACAGTTGAATCATGCGGCCGGGAACTTGGACGCCGCGCTGGCCTGCTACGAAGCGGTCCTGTCGCTTCGCTGGGATCTCGACCCCGAAACCAAGGAGCTGGTCTTCGATCCACCTGCGGCGCTCGCGGCGGCGAGCATCTACCTCGACCAAGGGAAGCGGCCAGAGCGCATCATCGATTTGCTCCACGCTATGTTGTCGGTCACCTCGGGGCCGTCGGCGTCCCAGATGTATCTCGGCATCGCGCGTGCACACGTTATGAAGAAGCGCTTCTCCGACGCACGAGGGGCGCTGAGCTCGGCGCTCGCGCTGCTGCCAGAAGAGGACGAAGAGGGGCGCTCGGAGGTCCACCGACGGTTGCTGGAGCTGGACGCCTGACGACGCATTCGGTTTCTATTGCCTGGCTTGCCCACGACCGCTTTCCGCGTCATTCCAACAACTTGCGGTGCGAAAATCGGACGTCCGCTCGGCTTTCAGTGCGCGGGCGGGTCGATGGCGATTCCCATTCCATCGAAGGCGACGGCCGCTGGAATCCTGCAACCGTGGCTCTCTAGGAGCGCAGGAATGTCCAGCTCCGCCGTCTCCGGGTAGAGGTGACTGATGAGCAGCCCTTCCGGTTTGGCTCGTCTGGCGAGCTCGGCGATTCTCTTCGGGTTGAGGTGGCCAGGGCGGTCGTCGTCGTCGGTGAGGGAACACTCCATTATTGCCAAGTCAACGCCTCTGCAGAGCTCGACCGCCTCATCGCAGAGGTCGGTGTCACCGAGGTAGGCGACGGTGCAGCCGTCTGCTCCTCGAACTCTGATGCCGATGCTGCTCGAGTGGTGTTGGACTGGCCGCACCTCGCACAAGAGCTCACCGACCTCGAAACGCCCCTCTTGGTGCTCGAGCGCATGCAGAGCGCACCCGCTTGGGGTGAGCCACTCGCCGAAGACCCCTTGCAGACCTTCGAGGATCTTCCCCATGCCAGGGCCCGCGTGGATGAGCAGGTCATCGGCTCTCTCTTGCTCAGGAAGGTGGAGCATGAAGAGGATGGCGGTCAGGTCACCGATGTGGTCGAGGTGGGCATGGGAGATGAAGATCCCAGCGAGGTCCACGGGCACGACGCCTGAACGTGCCATGCGCTGCAGGGTGCCGCTGCCACAGTCCATCAACAGCACGCTGTCCATGGAGCGCACAAGATATCCCGCAGGTCCGCGGCTCTTGCTGGCGAGGGCACATCCAGATCCGAGGACAACGATTTGCACGACGAACCTTGACCTTAGGGGACTGGCTCAGGGGCAGGCAGAGGTAGGTCTTTCTTGTACGGCTCGAGGTCAGGTGGAGTCGGCTCGTAAGACTTGTAGGGCAGCTGGAAGCCAAACAGGCCCTGCACGCCGAAGATGTGTCCCGAGAACGCCAGCGTCACTTTCCCGGCGCCGCCAGCTGGCGGACGCTGGAAGAGGAAGACATCCTTGTAGGTCTCTCCTGGCTTCACGGTCATTGGGCCCTTGAGCTGCTCCTTCGCGATGGCCTTGGCGTCGGCGAGTTTGAACCGGCGCAAAGTGAGCTCTTGACCGCTCACGATGTCCATCTTCACGCCGATGGACTCGTTGTCGCGGTGTCCAGGGGCGTAGATGAGGTCTTCTTTGCCGATGTTCGTGAACTCGACCGAGACCTTGAGGATGGGCTCCACGGTGTAGGCGTATGGATACTTCATCTCTTCTTCGGTTTTGCCCGAGACCTTTACGGCCTCGACGTACTCGTCGGTAATCGCGTTCACCTGAAGCTTGATGGCGCCGCGAGTGACGGGAGTGTTGAGCCCCGCAAACGGCTCGACTTCGATGCGTTTGGGGGTGTTGGGCAACGCAAACTTGGCGTTGTCTCCCGCAGTGCCGCCGAAGATGGTCGCGGGGATCGAGAGCATGAGAGCCGTCGCGTCCTTTGGGGGGACGGAGAAGAGATACTCGTCGTTGAGGATTGCTCCCGGCGCGATCTTGGTGGGAGACATCACCTGCCGAGGGGTGAAAAAGTTGTCCGCGAGGCGCACGTTCTGGATGGGCGTCATGCGGTCTTCCGGCTTCTCGGGCATCACGAAGAGCAGCGGCGTAGTGTCCGGCTGCCCTGTGGCCGCGTTATGCCTCGGGGTGTAGTTGACCTCAGCCGTCCCGTCGTTCTTGTACTGAAGGCGGACCACAAAGATCCGATCGGAGCCGCTGGTAATCAGCGCGGAGCGGCCATTGGCGTCGACGAGCTCGGGAACCAGAGATTCGATCCCGGCGATACTGACCTCGACCCCATTGAGCGTGGCCGCGGCATCGAAGGCCGTAGGCGCGGGCGGCGGGGGGGGGGGGTCTTTGCTGCAGCCTGACAAGGTCAGCAGTCCCATCGTCAGGAAAAACGTGGCCACCAAGACTGAGTTGCGAAGAGTTTTGTGAAAACTTAATATCATGGTTTTCCAGTGACCGGATCCATCCCGTCTATCACCAACAACTCACCGAAATTACTTCCGGAGGAGCGGTAGCATGCGGGTGACGAGACGTCAAATGGTGAGCGTTTTTGCCCTGCATTGCGATCCCAGGCGTGCATGCCTTCAGGGCTCGAGCGCAACGTGTTGCAGGAACCCGTTCATGAGCTCGGCCTCCTTCGTGCGCATCTCGACTTCCTCGACCTCTTCGGCGTGATCATAGCCCAAAAGGTGGAGCAGCCCGTGGATGAACAAGAAGGTAATTTCATCCAGCAGACTCCAAGTGGCCATGCCTTCGCGACCGAGCTCGCGCGCGACCCTCGTAGTATGGTCCCCACTCGACACAAGGCGCGTCGCGGTCTCGACGGAGATCATGATGTCGCCCAGCATGCCGCCACTGAACTCGACTCCAAAACCTTCCTGGAGTGGAAAGGAGAGCACGTCGGTCGCCTCGTCGACGGCACGCCACTGCTGGTTCAGGTCGCGAATGTTCTCGTCATCGACGAGAACCAGGGTGAGACCACGGCCCAGGCAATCGAGTTGCTCGAGGATCCAAGCGGTGCGGACCTCGAGGGTGCGCTCCTCGAACGGCAACTCGGTCTCTACGATGAGGTCGAGCCCAACGTCTTCAGTCAAAGGTTTCCTCTTTGTTGAGCACGAGCTTCTGGTGCTCACCAGAGTTGCTCATCTCATTGCGGACGCGGCCAACGGGCGCGTCAGGGTCGGCGCCACTCTTCGTCGAGAAGGTGAACGAAGGCCCTGGAGCCACGGGGCCGCTGTCCCCGTTGACGTGTGGTGTCGAAGCGACCTGGTTCGCTGCCTCCACCGCTTTTTCTAAGGAGTTGGACGGCAATACCTTCTCGTCGTCGGATTCGCTGCCACTGTCTTTCTGCTTGCTCGCCCGCTCTCGTTTCTCTCTCTCTTTCTTTTGGTCCGGGTACTCGGGGCGATGATGGTAGACGGCGTTGAGGATGTGCAGCATCGCTTCGCCGATCGCGTTGAGGTCTTTCAGTGTAAGGTCGCACTCGTCGAACTGCCCATCAGCGAACTTGTGGTTGATGAGCTTGTGCACAAGCAGGCGCAGCCTTGGCGCGTCTCGCTCGGTCAGTGAGCGCGCGGCCGCCTCGACCGAATCGGCGATCATGCAGATGCCAGTCTCGCGAGACTGCGGTTTGGGACCAGGATAACGGTAGTCGAGCTCGCGAACCTCAGGGATGTCCGGAGATTCTTGCTCTTTAGCTCGCTGATAGAAGTACTCGATGCGGCTCTTGCCGTGATGCGTGGCGATGAAGTCGACCATGTCCTCAGGCAACTTGTGTTGCCGCGCCATCTCGATCCCATCTTTGACGTGCGCCTTGAGGATCAGCGCGCTCATGTTGGGCTTGAGCTTGTTGTGCGGGTTGTCGCCGTTCTGATTCTCCGCAAAGTACTGGGAGTTCTTGGTCTTGCCCAGATCGTGGTAGTAGGCGCCGACCCGTGCGAGGAGCGAATGGGCGCCGATGGCGTCGGCAGCTGCTTCGTTGAGGCTCCCCACCATCATCGAGTGGTGGTAGGTGCCAGGCGCTTTGAGGAGGAGGTCTTTGAGGGCGGGGTGCTCTAGGTTGGCCAACTCGAGCAGTTTGATGTCCGTGGTGTAGCCGAAGACGCTCTCCACGACTGGCAGCGCAATCGTCACCATGAACCCAGACAAGATACCGCTGCTCATGGCGAGGATCGTCACCAAAACGAGGTCCCACGGCCGCAGCTCGTTGAACTGGAACATGACTATACCCACCGCGCACACCGAGCTGATGACCCCAACCAGGAACCCAGCCCGCAGAACCTCCATGCGGGTCTTTGCGTGCTTGAGCACCACGGCTCCGACAATGCCACTGATCAGCGCATAGGGAACTACGATGCTGGCGAGCTCGATCGCCAAACCAGCGATCAAGGCGAGCACAACCGCGAAGATGATTGCCTTCTCGCCGCCCTGTACCAGCCTCAACATGAGAGGTCCGGCCGCGAAGGGCACCATCACGATGATCAGGTCGCCCAGCTCACTCTGCCAGGCATCCGCTACTGTAGTAAGAAGCACCTCGCCACCGCGCACCACGAGGGTCATCGTCAGCAAAGTAACGCCGATGAAGACCAAATCGCGGCGCCCTCTCTGCCGGCGCAGGAGATCCCGCCTCAGGAGATACCAGACCAAAGTGAGGATCAAAGAGAGGAAGATCCCCAGTCCAAGCACACGCCACAACACGAAGGGCGCTGTGCTCTCGCCCACCATCGCGCGATAGATCTCGAGGTGTTCGGCTTGGACCGGATGCCCCTCGTCCAAGATGATCTCGCCGCGTTTGAAGTGCTTCTGTGCAACCAGATCAGCCACGGAGTCTTGGGCATCCTCGCGCAGGCTCGTGGTCTCGTCCTCGTCTAAGACGAGGTTTGGCTTGATGAACTCTTTGGCCAGGGTGCTAAACCTCAGCTTCACCGCAGGATCCCAACTCGCCATCAACAGTTGGGCTTGGAGGTCAACCTCTCGAGCGACATTGCGAGTGTCGACAATCAGATCGATGTTGCGTTCGGTCCAACGCTCGATGGACTCGTGGCCCCGCTGCTTGGTGACCAGGACCACTTGCTGGTTCGACAACATCCCCAGGTCGGCGACAATCTGCTTCTCGAGAGCAGTCTCGACCAACGAAAGCATGACGACCTCGACCTCCTCGGAGAACCGCCTCTCTTGCAACATGCTGTAGGTGGCGTCATCTACGAAGTTCAGCAGTCGGTTCGCAAACTCCTGCTTGTTCGCGACGATCCAGCCGTCGATCGCAGCTTCGATCACACCGGTGTTCGCGGCCTCGTCGACACTCGGCACGGCGAGGATGGGGGACATGATGAGGCCCAGACCACTCAGACCGGAGGCGGCCGCGTGACCCCAGACCTCGGTCCGTGTGTACTTGGGGCTGACCCTCACGAGGGGCACTTGCGGCACGAGGCGGGCGAGCTCGGCCTCTTTCTGCTGTCGCACCTGCGCGATCCCTTCGCGCATGAAGGTAAACGACTGCTTGATTTGCCGCCGCGCGTTCTCCGCGATGTCGACCTTCCAAGTGTAGACCTGCGGCACCGCTGCGGCGAGCTCTGCTCGTTTGCGCTCGGTGGCGACCTTGTCGATGCGGCTGTAGGTGAAGTCCTTCGTAGCCTTCAGGTCTTTGGAGGCGATCTTCCCGATGTCTTCGGTGGTGAGCTCGTCTTGTTTTGGAGCGAAATCGGCAGCCAGCATCACCAGCATCGCGGCGGCAAAAACCACGATGATCACCCCGATCACTAGGGGGTTCTCGAGGCCTAGCGAGCGGAGCTTCGAGGTGGACTGCGGCTTCAGCACGAAGACATTGCTCTTCCTCTTGCCGTCCTTTGGGGCGTCCTCGGTCACCTGGACCTCCCGCGCTCAATGGCGGAAGTCACGGGTGGACACTCTGGAGTATTGCAGCGCTCACTCACTACTTGCCGTCCGTTCCTGCATCAGCCTTCAGCCGTGCCTCTGCGCGATCATAGGCCAGAATGATCTTCTGTACGAGAGGATGCCGGACCACGTCGATGTCTGTGAACTCGACCATCTCGATGCCTTCGATTCCTTCTAGGATCGTCTTGGTGTGGTTGAGCCCCGACCGAGAGGAATCCGGCAAATCCGTCTGAGTCAGGTCCCCGGTAACCACCGCCTTGGAGTCGAAGCCGAGACGGGTCAGAAACATCTTCATCTGCTCTCGGGTGGTGTTTTGGGCCTCGTCGAGGATGACAAAAGAGGAGTTGAGGGTCCGCCCACGCATGAAAGCAAGTGGCGCAACCTCGATGACCCCCTGGTCAATCAGGGTGCGAGCTCTGTCGAAGTCCATCATGTCGAAGAGCGCGTCGTGCAGTGGTCTCAGATACGGATTGACTTTCTCTGCGAGATCCCCAGGCAGAAACCCGAGACGCTCCCCGGCTTCGACAGCAGGGCGAACGAGGATAATCCGCTTGACCTGGTGTTTCGTCAATGCAGAAAGCGCCATCGCCATCGCTAGGTAGGTCTTGCCCGTGCCGGCAGGACCGATCCCGAAGACGATGTCGTTGCCTCGGATCGCGTCGATGTAGGCCTTCTGGTGCTGTGTCTTTGGGACGATGACCTTCTTGGTCGCCGAGATGAACACCGTATCTAGGAAGATGTCCTTGAGCTTGGCGTTAGAGTCCTTGCTCAATATCGTCACAGCATGACCGATGTCGACGGGGTAGACGGGGAACCCCCGTTTCACAACACCGTAGAGTTGCTGGAGAACTTGGTGCGCGACCTCGACGGCGAGAGAGTCACCCTCGATCTGGACCTTGTCCCCACGCGCCGAGACCCGCAGAGCCAAAGAACGCTCGAGCTGCCGTAGGTTCTGGTCGTGCTGTCCAAATAGGCTGCGCGAGGTTTCTGCATCACTGAATCCGAGCTCGACTGTTGCCAAAATGTTCTCCATCGCTGGTCGGAGCACGCACACCGCCCTCGCTTGTGCCCGTCCGGAAATACCCCATCTGCGGCGTCGCCTTCCTCCCTCGCTCCTCGGCGTACCTGTGTACGCCTGCGTCGCTCGATCATCGGTTCCTTGCACCTGGGGCATTTCCGAACGGGCACTCACAAGATGTCCTTTGGGAAGAGTTCAGAGTTCGGTCGCAGTTTCCACCGTTCTCGGCAAAACACGCAATTTCAAGATGCACTCTAGTGTAACGCTTCACATGTGTCCGTGCTTATGAGCGTGGCCTTTCAGGGAAGCAGGGCTCTGCCCTGACCCGCCGGGGGACTTTGTCCCCC
>PFUG01000313.1 GCA_002789955.1 Deltaproteobacteria bacterium CG_4_9_14_3_um_filter_63_12 | reverse complement strand
TCCTGCGCGCAACAACCTCGGGTGTAGACGGCTCTCCGCCATCCGTGGCTACGAGTTGTTTCTGCGGGGGCCGTTAGCAGGCGGTTTCGTGCTGCTGGAGTGCATTTGGTAAAATTTGTGCAATATATTTCCAACCCTTCCAGCTCTCAAAACATACGTAAGTCACTGTATACATTCACATTATCAGATGCGCGACGAGCGGATAATGGGCAAGAATACGCTATTGGTAAACTCGTTGTGGCGATGTGAGGCGACCGACGAGGCGCGCCGTAAGGTCGTGTCCGTCGCGCCGGATCGCGAGTAAAACCCAACATTTACGGTAAGATAGCGTTCATTGCGGAGTGATCTTGGGAGCGCCTGGGACGGGCTCTCGCGGGAGTTCGGGCCAGAACAGGAAGATTATTCTTGACAGCAGCACTCCACTTACTTACCTTGGCTTAACCTACATATCCTACATCGGCCGACATGTACCTTCGGGCTGGACCACTCTGCCCCAGATGGAGGCCTCTGTCTGTGGACTGAGCCGGCATCGAGTTGCCACGGCGGCCCGCCATTTTGGCGGTCTGGTTTGGCAGCTAACGCGTCGCGGTGTCACTCACCGCACCTTTGCGAGCCCACGATGGGCCAGGAGATGCATCATGAAATCGCTCAGGTACAGGGTACTGATTGCGTTGTTCGGCGTGGCGACCCTGTTCGTGTGGGGTGGGTGCAGCACGGAAGATGAATCTTCCACCACGGAGCTGCCGCGCTCTGGTGTCGCGTTGACGATCGGCTTCCTCGATGAGAGCGATGTCGCTCAAATGCGCTTCGCCGTAATGGAGTGCGGCAATAGCGAGACCTTCGACGAAGCGGTGATTCCGCTGGCGGACATGTACCTTCCCAGCTTGCCTGCATACGGCCTCAATCCTTTTGATGAAGACAGCATGCACCTCTTTGCGGATGCCTTCTTCTGGCTCCCTGCAGGCTGTTACGATGTGGTTGTCCTGCCACTAACGGCTGCAGGGGAGCCGTCTTTGAGCTGCGGTGGTGCTGACCGCCAGGAAATCGAGGTGGCCGATGGAGCCGTGACCGAGATCACTCTCGTGATGCAGTGTGTGGGTCCCGACGCAGGTGGCCTCGATGTGGCCGGCACGCTCAATCATCCGCCGCAAATCGAGGCAGTCACCTACAGCCCCTCGAAGTTCGTCTGTGTGTGCGAGCTCGCAACGATCTGTGCCGCTGCGACCGATCCTGATGGCGACCCCATCGAATTCGATTGGGGCACTCTCGACCCACTCCCCGCGGTTGTGAACGGTGCCGTGACCGAGCAGTGTGCCACAACATACGTTTCGGAAGTAGGCACCCAGACCTACGCGATCACTGCCTATGATCTCGCTGGCGATGGTGAGCGAGTCGAGGCTCTCGTGGCGCCCGAGACATCACATGACACCATCCTCATACCTCTACACATCGCGGCTATGGAGGATTTCTTGGCTCATGAGGGGGTTCGTCAACCCAACATCGTTGAAAACTGCCCGTGATGGTGTTTCGCCTATACATGCTGGCGATACTTTTGTTGCGTTGATGACGTAACAGGCGACGGCGGAGTGATAGGAGTTTGCTAGCACTTTGTCCGGAGCCCCATTGCCGCGCGACGGACCGATTTTCGCCCTGCTGGTCTCGAATGGGCACCAGGTCAGGAGGCGACGCGAGAGTCGGTCGTCGTGAGGCAGTCAGGCGTCGACTTCGCCAGCTCGCTAGTTTCGAATGGGAAACAGGAAGCGAGCGAAACCGCTCAAAATGTTTTCGGACGATCCTCATCCGCCTGCCTCTTGCTCTCCGGCGTTTCGCTGGACGCCTGGAGGCGGCCAGGAAGAATTGGAGGTGTGTCATGCATCTGCGAACGAAGATTGGCATCTTGCTCGGCGCTGTCCTGCTTCTGGTGGGCTGCGTCGAAGAGAAATCCTCACCGACATTCGCCACCTCAGCCGTGGCGTTGAGTGTCGACATTCTAGGTGCTTCGGACGTCTCAGGCCTGCGGATCGCCATCGATCGCGTCGCGTGCGAGCAGGAGACGTTCTCACCATACTCGGAGGGCCGCGATGTTGCGCTGGAGGACACCCTGTTGCCCGACGAACCGGGCTACATCGGCAACCCATTCGCGGCGGAAAGCGGTCATCTCTTCGGCGATGGGTTCTTCTGGCTCGCAGCGGGGTGCTACGACGTGTTGGTGACCCCCATCACGGCCGCCGGGACGGAATCAGAGGACTGCACAGGTGCGGCGGTGCAAGCCGCCCAGGTTCTAGACGGTGAGGTGACTGAAATCACGCTGGTTCTCCAGTGTTTGGGACCTGGATTCGGAGGTCTTGACGTGGCCGGCGTGCTCAATCATCCCCCCATCATCGAAGTCATCTCCTACGCGCCGTCCAAGTTCGTCACCCTCTGCGAGCCCGTGACAATCTGCGCAAGGGCGAGCGACCCAGATGGAGACCCACTGGAATTCGTATGGAGCGATGGGTCCACCTCCGTTGCAAACGTGGGGCCCGGAGAGCTCGCGGAGTCCTGCATCGAGGTCGTGTCTACGGTCGAAGGCACTGAGATGATTTCCGTCACGGTCTACGATCTCAACAGCGGAGTGGGTGATTTCGTACACCTCGAGACTCTGGTGTCGCCAGAGCTGTCTCGGGACAGCGCGGAGCTTCCTCTGCACATCGTGTGGTGCGATCCGACCATCTGCTGTGCGCCGCCGCCAGAACCGCCCACAGGATGTACCCATACGCAGGGCTACTGGAAGAACCACCCTCGCGCGTGGCCGCTCCCTCTGGACACCCTGTTGTGCGGGCGGACCTGGATGGAAATCCTACGAGACAGTCCCCGAGGAGACGCGTGGCTCATCCTCGCGCACCAGTGGATTGCGGCCAGCCTAAACGTGGCCTCCGGGGCGTCTACTCCCGACGAGGTCGACGCTGCACTGGCCACGCCGTTCATCTTGGCCTGCGTCGTGAACCCTGCCGATCGCGCCGCCGCCCTCGAGACGGCCGAGACCCTTGATCAATACAACAACGGAGACATCGGTCCTGGCCACTGTGACGACTGTGAACGCCCTTGGTTCATGCAATAGGTTGAGTGGTCACGAAGATCGCGACAAACTCACGACCAGGGACAGCAAAGACTCGCGCCAAACCGAAGGTTTGCGCGCAGGATGTGCACAACAGAACATTGAACGCCAGAACCCAGGAGGCCTCGCATCAGCGAGGCCTTCTGGGTTTGTTGATTCAGCCGAGCGCTATGGAACGAATTGCTGGCACCACGGAGCCCATCAGCGAGCCAAGTGCAGTCGCGAGTCGCCCCAGGTTCCACCTGGGGCTGGGGATTGTACACTTCCCTGAAGTTTGTACACTTGTGGGTTCGCGCGGGCGGGCGTCGGTTGCCCAAGGTTGCACCTTGGGCTGGGGAATGTTCGGCCCCCGAGGGGCCGATGCCTCGGGCTATGCCCTCGGCG
>PFUG01000434.1 GCA_002789955.1 Deltaproteobacteria bacterium CG_4_9_14_3_um_filter_63_12 | reverse complement strand
AGCGAGACAGCTGCGTCCCTACGCGCGATTCGCTTTCCCTTAGGCTTTTGGGCCATCTTCGCGCTCCTTCGGCTTCTTGTCTCTGCGGTAGACCCAGACGTGCACCGCCGGCTCCACGTCGCGCATCGAGGTGGGTGCCCCGAAGAGCTCTTCCTCCGCCGTGAGCGTCTCGCCCTGCTCGAGGGCGAAGTGCAGCAGGGGCTTGCCGTGACCGCCCAAATCCAGCTTCGAGTACTTCAACTGACCCGCGCCTTCGTGGGTGGTCTCGATGATCTGCTCCCAAGCATCGAGCAGGGCCTTGGCCCGCGCCGCGATGGAGTGTCGAACCCGCTCGGCGTCTTGCTGGCTGCCCTGGTGGGTGCCCACGAGCCTGGCCGCCCGGTCAGCGAGCAGGCTGGCGGCTCGATCGCCCAGGGCGCGATGCTTGCCCAAGTCCAACACCGCCTCGGGACGCGTCAGCGCCTCGTTGTCGAGTCGGGTGATGGCCACTAGGGCACCGGCCAGCCCCCGATCGAGCGCGGGTCCCGAGAACGGTGTCAGGCTCTGGGCCTCGACGTGGCGATAGAACGCGCTGTGGAAGGTCTTGAACTGCTCGAAGTGGGAGCGGTCGCGCGGTCGATGGACGTTGTAGCAGGTGACCACGAGGCCCGGCCGCTCCTCGTCGCGGCCGACGCGACTGGAGGCCTGGATGTACTCGCTGGTGGTCTTGGGTTGGCCGGCCACCACCATCAGGCCCAGTCGGTCGATGTCGACGCCGACGGAGATCATGTTCGAAGCCAGCAGCACGTCGACCGACTCTTTGTCGTCGTGGTGGCGTCCGAGGCGCTCCTTGGAGCGGGAGATGTTAAAAGTGCTCTCGCGGCTCGTGAGCTCGATGGGTTCGACCTGCAGCTCGCGGTTGCGGTACCACGGATGCGGTCCTTCCCCGCCCAGCGGACGACGCTCCTGGGCGCGGGCGCAGCGGTTGCGGACCTCGTCCTCGACCAAGCGGCGCATCCCGCCCAGCTCGCGCAGGCTGTTGAAGTAGCCCGCCAACGTCATGTAGGGATCGGCCGGCTGACGCCCGTCGCCCCTCGGCTGCCACTCGTGCTGGGCCGCGTTCAGGAGCGAGACGTAGACCCGCAGCAGGATGGTCTTCATGGACCGGCCCGCCGCCCCTACCCCCAGATACAAGCGGCCCGGCGCCTGGTGGTCCACCTCAGAGAAATAGGTCTCGCCGTCGTTCGGTCCCGGTGGCGGGAAGATCTCGCAGGTGCGCCCAAAGAGCGCCCGCACGTGTTGCGCAGCCCGTCGCACCGTGGCGGTCGAGGCCACGATCTTGGGACGGCGAAGCTTGCCGTCTGGAGTCGGGAATGAGCAGAGCGTCTCTATGGCGGTCTCGTACAGTCCGACCATGGTGCCGAGCGGCCCCGAGATGAGATGGAGCTCGTCCTGCACGATGAGCTCGGGCGCCGGCAAGCCGAGAGGCAGCGACTCGTGGTCTGGGTGTGGGCTCGTCGAATCCATGGCGCTGTAGAAGCGACGGTCCTTTCTGGAGTGCACCCGGCCGAAGAGCTTTCCCGTCTCCCCGCGCCAGGGCAGCATGGCGAACTTGTCCACCGTGGCCACGATGAAGCAGGGCAGTTCTTGGTAGATCTGCTCGTCGACGAAGACCACGGGCAGGCCGCCATTCTTGCCGGAGAAATCGCAGCGCCAGTCGCTGCAGCCGACCATCACCTCTTCGGGCTTCTTGTGGTCGGGCATCAGGGCGAAGCTGGTCTTACCCAGGGCTTCGCCGCACCAAGGGCAGTGCGTGATGGGGCAAGGGGAGATGGCGTTCTTGGCCGTCGAGCCCTTGTAGTCAGTGATTTGCCGCGAGACGTGCTTCAAAGTGTTGGCCGTCGCCGAGCGACCGACCCACAGCCCGATGGCGAAGCGCACCGGTCCGAGCCGCTCTTTGAGCGGGCTGGAGGCCTCGAGGCGAATCCGCTCCAGGGCACAGATCAGAGTGGCTGCGCGGCCGAGCTGGTCGAGGGTCAGCAGCCGCAAGGTGTAGCGGAGCAAGATGGCCACGCCGAGCCCTTTGTCGGGCCGAGTGTGGCCGCGCATGCGGCGCAGCGTGAGGGCGAAGGCGATGAGGCCGAGGTAGGCTTCCGTCTTGCCGCCGCCAGTGGGGAAGAAGATGAGTTCGACCAGGTCGCGGTCTTTGTGGGCGTCGTCGGCCACCGACGGCAGGTTCAGGAGGATGAAGGCGAGCTGGAAGAGGCGCCACTCGGGGACCTTGTCGGGGGTGGCGTAGCGTGTGGGGCTGCGGCGTCGCGCCGCGACCGCCATGGCCTGGTTGGCCAACTTGAAGGCGCAGAAGACCTCGTCGTTGGAGGCCAACAGCGCGATGCCCTCGCGAATGCGTGAGGCGGCGCGCTCGGCGTTCGCCATCAGACGGTCGCGGGTGTCGGCGCGCGACGCGTTCAGCTCGATTCCACGTTGGGTCGCGATCCAGTCCAGGTAGGCGTCGGGCAGCGGCGAGAGGGCCTGCACAGCCGCCTTGCCATTCTGCAGCGTCGTCAACGCCTCCATGCTCACCATCACGCCGGGCTGGTCTCGGGTGCGCACCCGTCTGACGTTCGCCTCCGGGAGCCAGCACGTCCGAACCCCCAAGCGCCCGTCGGCGTGGGCGAAATGCTCCGCCGAGACCCCGTGCCCGACCACATATTCGAGCACGTCGCGGAACTGGACGTCGGCGATGGCCGGATCCAGCTCCTTCGAGTTGCCGTCTCGCAGGTTGGCCTTTGGCAGCAACCCACAGCTCGCCGTGACCTCGAGCTGCACCTGAAAGACGTAGGCCTCGTCGCGGACCCCCTTCTCGGTGGCCGCGGCCCGCTGGTTGACCAGGAACACCGCCACGGCCCGCACGCCCGAGTCCATGCCCGTCCAACGGGACTCGCCCAAGGTTTTCAGGTGTCCAACGATGCGCAAGCCCCGCGAGGTCGGCACGTCGACGCCGGCTGAGAGGGCGTCCGCCGTCAAAGGAATCTCAATGGGCCCCACCTCGCGCGGCACTCGCTGCCAGGTTGGGCCCTTATGAGTTTGGGCTTGTCGCTCGCCACGCGCCGGCGGCTCATGACGCACGTAGTCCGCCCAGCGCACTACGACCGAGACCGTGTCGTCACCCTTGCACGGGGGCACCAGCACCGAGAGTCCGATCGACGCCGGCATGAAGCTCGGCCGCTTCGGTTCGGGCTCTGCCGCCTGGGCCTCGTCGACGTCGAGGTCGTCCCCGCCGCCCAGCTCCTCTTCGTCGCCGGGATCCTCGGGCTCATTGTCGTCTTCGGGAGCCAGGAAGCCGGAGAGATACCAGCGCGAGGGGGGCAGCTCGAGGAGCTCTTGGCCGGAGGGGTCGAA
>PFUG01000190.1 GCA_002789955.1 Deltaproteobacteria bacterium CG_4_9_14_3_um_filter_63_12 | reverse complement strand
GGCAGAGCCCTGCTTCCCTGAAAGGCCACGCTCATAAGCACGGACACATGTGAAGCGTTACACTAGCGAGTCTGTCTCGAACCGCTCGAACGAAGCCGGGCCCTTTGGGTCCGGCTTCGTTCGTTGATGGTGCGCTGCGGTCTGGACATAGGGTGTTCTTTGGCAGCAGACTTGGAGCCCTCAAGACAACGCTCGATTTGCACCCAAGACTATGAGCAAGAAGAAAGACGGAGCGAATGCCACACCGTTGGTGCGCTTCCAGCGAGGAATGCTCCTGCCCGCCGACCAAGTCGCGCGCCTCGAGGCTTTGCGTGCTCTCGAAGATGACATCACGGCCCAGCACAAAGAGGCCGCCGCCCGCGGCTACGCCGAAGGGCTGCGGCGCGCGGCCACAGATTCTGTGGGCATTCTCGTTGCCGCCGATGCGGCCGCGCGCCAACGTGTCGAGCAAGCTCGCGACGATGTCCTCGCCTTGGCGCTCAGGCTCGCCGAGCGCATCTTGGGCCAGGCGGTCACTGCACAGCCCGAGGCGCTCGAGCGGCTGCTGCGCGAGCTTCTCGAAGGCCTCCCTGACGGCGACACCGTCGAGGTGATCGTCGGCTCCAAGGCCTTTGAAGTGTTGTCGGAGGGATTGCTCGCCGTGCGTCTGCAGTGCGATGAGGCCGCACCACCGTGGAGCCTGCGAATGTTGTCGATCGCTGGCCAGGTCGACGCTGGATTCGAGACGCAGCTGGCCAACGTGGAGCGACAGCTCCGGCGGTGACGGCTGTGGGTTGGCCACTCTATGGCCGCTGTCCATGCGGCCAAGAAACCGAGAGCCCCGACGGCGAGTTCACACTCGCCGTCGGGGCTCTCTTCAAGCTTCGCCAACGTGTGCTCGGCACACGCAGGCGATCGCCTATTCGGCAAACCCGTGCGCGGCCGCGACGGGCACAACGCCGCCCGGGGAGTGGCAAAGCGCGCAGGTCGAGACGCCATTAACGGTATTCGCAGCAATGTGTGCCTGGGGCAGGTCGCCGTCATGGCAGCTGCCGCACGCACGGGTACCGATTTGCCAGTTGCCGGCTTCGGTCATCGCTGCATTCGACTCGTCATGGCAAGCCTTGCAGTCGGAAGCGTTCGGGGTCCTGCTATCGGTTGGAACGCCACGAGGGAATTGCAGGTCGCTGTAGTCGTGCGAGCCATTGAGGACAAAGCCCTTCTCGAGGTCTTTACCCATGTGGATCTTGTGGACGATGCGCTCGAGCTCGACGCTCGAGGTCCCGGCGGGTGCAGTATCGGCGGCCGTCAGGACCCCCAACCCATCGGGGCCGCTGAAAGGATCGAAGCTGTTCTGGTTGTGACAACCCACACAGAGTTCGACAGCGAATCCTTTGTGCAGCTTGCTGTCGCCATGGCACTTGTTGCAGGCCGCGCGGCTGACGATGTTGCGGGTCTGTGCGGTGTTGCCGGCGGGCACGAAATCGAGGAAGGCGTTGGTCTTGATTCCCGAGAGAATGATGGCGACCCGGTGGGTCAGGGTCGGCTCATAGGCGACCGGGAACATCATGTTAGGCAGTGCTCCGGGGCGGTAGTTGTCGTCGATCGAGCCCGCAGAGACATTTTGAGCGTGGGCGATAGAGCGGATGTCACCGGTCGTGTCGGCGTTGAACGTGTCCGCGTTCAGCAGCTTAAACTTGTAGGTGTAGGTCCCGTCGTTGTTGTTGGTCAGGATGCCGCCATCGGTGGCTTCTTCGGTGCGGCCCTGGATGACCGGAGCCGAGGTCGCGCCCTTGGTGCGGACCTTGCTCAAGTAGCTCTGCCAGTAGCTGGGCGTACCCGCAGTGGCCGGGACCAATTTTGCCAAAGTGAAGGAGGTGCCGGCTGCAGTGACGTTAGTCTTCGCCACACCAGATTCGGTGACGCTGAAGGAGACGGTCACGCCACCGTTGGCGTCGACGACGACCCCCGTGATGTTGGCCTCGACCAAACGCTGGCTGGCGTCGTCGTTGACCGCCGGGACGTGGAAGCCCGCGATGGCGGTCGCGTCGTGACAACCGAGGCAATTGGCGTTGGTGGTCTGGCTATGGAGATATCCGGGGAGTCCGCTGATGCCCGTGTACGCGGAACCATCGAACGCAATGGTGGTGTGGCAAGAGTCGCAGGCCGCCATGGTCGGCTTGGCGTTCCAATTGTCGGCCTCAGCCACAGTGTTGTGGCACTTGGCGCAGTTGAGGATGGTCCCTGGGAAGCGGAGAGTTGGCCAGTTTTCGCCATGCCCGGACACATGCAATGCGCCGAAGGTGTCGGCCTTGTTGGTGTGGATCTGGTGAACCATCGTCACCATGTCGGCTTCGTGCGCGGCGATGTCGGCGTTATAATTCGGGCTGTGGCAGACGACGCAGACCTTGGTGTTGTTGCGTCCATAGCCGTGGATCGTCACGCCGAAACCGTGGCACGACTTGCAGGATGCGTCATTGACCACGTCCTTGCCGGCCGCGATCGGGGTCTCAGGAGCGGTCAGCAGGAAGTCGTAGGTGCTCACGACGGTGTTGTAACCGGCCAACGCGATGCGAGCGACGCCACGTTGAGTGGTGGTGTTGGCGGGGACGTCGGTGTCCAGCTTGTTCGAGGTGAGGAGATAGGTTCCCGGAGGTCCTTCGACCAAGGTGGTGTCGTCGACGCCCGTCCAGTACTGCCACTGGTCGGCGTCGCCATTGGCGCCCTCGACCAAACCGGCCAGGTAAAGGGTGGAGGCTGCGTTCGTCAGACCAGTGACGGGGAGGGTGCCGTCGGTGACGTCGAACGTGGCGGTGACAAAACCGCTGGCGTCGATACCGAACACGAGGTTCTCGATGACCAACGTCAGCTTGAACTGCGACTCTGCCTTGGGAGCGCTGAACGTGGTCGTCGTGCCGTCCTCGCAGGTGATGGTCACCGTCTCGTTGCCGTTCTCGACCACGGTGCACGAGGTGCCGTCTCCAAGCGTCACAACATCCGTACCGCAAGTGATGGTATAGGTCCCATCGTTATTGTCGACCGCACCGCAGCTCTCTCCAGGGGTTCCGGGGTCCCCAGGAACTCCAGCAACTCCAGGGTCGCCGACTGCGCCGGTGTCTCCCGTCGCTCCGGCGACGCCAGGGTCTCCAGCAGGTCCCTGCTCGCCAACGCCACCAGTGACCGTGACGCTCGAGCCGTCGTCACACGAAATCGTGGCGCTGCCGTCCGTGTTCTGAGCCACCGAGCAGAGCACCCCGTCCTTTCCAGCCTTTCCGTCTGAGCCACAGCCAGAAACGAGGCCTGCTGCGAGCAAGACCGCATTCACCACCAAGACAAACCTCTTCATCATCGACTCCCTTGTGAAAAGAAAACACCACCAGGAAGGCATCGTGACTTGAGTCACCTGCTCCCAAGAATCTCAGGACGAATAGAGAATCGTCCCGTTCAATAGTCTCCCTGTGAGAGAGCCCTACTGGTTATCAGCGGGAAGGTCAAGAAAATTGAAGGCTTGACGATGCGGTGCTGCGTTCTTGATCTGAATCAAGAATCCCCGGAGGCCCTCGACTGGCGTGTCACCCAAGGAGTGGGAAAACTCTCCGTGCCCTCTGATGACCTTGCTTCTTCTGCAAAAACTGCCTTCGATTCCTGGTTGGATTCATCGCCCACCCACGTCCAGCCGTTAGGAGCGAACGAGGCCGGAGGGCCCAGTTTCGTTCGTGCTGTTCGTGGCGGCGGGGAACCCCTGCCGCCTCCTCTTCGCGCTCGCAGCAAGAGACACCTGAGTCGTCGTCTCCACCGTGTCCGTTGCGGGCTCGGGCGCTGTCCTTCCTCCCGCCGTGAAGAAGAACGCGCTCTCCTGCGCCGCGGCGCAGTAGACCGGCGAGCTGTTCAGCCCGAGCTCTCCGACGAAGGAGGCGCCTAAGATTCCTAGACTCAGGTGGAGTACGGAATTTCATCATTCAGTTTTTATTGTTGATAATCATAAACTTGAATCGCTATGGCCAGGTCCTGGCCGGGCGAGCGGAGGGACGCGCGGGTCGGTGCGTCGTTCATCGCTCCCTCGACACCACCCCCTCCGTGTTTAGGCTCATCAGCCTGATACCTGGCTGCTGGGAGAACCCCATGTGTGAGCTGTTTGGAATGTCGTGTCGTCGCCCGGCGGACGTGAACCTCTCGTTGGCGGCCCTCTCCGCGCGGGGCGGTGGCCTTGGTCCACATAAGGACGGCTGGGGCATCGCCTACTTCTCTGGGCACGACGTGCGGATCTTTCGCGACACGAACCCCGCCCACACCAGCCCTATGGTCAACTTCCTGGCCGAGAATGGCGTCCGCAGCACGGTAGTCATCGCTCACATCCGCAAAGCGAGCGTCGGCGAGGTGGCGTTGTGCAACACGCAGCCCTTCGATCGAGAGCTGTGGGGCCGGCGGCATGTGTTTGCGCACAACGGCGATCTAGAAGGGGTCGACACCCTCTTGAACTTGGGCAGCCGCTTTCGCCCCATAGGGCAGACCGACTCCGAGCGAGCGTTCATGGCAATCATGCAGGAGATCGAGGCCATCGGCGACGAGGAGGGCGAGCTCGAGCTGCTCCTCGAGCGCCTGACGCCGCTCTTTGTGACCTTGCGCGACATGGGCCCAGCGAACCTAATCTACAGCGACGGCGACATCCTCATCGCCCACGCCGACATCCGGACCCAAGAGGATGGCGAGCGCAGGGCTCCGGGATTGCACCTGCTCCAGCGGCGCTGCGACCCGACCGTCAAGATGGCCTGCGAGGGCGTCAGCTTCGCGGTGCCGGTTCTTGGCGAGCAGGGTCCGAAGCGCCCAAAGGGCGAGCCGCTGTCATTGCACCAAGAGGTGGTGCTGGTCGCCAGCGTCCCGCTCTCGGATGAGCACTGGATTCCCATGCAGCGCGGCGAGATTCTTGTGGCTCAGGCTGGTCGCATCGTGCGGCAGTTCGTGGGTTGAGGCTTCGACGTAAGCTCTGCCGGATCCGCGCGGCTTTGCATTGATTCTGGACCAGTCTGGAGTCTGGCGGAGCTTCATCCGGATGGAGCCTGGATGCTGCTGAAGTCCGACGGGCTACAGAAGCCAGCTCCGGGCTTCGGACTCCGGACTTTGATACGGCTGTTTGAGCAAGCTTCGGGAGACAAGGTCGAAGAGCGACCTGAGACGCCAAGAACCCGCTAGGGCTCCTCAGGCGAGCAAGCCCCGAGCCCGATCGAACCTCGCCATTGATTCGTTCGAAGTGGACAACGCCAACGGTGACGGATAGAAAACCCCGCTGCCCAGTGCGGTGTCTGGTTGAAAAGTCCCGGAAGCGAGAAGAGAACGTCATGAGCGAAGCGAAGAAGAGCTACTCGAAGGTGGAGACTTGGATCGACGTGTGCGCCCTGGAGCACGAGATCCTCGATTTCTGGAAGGAAACCGACGCCTTCGCGACGCTGCGCAAGAAGAACGCGGGCAATACGCCTTTTTCGTTTCTGGACGGACCTATTACGGCCAACAACCCCATGGGCGTGCATCACGCCTGGGGACGCACGCTCAAGGACGCCTTCCAGCGCTACCACGCCATGAACGGCAAGGACCTGCGCTACCAGAACGGCTTCGACTGCCAAGGCCTGTGGGTCGAGGTCGAGGTCGAGAAGGAGCACGGCTTCAAGTCCAAGCGCGACATCATCGACTATGGCATCGACCGCTTCGTCGAGGACTGCAAAGCTCGTGTGCGCAAATACTCCGCGGTGCAGACCCACCAGTCGGTTCGCCTGGGCATGTGGATGGACTGGGAGAACTCGTACTTCACGATGTCCGACGAGAACAACTACACGATCTGGGGCTTTCTGAAGAAATGCCACGACCGCAAGCTCATCAAGCGCGGCTTCGACGTCATGCCTTGGTCCGGACGCTCAGGCACCGCCTACTCGCAGATGGAGGTCATCGAGGGGCGCAAGCTGGTCGCCCACAAGGCGCTCTTCGTGAAGTTCCCGCTGCGCGAGCGCAAAGGTGAGAACCTGGTGGTCTGGACGACGACGCCTTGGACGCTGACGTCGAACGTCGCAGCGGCGGTGAATGTCGACCTGGACTACGTGAAGCTGCGCTCCAAGCAAGACGGCGAACTCTACTACTTAGCCAATGATAATTTGAACTTCCAGCGGCTCGAGAGGCAGTTCAAAGAGAAGAAAGAGTGGCTCGAGGGCGTCGCCAAGCTCAAGACGTTGGCGCAGCTCTTCAACGAGCGCGGCGGCTACACCCTCGAGGGCACCGTCAAGGGCGCCGAGTTGCTGGGGTTGACCTACGACGGGCCCTTCGACGAGCTCGAGGCCCAGTCCATCGCTGGCGGCTTCCCGTTCACCAACGAAGACTTGGACCTCAGCGCCAAGCAAGCCCACCGCGTCATCGACGGCGGGCGGGACAACCACGGCGGCGCCATCGTCGTGGCGGGCGAGGGCACCGGCATCGTCCACACCGCGCCCGGCTGCGGCGACGTGGACCACATCATGGGCAAAGCCTTGGGGCTGCCCATGCTCGCCCCGTTGGACGGCGCGGCCTGCTTCCTCGAGGGATTCGGCCCGCTCACGGGGCGCTCGGCCACCGACCACGAGACCACCGACTGGATCATCGAGAACCTGCGCGAGAAGGGCGTCCTCATCGCTGTCGAGCAGTACCCGCACATGTACCCGCACTGCTGGCGTTCAGGCGACGAGCTAGTCTTCCGCATGGTCGACGAGTGGTACATCGACATGAGCTGGCGCGACGAGATCATCAAGGTCGTCGACGACATCCGCTGGCTCCCAGGCTACGGCCGTGAGCGCGAGATCGAGTGGCTCACGAACATGCACGACTGGATGATCTCCAAGAAACGCTTCTGGGGCCTGGCGCTGCCCATCTGGACCTGCGAGGCCTGCGAGACCTACGAGGTGCTCGGCAGCAAGGAGGAACTCAAAGCCCGCGCCATCGAAGGCTGGGAGGCCTTCGACGGCCACTCGCCTCATCGTCCCTGGATCGACGCCGTCAAGATCGCTTGCCCGCACTGCGGAGGAGTCAGCACCCGCGTCGAAGACGTAGGCAATCCCTGGCTCGACGCGGGCATCGTGCCGTACTCGACGACGGGCTATAACCAGGACCGCGACAAGTGGAAACACTGGATGCCGGCCGACCTGGTGCTCGAGTGCTTCCCCGGCCAGTTCCGCAACTGGTTCTATTCGCTGCTGGCCCTGAGCACGATGATGGAGGGCATCGCGCCCTTCAAGACCTTGGTGGGCCATGCGCTGGTGCGCGATGAGACCGGCAAGGAGATGCACAAGTCCACGGGCAACGCCATCTGGTTTGACGCCGCCGCCGACGAGGCCGGCGCGGACATCATGCGCTGGCTCTACGTGCGCCAAGATCCCATCGTCAACCTGAACTTCGGCTACGGGCCCCTGCGCGAGGTGCGCGGCAAGTTCATCAACACGCTGTGGAACACCTACGCCTTCTTCGTGAACTATGCGCGCACGGCCGACTGGACCTACGACGCCCAGAACGCCACGCCGTTCGGCGAGCGGACGCCTTTCGACCAGTGGATCGTCTCCGAGCTGCAGGGCACCATCGAGACCTGCCGCGCGAGCATCGAAGACTTCAATCTGCGCATCGCCGCGGGCGCCATCGAGGACTTCGTCGAGAACCTGTCGAACTGGTACGTGCGCCACAACCGGCGCCGTTACTGGAAGACCGACGCCGACGACACGAGCTCCGCCGCCGCCTTCGAGACCTTGTACGAGTGTCTCTTCGGCGTCATTCGGCTCGCCGCGCCGATGATCCCCTTCTTGACCGAGAAGATGTACCAGGGCTTGGTGCGCGCCGTGGACGAGACGGCCCCCGTCAGCGTGCACCACTGCGACTATCCCGTGGCCAGCGAGGCCTTGGTCGACGCCGAGCTGCGGGAGCAGATGCGGGCGGTGATGCGCATGACGAGCTTGGCGCTGTCGGCGCGTGACTCCCAGAAGCTGAAGGTTCGCCAGCCGCTGGCCAAGCTCACCGTGGGCCCCAACGACGCCGTCGAGAAGGCCGGCGCCGAGCGCTTCCGCGAGATGTTGCTCGACGATCTGAACGTCAAGACCGTCGAGATCCTCGAGCCCGGAACCAAGAGCCCGCTGTCCTACGAGCTCAAAGCCAACTTCAAGTCCCTGGGGCCGCGCTTCGGCAAGCAAATGAAGGCCGTCGCAGCCCTCATCGGCCAGCAAGCCGAGGCGCTCATCGAGCAACTGCGGCGAGGCGCCACCGAGCTTCCCGTCGAGCTGGATGGGGTGCAGGTCGTGCTGACGACCGAAGACCTGATCATGGCCGCTCAGTCGGAGAACGGGGCGGCGGTGGCCGAGGAGAAGGGGACTTGGGTCTCCTTTGACACCCAGCTGACCGACTCGCTGCTGCGCGAGGGAGTCATGCGCGATTTGCTGCGTCGGTTGCAGATGCTGCGCAAAGAGAGCGGTTTCGAGATTGAGGACCGCATCGCGCTGAGTTGGGACAGCGAGGACGACCTGGTGGTCGCGGTGTTCGAGGAGTTCGGCGACACGATGGCGCGGGAGTTGTTGGCCTCGAGCGTGGGACGCGTCCAAGGGCTGGGTGGCGAGCCGATCGAGTTGGGCGAGGTGAGCGTCGTCGTGGGTGTCGCTAAAGCTTGAGCGACGATTGGACTCGGTCGGATTTCTTGGCTTCGCAGTTAGACGCACGCTCGCAAAAGGTGTGATAGGCAACCTGGTCGCCCCAATCCCTCGCGGCCTACTCCTCTTCTCGATTTCACAACCTGGCCGTCGACGTCGTGACCAACGCGGTGAAATGGACGATCACCTTCCAGGACGCGGACTTTCGCTACTCGACCGGAATCCTGACCCCCGAGGCGTGCTCCTCATGACCTGCGGGGCAATTCAGACCGACGTGTACGGACTGGCGCCGACCTACTCCCGACGCGGATCGGTCGGCGGCAACGAGAACCGGGGCTACGTCGCGCTGCCGGAGTAGGACAGGCTTGCAAGTCGCCTCTGGGCAACCACAGAACCCGACACGGGAGTTCTAATAATTTTCGAGGCGCTTCGACTCGCGTACGAGGGCCGCCAACGCCGCCGTCACCTCGAGGATTCGAGTCCCAGGGATCAGCCCGCCTGGGTGGTCGAGCACGAACAGCGCGCCCCGCCTTACCGCGGGCAACGTCGGCATGTCCCGGCGCCAGACCTCGAGGTGCGCGCGTCGTTCTGCGTCCGTCATTGACGTCCGTGGCAAGAACTCGACGATCACCTCTGGCGCCGTGCGCACCAGTCGCTCTGCCGAGACCGCCGGCCAGAGCGCCTCTTCGCCCTGCAAGGCGTTGTGTCCTCCGGCGACCTCGAGCACCTCGCTGAGATAAGCCCGGGGGCCCGCCGCATAAAGGCCCGACAAGGTTCCTGGGTTTCGCCCCACGACCAGCAGCACCGTGGGGCGCCGCCCCAGCTCGACCTGTGCGGCCAGCACCGCGAGCTCGCGCTCCAGCTCTTGTCGCGCCTCGACCGCTTCGCTCTCGAGACCCACCGCACGGCCGATCCGCTCGATACCGTCCAGCACCTGGGGCAGGGTGTCCATGGGCACCTCGACGACCTCGATGCCCAGCTGCTCGGCGTTCTCGGACACCCGCGGCAGCGAACCCATGGTGAGAATCAGGTCCGGTCGAAGGGCGGCGAGCTGCTCGACATTCGGGTCGAGGTGGCCTCCCAGTCGGGGTAGGCCCGAGGTCTGTGGCGGAAACTCGGTGAACTCCGAGACGCCGACCACGCGCGGGCCTGCGCCCAACTCGAAGAGCCACTCGGTCACCGAGGGGGCCATGCTCACGATGCGGACCGCAACGCCCTGGCCAGGTTCAGCGGTGACGTTGGGCCGCGAGAGAAACCACCCTGCGGCCGCAAACATCGCGACCAGCAACAGCGCGACCCCTATGGCCCAGTAGGACCGTGGCGACTCACCTTCACTCACGGGATCAGTCGGTGGCATAGGTTCAGCGCCAGCGGACAGTCCTCGCCCGGAAGCAAGACGCGGATGGAGTGCTCGCGCACCCGCAGGTCGTAGTGGCTGAGCCCGCCCGCGTTGAGGCAGTCTCGCACCGCCATCGGCCACTGGGTGGTGCGGCCGATGTCGTGGCCAACCAGGGTCACACAGCCGCGCGCGGTATCGAGCCCAGCGGCTCCGACCACCCCAGCCAGGGTCTCCCGCGCGGCCTCGACGTCGGGACAATTAGTGGGATCGAGCAAGAGCGTGGCGGTGTCCCCAACGGCGTCCAGGCTCAGGACCCCACAGCCCGCAAAGACGCGGTCGACACACTTCATGGCTGGGACCAACTCGGCGGTCTTGATGGACACCGACACGATGCGTGCCAAGGCGGCGACGGCGCAAGGGACGATGGCGGCCGCCGCCAAGAGTTCGTCCGGCCAGCCGTCTGGTCGGACCTCCGTGCCGCGACTGTCGGGATCGTGGGTCGAGCGGGCGTGCAGCGCGATCTGGTGCCGCTTGGCGTAGGAGACCGCCTCATCGTGCAGCACCGCGGCGCCATGGCGCGAGAGCTCCAACATCTCTTCGGCGCTGATGGAATCCAGCCGTCGAGCGTCGAGCACGACGCGCGGATCGCCAGTAAAGACGCCGTCTACATCGCTGTAGATCTCGCACGCAACGGCGCCGAGCGCCCCGGCGAGCGCGACCGCGGTCATGTCCGACCCGCCGCGGCCCAGCGTCGTCACTTCTTTTTTGTAGCTCGTCCCTTGGTAGCCCGCGACGATCACCACGCGACCACGGCGCAGCTCGTCTTGGATGCGGTAGGGACGCACCTCGATGATGCGGGCGCTGGAGTGGGAATCGTTGGTGACGATGCCGCTCTGGCTGCCGGTGAAGCTGATGGCTTCGCAGCCCAACGAGTGAATCGCCATGGACAGCAGCGCCATGCTGATGCGCTCCCCGACCGACAAGAGCATGTCGAGCTCTCGCCGACTCAGGTCCGACGTGCCCTTGATGGGCACCGCCACCACCTCTGCGGCTCCATTGGGCTGGTCGACGCGGTGCACGTCACGAGCCATCTGGAGCAGCTCGTCAGTGGTGTCGCCCATGGCCGACACCACCACCACGACGTCGTGGCCTCGCTCACGCGTTGCCACGACTTTGGCAGCCACCTTCTTGATTCGCGCGAGATCGGCGACGGAGCTTCCACCATACTTCTGAACGATGATGCTCAACGACCCCTCCTGCAGTGTCTTCTGCTGCCCCTGCGTAGCGGTCACGAATGGATCCGGCGCGGTCTGGCCGCAGAGCGGGAACTCTTATCCAAAAGACCCAGTTGGGTCCGTGCTTTATGAGTGTTTGAAGTCCAACACCCCTTGCTCAAAAGACCCAGTTGGGTCCGTGCTTTATGAGTGTTTGAAGTCCAACACCCCTTGCTCCAGTTGATGCTCGAAGAGCCGAGAGACCGAGTTCCCATCGTGAATCGACTGGATGGCACCGGCGAAGAGCGGGGCGACGGTGAGCACGGTGAGCTGCGGGATCTTCGATTTCTTCGAGGCGAGCGGAACGGTGTCGGTGACGATGACCTCTTCGATGGGCGCACCGGCCAGGCGTTCCGGCGCTTGGCCACTCAGCACCGCGTGGGTACAGGCGACCAAGACCCGCGCTGCACCTCGCGCTTTGAGGAACTTGGAGGCATTGACCACGGTGCCGCCGCTGGCGATCTCGTCGTCGATCAGCAGACAGTCCTTGCCCTCGATGTTGCCGATGATCGAGACGGCCTTGGCGTTCTCGTCGTCGCGTTCACGGCGCTTGTCGATGATCGCCATGGACAGGTTCAACGTGTTCGCGTAGCGAATCAGGTCTTTGACCTCGCCGGCATCCGGGGCGACAAGCACCAGGTTCGAGAGATCGCGCTTCTCCAGGTACCGACAGATGATCGGCGCAGCCATGAGCTGGTCCGCTGGGATGCGGAAGAAGCCCTGAATCTGCGCGGCGTGGAGGTCCATCAGCAGCACGCGGTGTGCACCCGCCGTCTCCAATAGGTCGGCCATTAGCCGTGCGGTGATGGAGATGCGCGGCTTGTCCTTCTTATCCGAACGAACGTAGGGCATGTAGGGAATCACCGCCGTGATGCGCGCGGCGGAAGCGTGTTTGAGCGCATCGATGAGGATGAACAGCTCCATGATGTGCTCGTGCAGCGGCTCGCAGGCCGTTTGCACCACGAAGACATCGGCACAACGCACGTTCTCCTCGATCTTCACCAGCAGGTTTTCGTTGCTGAAGCGGATCGTGGTCGACTCACCGAGAGGGATGCCCAGCGACTGGCAGATGCGGTTCGCCAAATCCCTGTGTGAGGACCCGGCGAAGACTTTCATCTCCTCGAACATCATAGCGCTGCTCCCGTTTCGTTCAGCAAGCTCGAGGAGCTCTGCCGTGAGGCCCGCGTGACGAGCATCGGTCTCTGCGGTGAAACAGGACTACCAGTGCGGCAAGTCGCGTCGCAAATCAAGTCGCGCACCGCGGTGCACTGGCTCCGTGCGCGGACGGAGTTCGCTCCAGCACTCGCATCAGGCGAGTGCAGCGAACGGGGGCTCTCTCTCAGGCACAAACAGACCCCGCGGACTCTTGGAGTCCAGAAGCAGGGTCTGGGTGCCGCTCAGTCCTCTTCGCCAACCATGTCGATGATGATGACGCGCGAGCTGGGCTCTTCTTCGTCCGGTTCCTCTTCCTCCGGCGGCCACATCGGCACATACAGCGGAAGGTGAAGCGGCTCAGGTTCCCAAGTATCCTCACGTCGACGGCGAATCTCTTCGATGATGAGATAGTCGGGGATCACCGTCTTCTCGTCTCCATCAAGGGCATGAAGTGTCGCCAGATCGACCGCATGCGGTTCCCACATAAGCCCAGGCTTATTTGGAGTCGCTTGCATTTCTCTTAGCTGTCTCATATCCGGCTCGGCTTCTCCGTGAGAAAGTCTCACGCTTTGGTGGGGAAACACCTGCTCTCCTGCCAGGATTCCCTTACACTCTCGACGGTAACGCAGAGTTCGACGTGTGTAAAGAAATCCTCCATGACTGAAAAAATCCACCAACGAATCCAGTAATTACGAGACCCTGCGTGCCCGGAGCCCCGTCGTGACAGTCAATGAAATTCGACCCGAAATGAGCGACGTCAAGACGCTCGTTCTCAAAGTCGGAAGCGGCGTTCTAGTTCGTGATGGTGTGCACTTGGATCGAGGGACGTTCTGCCGACTCGTCGAGCAGATCACCCACCTCATGGAAGCGGGGATCCAGGTCGCCTTGGTTTCGTCCGGAGCCGTCGCGTTGGGCCGAGGGCGCATGGGTGTCGAGCGACCGGATCGGCAGTCACTGCCCAAGCTGCAGGCCCTCGCCGCCATCGGCCAGACGGCCCTGATGCAGCTTTATGACAGTGAGTTTGCCCACTATCAGCGGCGCTGTGGGCAGGTCCTCCTGACCCGCGACGACCTCGACGACCGAACGCGCTACCACAACGCTCGCCGAACTTTGCGCGCCATCTGGGGGCTCGGCGCCCTGCCCATCATCAACGAGAACGACACCATCTCCACCGACGAGATTCGCTTCGGCGACAACGACCACCTCGCCGCGCGGGTCGCCTGTCTGCTCGAGGCCGACTTGTTGGTCATTCTCTCCGATGTCGAGGGGGTCTTCACTGCCGACCCCAGCCTGAACCCAGACGCAAAGCGCATCGAGCGCGTCATCGCTTCTGATCAGTCCCTGGACGGCTTCGTCAGCGACACCAAGGACCAGCTCGAGGGCGTCGGCACGGGCGGTATGGTCACCAAAATCGGCGCCGCCCGAATCGCCGCGTTGCGTGGCATCCCGACAGTCATCATGTCGGGCAAGCTCCCTGAGCGCCTCCCTGAGCTCATGACGGGAGCCTCGGTCGGCACCTACCTCGTGCCGGCCTCGACTCGGCAGAGCAGCCGCCGGTCTTGGGTGCAGTCGCTAAAGGTCCGCGGTCGGTTGCACTGCGACGAAGGCGCAGCCGAAGCCCTGAAGCGGCGAGGCAAGAGCCTGTTGCCCAGCGGCCTGGTCGAAATCGAAGGGCGCTTCGACGAAGGGGAGGCCGTAGAAATCTGTACGATAGAGGGAACTGCCTTCGCAAAGGGGCTCGCCACCTACCCCGCCGCAGCTCTGCGCCGCATCAAAGGCGTCCAATCCAATCAGATCGGGACGATCCTCGGCTACCATACCTCTGACGTGGTGGTTCACCGCGACGACATGGTCTTCTTCTCGAACGGTGATGGCGAGTGAGCCCGCTGAACCCTTGTCGCCCCCGAGCGGCTAACCACGGAGCTCCATTGGCCAGAGGACGTCTACAGTCCCTCAAGAGGTTTGCGCGCAGGCGGCCGTTGGCGATCGTCGGCGGCGCCATCCTCGCTCTGCTCGTCTTCTTCGCCCTCGCCGCAGACTGGCTGGCCCCTGGCGACCCGACCCTGGTCGAGGTGCGACTGCAACTCTGTGAACCTAGCTCCCAACACCTCCTAGGCTGCGACGAAAATGGTCGCGACGTGCTCACGCTCATCATCTACGGGAGCCGTGTGGCCCTCGCCGTGGGGCTCACCAGCGTCCTCGTCTCCATGACTTGTGGCGTCTTGTTGGGCGCCACCGCCGGCTTCTTCCGGGGCTGGACCGACGAAGTCGTGATGCGGGTCGCCGACATCTGCTTCGCTTTCCCTGGAATCCTGTTGGCGATCTTGATCATCTTCCTCACTCAGAACCCCAGCGTCATGAGCGTAGTGCTGGCGCTCAGCGCCACGGGCTGGGCGAGCTACGCTCGACTCGTTCGCGGCGAGGTCCTGCGTGAGCGGGAGCTCACCTACGTCGAGGCCGCGAGAGCCCTTGGCTTGCCCTCTCGGCGCATCGTCGTGCGCTACATTCTGCCCAACGTCATGGCGCCCCTCAGCGTGCAGGCGACGTTCGGGGTCGCAGGGGCCATTCTGGCCGAGAGCTCGCTGTCTTTCCTGGGCCTCGGCCCGTCCATGAGCGCCTTTTGGGGGGTGAGCTGGGGAGCGCTCCTCGATCAGGGTGCCAGCTACTTTCTCCTCACGCCACACTTGGCGATCGCGCCTGGGGTCGCCATCATGTTGGCGGTGCTCGGCATCAACTTCGTCGGAGACGCCCTCAGAGACGAGCTCGATCCGCGGTTGCGCGGCCAGATTGGAGGCCCGTGATTGAGTGAAAGGCTGACATCCATGGTGCACATAGCCTCGCGTCAGATTTCAACGTTGCAGCACACTTGTAACTGCGCGGTTCCTCAGCGATCTGTGTGTTGCGAAAGAGCAGAACGCCA
>PFUG01000519.1 GCA_002789955.1 Deltaproteobacteria bacterium CG_4_9_14_3_um_filter_63_12 | reverse complement strand
TGCTTAGCTTGATCAGTCTGTCTGGGCGGGTTAGTATTCGTGCTTCCAAGGCCATGTTTGCGTGCCGACCTCTAACAGGTCGTTGGCACGCAGGAGAGGCCAACAACAAAGGACCCCGGCTCCCTCTGCGGAGCTCTCCATAGCAGGTTTGACTTTGGATCTCGGTCAAGTGTCAGAACCCGGTGGCGGAAACGATCTGGGTATCCTGCCCAAGCCAGTGCCCTTCGGTAAGTATTACTTGCTGGAGAAGGTGAACACTGGCGGCATGGCCGAGGTCTTCAAGGCGAAGACCTTTGGGGTGGAGGGCTTTGAGCGGATCGTTGCGTTGAAGCGGATTCTTCCGTCGATCGCCGAGGACGAAGAGTTCATCTCGATGTTCATCGACGAGGCGAAGATCGCTGGCCAGCTCAATCACGCTCACATCGCGCAGATCTTCGACCTAGGAAAGGTCGATGGGCACTACTTCATCGCCATGGAGTACATCCCAGGGCGAGACCTGCGCGCGATCTTCGATCGCGCCTCCAAGTTGGGTGAGAAGCTGAGCATCGCTCAAGTCAGCTACCTCATCATGAAGCTCTGTGAGGGTCTGGACTACGCGCACAACAAGCGGGACGCCCAGGGCAACGAGCTGGGGATCGTGCATCGCGACGTCAGCCCGCAGAACGTGCTGATCAGCTTCGAGGGGGAGTGCAAGCTCATCGACTTTGGCATCGCCAAGGCGCACGGCAAGAGCAGCTCGACCCAAGTCGGAATCCTCAAGGGCAAGTTCAGCTACATGAGCCCCGAGCAAGTTCGGGGTGGGAAAATCGACCGACGGAGCGACGTCTTCTCCCTAGGCATCGTGCTCTACGAATTGTTGACCTTGGAGCGGCTCTTCCTCGGCTCCAGTGACTTCTCGACGCTAGAGAAGATCCGCAAGGTCGAGTTCAGCCCGCCGACGCTCTTCAACCCCCATATCCCCCAAGAGCTCGAAGACATCGTCTTGAAAGCGCTGACCCGTGACCCCACGGATCGTTACCAGAGCGCCCACGAGATGCAGGAAGGTCTTCAGAAGTTCATGTTCAACCAGGGCCTGTATTACACCAACAAGGACCTAGCGAGTTACACGAAGAGCGCGTTCGCAACGGAGATCAGTCTCGAGCAAAAGAAGCTCGAGTACTATCGTACCCTCAAGAAAGAGGATCTCGAGCGCGCCAACGCCCAGAACGGGCGGGGTTCGTCCGAGCCGTCGCCGGGGGAGTTGTCCTGGGACGACGAGGAGAGCCAGACGAACGTCTTCTCGCGAGCCATGCAGAGCAAAGAGGACGTGCTCGCCGAGCTCGACAACATCCAGCTCCCTGAAGACGACGACATCGTCTACGCCAAACCGAAGGCGAACGGCTCGTCGTCGGGGGCGCTCGAGGTCGTGGAGAAGTTCAAAGCCGAGCTGCCGCCGCCACGAGAGCCGTCGGCTGCGCTGAGCAAGAGCTCGGATTGGGATGTCGGAGACGTCAAGCCCGTCCCGAAGCACTCCCACAACGCGCCAAAGAAGAGTCGAGCAGGGCTGATCGCCTTCTTCGTCATCCTCTTCCTAATTGTTGGCGTGTTGGTCGGCTGGCTGATGCTCAAGGGCGGACCAGAGTATGGGACGGTGACCTTCAACGTCGATCCCAAGGTCCCAATGACCATCGAGATCGATGACGAGATCGTCGCGAAGAACCAGACGCCTCCTTTCACGATCGAGCAGATCAGCGCGTCGAAGAACCACAACTACCGCATCATCGCCGAAGGGTACGCGGAGGACGAGGGGATCTTCGTCGTGGACGGTGGGGACCCCATCAACATCGTCGTCAAGCTGACCGACACCACACCGGTCTCGGGCGGGACGGGCTTCAGCCTCTCCACACAGCCCGTTGGCGTGAAGGTTTCCGTCGACGGAGTGCCCGTCGAAGGGATGAGCCCGTTTGTCCGCAGCGCCCTCTCTCCAGGGTCCCACAAATTGGTGGTCTCCAAAGACGGCTACAAGACGGACACGCAGGACATCGACATCCCATCCAACACCATCGTGCAGCTGCAGATCGAGCTCAAGCCCAGCGCCATCGCCCTGACACTGCAGAGCGAGCCAGACGGCGCCAACTTCATCATCAAGAGCATCTCGACCGGAAGAGAGCTGAAGCGCGGGAAGACGACCGACATCATCAAAGATCTTCCCGTTGACCAGAACTTCGAGATCTCTGTCTTTCAGAACGGCTACGAGAGCGTCGTCAAGACATGGCAACCCCCTGCGGATCGCCTGACGGAGACGGAGCTCATCACGCTCAAGCGCAAAGAAGACAAAGTCGAGCCGCCCGAGATTGTGGCGAAAGACGCTCACCCGACCAAGGTCAAAGAGCCCGCAACGATCATCGTGAAGAAGGATCAGCCGAAGGAAGTCAAAGCTCCCCCGAAGGACGAGGTCAAGGACCCGCCCAAAGACAAGCCCAAGGATCCCCCCAAGGATCCCCCCAAGGACGAGAACAAGACCGCCTCGAACGCTCCAGGCATCCTGCGGATCAACTGCAAGCCGCCCGCCAACGTCATCATCGATGGCAAGGACTACGGGATGACGCCCAAAAAGGTCGACCTTCCAGCTGGCGACTACACCGTCAAGTTGGTCAACGTCGAGAAGGGTGTGGACGCCACCAAGAAGGTCAAGGTCGAGGCCGGGAAGGTCAGGACTATTGTCCACACGGAGTAGTTGCACCTGAGCGCCGAGCCCCCTTCACGGGCTCGGCCGGCTGTCGACGTCGTCTCGCTCTGCAGAAGGTCGAGAACGCTGGCAGCCCACAAAGTCGCAACTGTGCAGGCAGCCGTTGGCTCAGGTCTCTCACGAGCATGAACGTGAGGTTAGGCTTCTTGGTGCCGTCTTGCCGACAGAACCTTGCGCACTTTGAAGTCGAGCTCGTCGATGTTGAACGGCTTGTCGATGTACTCGTCGGCACCGTAAAGCGGACTCGTCAGCTCATTCACCGCCGAGCCAATTCCCGTCAGCATTACGACTCCGATGTGCTGATACTCGGGTTTGGACTTGATGTACTTGCAGATTTCCCAGCCATTGAGCTCCGGCATCATCACGTCGAGCACGATGAGGTCTGGGTTCTCTAGGATGACCGCTTCGAGGGTGGCCTCTCCGTCATGGGCCTCCACGATCTCGCAGTTCAGCGTGTCCAGATGGGCCCGCAGCAACTTTCTGAGATCGGGATCGTCATCGGCGATCAGGATCTTCGGAGTCTTTTCAGTTCCGTCTGTCATTGCTCACTCCTTGTTCAGCATTCCCAGAGGATCGCAGGCTCGTGACGTCTTCGATTCGCGGGACATCACCTGTAGGAGCCTTCGGTCTCGCCGCCCTAATCGAACCGCTCCGATTCCAATCTGTCGCAGAAATCAACCGCAAGGAGCCTGGCCATTTCGAGCTAAACCTCGCGGCGACCGTATCGAGCGGGTGTTTCAAAGTCAATCAGCCGTGAGGAAGGCCTGCCAGCCATGGATGAGAGGCCTTTCAGGGAGGGCGATGGAGCTAGTGTTGCGATGGAGGCACATCGGTGTCTTGTTCGAAGGGATCGCCAATGCTATATTCCCGCGGTCTTGCCTATGTCTGGAGTAGGGGCACGTAAGAAGAACCCGGAAAGGGTTCTTGAACAATCTGTCACTCGGGCCACACCCAGACGGCACCTAGCCAATTAATGCTCGTAAGGAAGGCGGACCTTGGACGACAAGACTCCGCTGACGGTGGGCCGGTAACTGATGCTGCGAAAGATAGTCAACATGCTCATGGGTTCAGCCGAAAGTGCTGGGCGTGAAGAGCAAACATACTTCGAGCGTCTTCTCGACGAGTCGAAGCCACAGCTCCGAGCGAGATTGTCCAGCAATGGAGCCGACCCGGTTGAGGCGTTGGCTGAAACGATCATGGAGAAGGTGGTCGAGAGCGGCACACCGGCAAACCCACAGGCCGGTCGCGCCTACTTCTCGGTGTTGGTCGAGAACGATCGGCTCCCCGCTGGCGCGCAACTCGACGAAAGTGAGCTTGGCCTGCTGCGGGACTTGCTCGTCGAGTACTTCTCTGGGAACGAGACGGTACGCGATCGGGCGAACGAAGTGCTGGCGTTGATTGAACGCAAGTTCTCCGAAGGGGCGTTTACCCAGGCGCGGATCCTTCTGCAAATTTTCGAGACCGATGTCGAAACGAAGCTGAATAACGAGCGCAACCTGTTCTATGAGGACATGATCATGCGCTTGGGTATTCGACGTCGCCACGAAGTGCCCACCGAGGAGCGTGACGGTTTTCGCGAGACCGCTGCGGCCCTCGAGCCGACCGACGACGAGGGGATCAAGGAGCTGCTCTCGCGGTTGGCGCACGAGTACTACGTCCACTTCTGCCTGGACATCCGTTCCGCAGAGGCGACGAAGGAGTGGGCGAGGTTCGGGGAGGTGGTCGATGAGAGTATGCGGGACCGACTCCTGAAGTACGTTCCCCCGTTGAGATGGCGCTCTCCGTTTCTCGTCGCGGGTGAGTCCGTCATCGAAATGGCGACGAATCACTTGCAGCCCGAGGCGACCGAGCGATACGTCCAACGCTTGATCAAGATGTGCTACTTCCTCTTGCTTGCCTCTGGGGATACAGGGTTCGAGTCCTACATCTACAGCCTCCTGGCCTGGAGTCGCGATGAGGTCAACGTCGATGTGAAGAGGCTTCTGCCTTTCATTCACCGTCGCAGCGTGTTGGACGAGATCGGTCTGCAGGAGACGTTGGATGAGGTCTATCAGGACTTCTATGCCGCGACCCTGGCGAAACGGCTCGATGGCTCCAGAGAAAAGATCGAAGGGGCGTGGCGAGGGTTCTTGAAAGAGCTGTCCACCATGGACCTCAACGACATTCCTCCTGGCCACTACGACCTGGGGGGGTTCCTTTTGGATCAGCTGCTCGGCTTCAAGCAACCAGACCCATACTTTAGCTTCAAGCTCTACCGGCTGACCTAAGGAGTCGTCCGGGAACAAAGTGCGCATTTAGGCGTCGTCCGGGAACAAAATGCGCATTTGGGCGAAGTCAGAGGTGGGAGGGCGAGGAGGTCGATGCAGGCGATGCCTAGCCTCGTTGAAGCAGACCGACGCTGCCATCACGCCTCTGGGCGATGCGCAAATGGGCAGGTTGTTTCCTGACTACTCCTAAGCGGCGAGGACATCGGAACGCAACAACGAAGAAAGGCGAGGGGCTTCAGCCCCTCGCCTTTCTTCTTTTGTGTGCGAGCTGAAGGGTCAGTAGATGATAATTCCCTTCCCGCCTTCTTTCTGCTCAACGTCTTTGAACTCGCCCTTCTTGACCTTCTTCTTTTTGGTTTTCTTCTTTTTCTTGTCGGACGTTCCGCCCTTGTCCCCATGGTCACCGCCGACCATCTCGCCTTCGGCCATCGCGTCGATGTCTTCTTGA
Source organism: Deltaproteobacteria bacterium CG_4_9_14_3_um_filter_63_12 (assembly GCA_002789955.1). GTDB lineage: Bacteria > Myxococcota_A > Bradymonadia > UBA4248 > UM-FILTER-63-12 > UM-FILTER-63-12. The sequence continues at coordinate 55,204 of PFUG01000519.1, read as the reverse complement.
GGCAATCCGGCCTTTAGGTCGATCGCTGTTCCACCTCCAAGAATCGCGTCGGCCGCGTTGCCCGAGTTGGCGTCACCGTCCTTGTCGACGAGGGCATCGATGTCGGCGCTCACAGAAGGCTCGGTGTTCCGCTCTACGTTGGCCGCATCATGCTTCTCGGAGACTTTCGCCTCCCTCTCTACGTTGGTGAAGGACATGAGGTAGGTGTCGTAGTGATCGGCAGCGTTGGTGGCCCGCAGCCGGGTGCCTTCGCTGTCTTCCCAGGTGGCCATAATGAAGTAGCCCTCCGCATCGACGCCTTCATCCGCGGGGTCTCCGTACTTTTTGGTGATCGCGGCGACGAAAGAGTCGAAGGCCATCTCACCGATGTAGTCGGGGTCGTAGGCGACGGCGACTTTGTAGAGCTCGTCGCTGAGGAAGAAATAGTACTTGGTCGCAATCTCCTCACGGACGACCAAGACGGATTCCTGGTTGTCAGGCACGAACTCGCTGGCGACGATAGAGACCTCGAGCCCCGAACGCTCACCGCTCTTGAACTCTTTGTGGGACTTCTCGATTCGCTCGACCCGCTGCACATACGACTTGCGCAGTTTGTCCCTTTTCCCCATGTCACCGATTTCAGCGCTCTTCTCGGCGTACTCGGCCATGATGATCGCTTCGATCCGCTCCATGACCTTGTCTTTGCTTTGTCCCCACTCGACGCCGTTGAGGATGCCCCCGAGTGGTTTCGCCGATTTCTTGCTTTTCTTGGCGAAAGCGGTGCCGCTGACCAGAGTGACCGCGACACAGGCGATCAACGCCAAGACGAAGATGCGTACGACTCGTTGCATATGAACAACTCCTCTATGAGGTTCTGGACCGCATTGGCAGGCCACTGAGTGGCCGACGGGGACGGTGTACCGAGCTGTGATCACGTGCGAGCCGATTTGGCCGCACATGCGTTGCTGACGGATTCGACGATATCGCACTCCTTCTGGGCTCGCAACCCAAGGCTGTTGGTTTGGAGTCGACCGGCCACAAAGAGCCAAGGAGTCATTCTTTGCGGAGGCCGGAGGTAGACGTCACAGGGCACTTCGGATTCAACCGGTCGCGGCAAGTCTGTTGCGTTGCTGTGAAGAGGTGCGGGATTTTACGGGGCGAGAGAGGCGAATCGGCAGCAAGCGCCGGTTGACCGCAGGATCTCATGCAGATAATTACAGATTACCGGGTCAACACCGCGATTCCTCCCCTCGAACTCGGCATTTGCTCTGAGTCGAGACAGGTCCGCGGCCTCAGCTCGACAAGATCTAGGGTGATCATCCTTCTTTCGGGCTACCCACCAAGGGTGCCGAGCGCTCAATGCCCAGCGGGAATGTCATGCAGTGCGCGTTTTGCGGACACACGACCGACGAGGACGACGTCCTCACTTGTTCGAGATGTGGCTCTGATCTGTCCGAACCCCATCATCACGCTGATGACCTGACGGACATCGCCGAGCTCGTCGAAGACGAGGTCACTCAACCGGCCGGAGAAGTTCTCCAGTGCCCGAGTTGTGCGCAGAACAACCCCACGTCGAACGACTACTGCGAGAACTGCGGGAGTCCGTTGGGCGTCGTGACTCGAGTCTACAAGATAGACCCGAACGACGACGGGAACGATGTCGATTGGATGGTTTTCGGGATCGAGACCAAGACCATGGGGCGAGAGTCCGAGCTGCTCCGGCTCGAACACACCTTCCGCGCGGTCGTGGACGAGGTTCGCTCCTGCGTCTGTATCCTCACTGGCTCCTCCGGCCTGGGGAAGAGCCGTCTGGTGCGGGAGTTCAACAGCGATCTCGACAGCAAGTTTCCTTCCTCCTTGATGGTGATTGGGAAATGCCGCGAGACTGACCACTTGCCCTATGCGCCGATCGCACGGCTCGTGCGAAAGCGGTTCTACATCCCAGAGCTCGAGGTGCCGCGGCTTTGTCGCCAGCGCTTGCTCGACGCCGTGACCTCCATCATGGGGACCTCCAACGCGCCGGAGGTGGCGCACCTGGTCGCCTACTTGATCGGTTTGCCGTTTCCGGAGTCCCCGTTCTACTCCGATCTCGAGGTGGACGAGTCGGTCGCCCATCGTGTCGAGGAGCGTGCCGGTCAGGCGTTGGCTCGGCTGCTCGAGGCCGACTCGCAGCACAACCCGTTGATCCTCGTCATCGAGGAGGCGCAATTCGCCACCGAAGAGACGGTCGCGCTGATCCGCAAGATCGCGACGCAACTGCGCAACTCGCCCATCATGTTTTTGTTGCTCTCCACCCCCGAGTTTGTCGAGCAACGACCCGAAGTGCTGGAAGGGGGCTTCGTTACTGAGAGCATCGAACTGACGCCGCTCTCCGACGAAGACATTCGTGGCCTGCTGTCGAATATTCTGCAGCGCCTCGACCACATCCCGGACAAGCTACATGACCTGGTCTGCCAGCGCGCGTTGGGGAATCCGCTCATCGTCGAAGAGATCGTCAAGATCTTGATCGGCGAGGGCGTCATCGACACCCGTCCGCAGCCTTGGCAACTGCACCTCGCAAAGCTGGACGCGGTGGAGCTTCCCGCAGAGTTCGAGGGGATGGTCAAGGCCCGCATCGACACCCTCTCACCTGAGGAGAGGGATTGTCTGGAGATGGCCTCCGTCATTGGCAATGCTTTCTGGCTGGGAGCGGTGTTGGCTCTGAGCCGCGAGAACAACAAGCTCGAGGATGACGAGTGGCAGGTTGACGATCGCGCTGCGCGGCTGACCGATCTCCTCGAGGTCCTGCGCCGCAAGGACATGATTCGTCCGCACGCGGACTCGCTGTTCAAAGGTGAGGCGGAGTTCGTCTTCAAGCACGGCGTCGAACGTGACCTCATCTTCGGTGCCATCAAGGAAGAACGCCGCAAGGCGCTCCACATCCGATGTGCCCAATGGTACGAGCTGCATGGCCCGCTCGACCGCTTCGCCGAGGTCATGGCGCGCCATTGGGAACAGGGCGGGAATTTGTCCCAGGCCGCCTACCGCTACGTGCAGTCTGCCAACTTCGCGCGCACACGCTACTTCAACCGCAAAGCCATCTCCGGCTACGAGAAGGCGGTCAAATACCTGCCACGGCAAGACCTTCTGACTCGCATCGAGGCCCACCACAACTTGGGCTCGACCTACGAGCTGGTCGGAAAGATCGAAGAGGCCCTCGAGCAATACGAGACGCTCCTCAAGATTTCCTGGCAGGTCAACGCCAAGGCCAAGGGCGGCATGGCCCTGAACAAGATCGGTCGAGTGCACCGTGCCCTGGGGCAACTCAACGACGCGCTCGCCACCTTCAGACGCGCGCTCACCCTCTTCCAGCAAGCCAACGACCTGCGCGGCATCGCCAGCACGCTCGACGACATCGGCAAGGTCTACTTCATCCGCGGTGAGTACGACGACTCCTTCAAGCACTACCGTGCCGCGCTCGAGCTGCGGCGACAGCTGAAAGACTCGCGCTCGATCGCCTTGAGCCTGCACCACATCGGCAGCCTGAAGCTCGGCCTCGGCTCCTTCAAAGAGGCACTCTCCTACTACCGCGAGAGCCTCGAGATGAGAAAACAGTCCGGCGATCGACAAGGCGTCGCCGACACCCTCAATAACCTCGGAATCGTCTGCCTGGAGAAAGGCGAGCTGCAGCAGGCTCTCAGGCTGTGGGAGGAGGCGCTCAGCATCGCGCAGGAGATCGGCTACCGGATCTTGGAAGGCATCCTGCTCAACAACATCGGTGAGACGGCCCTCAGCATGGGCGCCCTCAAGACCGCTGAGGCCAGCCTCAAGGACGCCGCGGAGATCTCCCAGGAATGCGCCGACCTGCGGCTGCTCTGCGATGTGCAGCGAAATCTCGGCACCCTACACCTGCGAAACGCTCGCTATGATGAAGCCGTCGGCGCCCTCATGGCTTCGCTCCACATCGCCAGAGATATGGAAAGCAAGCTCCTCGAGGGGCTCGCCCTCAAGAGCCTCGGCGAACTCTACGCGCAGACCCTCTTCGACGAGACAAGAAAAGAAGAGGACGTGGAGAAGAAGGCCGATGATAGCTTCCTCAAGGCCATCGAATTGCTCACCGAGGTCGGAAACGAGGGCGAGCTCGGGCGATGCCACTCGAGCTACGGAAACTTCCTCCTCGAGCAGGGCGGCATCATACAAGGCAAGAAACAGCTCGAGCTCGCCAAAGAGATCTTTGCGCGCCTCGAGATGAAACGGGTTCTCAAGAAGACCGAGCAGACCATCGGGGAGCTTTGAGCCCGCGAGTCTGACCAAACCAGAGTTCATCCTCGCGAGGCAATTCGTGCAAGGAGCTCGGGCGGTGGCGGCGCTTCTCCCCACGGCTTGCCACAAGGTGCTCGTGCCGCAAAAATGCCTGTGCTGCCGTTTGAACGGTTCATCCCGCTGGACTGTGCAGCAATGCGGGAAATTTTCTTGTCGATACGCTAGGATGTCGTCGTGCTCCTAGATGACGAGATTCAACGGGACAAGACCCCATCGATAGGAGATGGTGAGTCAACGATCACTGCCGAGAGGCGGGAGGCGCGATGAGCCGGCGAAGTGGATGTTTTTGGATGATGTTCTTGTCTGTCTGCCTGTTCGCCGCCGCATGTGACGATGGCGGAGGCAGCACCACGCCAACGGATACTGCGACAGAGCTCGGCGACGACATCAACCAACCGGAGCTTGGCTCGCTGATCGGTACCGTCACCCTATCGGATGGCGGCGACCCGACCGGAACCCGGATCAACCTTGGCGCCGCGAGTACACTCGCAGCATCAGACGGAAACTACGCGATCGCCGACGTTTTTCCGGGAACCTACACGCTTCAAGCCACTCTGGCTGGATACCTCGCGCACACAGAGTCCGTCGACATCGCTGCGGGACAGGCGCAGACCCTCGACATCGTGCTGACGGCGGAGTCCAACAATACCGCTCCCTCGCTGGTCAGTTTGTCGGTCGTCCCGCCCACGCTGGCGGTCGGTGGCACCGCTGCCGTCACAGCAGTCGCCAACGACGCAGACGGTGACACGCTGACCTACGAGTTCTCCGCCGACAATGGCTACACGATTGCCCCTGGAGCCTCGGACGGAACGGCCATCCTGACCGCACCGGCCGCCGCCAACGCCTCAGGCACCGTCTCGGTCATCGTGCGCGATGGAAACGGCGGGGAAGACACAGGCTCGGTCGGAGTCCTCACGACCATGAACCTGAGCCCAGTCATCGATGCCCTTACCGCGACTCCAGCCCTGGCCAATCCCGGCGAGACGATCGCTCTCGCGGCCACGGCCAGCGATCCCGAGGGCGGGACATTGACCTACGATTGGACAGTAGACGACCCAGAATGGACGCTCACTCCCTCGAACACGACCGCGACCCTGGTGGCTCCCAACAACTTCGATTCCGCAGCGGTCGTGCAGTTGGTGGTCACGGACGTCGGAGGCGGTCAGGCCACAGCGATGGTGTCGGTGGCGACGATCGCTTGCCTGCCGGGGTTTGTTGACTGCGACGGCGACGCCAGCAATGGTTGCGAGCCGTTATGGAGCGGTGCCGGAGCGCTCTGCCCGGCGACCTCATGCGCAGGAGCGCTCGTCGCCAACCCGCAAGCACAGGATGGCGCCTATTGGCTCGACCCGAACGGTGGGAGCGCCGCCGACGCTAGGCAAGAATACTGCGACATGACCGCGGGCGGGTTTTTGCTCTTAGGAACCGTGGCAGGGGGGGACGCCGATCACTGGAACACGCAGTTTGGACTGTGGGCCGACACAAACACCACTGGAAGCGCCGATTCACCCTGGCTTGATTACAAATCCAGGAGCTGGTCTGAGGCGGACCTGACGAACAAGGAGTTCGTGATTCAACGGCGCTACGATGGGCAAATCCGCTCCAAGAGTCAGCTCAGTCCGACGTGCTTGGCCGGCAAGACCCACTTGAACCAAATCTTCCAGAGCTACGTCACTACGCGCTCTTGTGAAGCTACGGAGATCACGACCCTGGCCAGCGACGCTGCGGGGCTGGCGGGAGCTCAGTATCAGGAAGGCGTCGGGGGATTTGGTCTGGGTGGGGCCAGCACCAACGGCTTGTGCTGGTTCGGCGAGGATACCGCCATCAACACCTTCAAAGGGCACTTGGTCTGGACCCAGGACGTCACCAACCCGTCCTGCATGCTCGGCACCCATTTGGGCGGAGTCGGCGTTTTCGCCGCGTCGGGCCTCGGCATCGAGAGCACGGACATCACCGGCACTGCATGGCTGGCGGGCACCGACTTCACGAAGACCGAGATCTCCTTCATGGTTCGCGAAAAGGTCAGGCTCGACGGCTCCTTCACAGAGGCCGACCCCGCACATTGGAGCAGCAACAGCGTGCCCAGCGCCTGCGCCGCGTACCTCCAAGACGCTGATTACATTGACAGCACGGGTCGCATTGACGGCGTCTACCTCGTCGATGTCCCTGGGCACGGTCCGTCCCCCATCTACTGCGATTTGAGCAGCAGCGGCGGCGGCTGGACCTTGTTGGGGACGGTCTCCGGGGCGGACGCCAACAGCTGGAACACGGAGTTTGGCCTCTGGTCGGACGGCAACACCACTGGAAGCGCAGACGAGCCGTGGTTGGACTACAAGTCGACGGCCTGGAACGCCATGGACCTGCGCGGCTCCAAGGTCATGGTGCAACGTCGCTACGATGGTGCCCTGGCCAGCACGGTGCTGCTCTCGAACGCTTGCCTCGGCCAGGTCTCGACCTTCGACCAGCTCTTCCAGACCTTCGACTCGACGCTGGCCTGTGAGCCCACAGACGTCACGGTGCTGACCTCCTCAGCCGCCGGGGTGGCCGCCGCAAACTTTGCCGAAGGGGCGAGCCAAGGTTTGGGAGGCGACGGGACCAACGGACTGTGCTGGGGTGGCGGCGACACGGACACCAACCAGTTCCGGGGGCACTTCGTCTGGAACCAGACCGCCGGCGCCGACTGCATGCAGCCCGATCACCTAGGCGGGATCGGGGTCTTTGAGTCGAGCGACACGACGATCACGGTGGGAGACATCGCCCAAACCGACTGGCTGGTCGGAAGCGACCCGGCCCTCACCTCGATCTCCTTCTTTGCGCGCAACGAAAACGAAGGGTTCCAGGGAGACCTGAGCGACGCAGCGCCAGGGAGCTGGCTCGATGGGACCATGGCCAGCAGCTGCAAGGGCTACGTCGAGCCCAGCGATCCCGTGGCTCATCCCCCTGCGACCCAGAACGGCGTCTACCTCCTCGATCTCGACAATGACGTCGGCCCGCTCGCTCCGTTCCCTGCCTACTGCGAGCTGCAGGCCGATGGTGGCGGGTGGACCCTCCTGGGGGCGGTCTCGGGCGCCGACGCAGACAACTGGAACACCCAATTGGGCTATTGGTCCGATACCAACACCCTTGGCGCCCCTGGGAAGCTTGACGCGGACTACAAGTCACTGGCGTGGGTTGAGATGGACATCACGGCCGCTCAGATCCTCATCGAGCGCCGCTATGATGGGGTCGTCCGGGCGCAGTCCTTGCTCGCCAACGTGTGCCTAGATTCGCAAGACCGCTTCTACAAACTCTTCGAGACCACGGACGTCGGTGTGAAGTGTCAGCCTGCCGACATCACGACGCTCATGGGCTCCACCGTTGGCGTCGGGGCGGCCTACGAGGAGGGAGTGGGTACCTATGCACTTGGCAGCGCTGCGACCAACGGCTTCTGTTGGAACGGGGGCGACAACGCGGGCAACATCTTCGACGGCCACCTGCTGTGGAATCAGTACCCTGGCGAGGTCACCTGCCTGCTGCCCGGTCACCTCGGCGGGATCGGGGTCTACGCCAGCGCCAGCGCCCAGTACACCAACGCCGACATCACGGGCACGAACTGGCTCAGCGGAACCGACTACACGCGGACGACCATCCGCATCTACGCGCGGTGACGCAACAACAGTGAGAACGGCATGATGAGAGGCACCAGATTTCTAGGTCGAATGATTCTACTGGGTCTTTTTTTCGCCGGCCTGCAAGGTTGCGACTCGAAGAAAGGGGACGAGAAGGGCACAGAGGCGGAGAAGGAGAAGAAGGACCTCAAGGAGCTCTTCCCCGGCTCTGCGCCTGCGATTCCGCCCATCGTCTCGGCTCTGACCTTCGGGATGAGCGTCGAAGAGGCGACAAAGGTCGCCCCGCAGCTCATGGAGGCCAAGTATCAGACCTTGAGGCTCGACGAATACGGCAAGAATGTCAGCATGGAGCCCCGTACTGTCGTCATGGAGAGCGAGGAGCAATTCCTGCGGGCCCTCGCTCTGACAGTGCCCGAGACGGCGAAGGGCGAGCTCTTGGTGCCCAGTTGGGGGCAGCCCCGCACCCACACCTACGAGGTGCGTGACTTCGCGACCGCCGGGGCGATGAAGACCGTGACCGAAGAGTTCTGGTACGACGCCGAGAAGGGCATTCGAGCCAAGGCTTCGGAGCACGCGGGCTACAAGGACATGTTGTCGCTCGAAATCGGCGCCTACACGCCGGCCAAAAGCGTTCTCGTGGCCGGCAAAGGGCTGGGCGGTCCGCTCGAGGGGGTGCTCGGCATGCGCGCCGAGGCGCTGAAGTCCAAATTCGGTCAGCGATACACGTTCTACACCAACACCAGCACCAACGAGGTCCACGGCAAAATCGAGCTGCCGCCGTTCGAGCTCGAGAACAGCGCGTCGACGGTCGGAGTCGAGTTCGGAGAGGCAGGCGTGAAGGGGTTCTCGTTCTGGTTCGAGACCGACGAGGCCGAGAAGAAGGAGGTCGAAGCCCTCTTCGAGGCGGCGTTCGCGGCCCCGATCGCGGGCAAAGACGACCTTTCACGCGACATCCTGACTTACGGCGACGACCCCAAGCTCTTTACGCGATGGGATCCGGAAGCCCACCGCGTTCGTGTCTACGTTGGGGACGTCAACTCGTTCCTGTAGACGCATCAACAAGGCACGCAAAGGCCTTGGAGTTGGATGGAGTCTGGCTTCGGGGGGGCCTGTCATCTTCGCGGCACTGGCTAGCGAAAGATGGAGTAGATCTCTCCGGAGGCCCGCTTCCACTCGTAACCCGCGCCCACGGCGGTCACGATTTCGCCCTGCACGTCGAAGCGAATCTCGTCTCTGGGAACCCCGACGAAGCTGCCTTTGGGGTCGAACGTCACCCACCTCTCGTCGTCCAGGATTTGCAGGGTGCCAATGGGCTTGGTGCTCTTTTGGCTGAGGTCGAAGATGGCGACGGTCCCTCTCGACTCCCCGACCAGCAAGAAGCGGTTGTCGCTGGAGATCGAGAGGGTCATGACCGGAGTGGGTGTGGTGACGACTGGCTCGGTGCGCACTTGGTCGCCTTCGAAGTAGATGAGGTACACGCCGTTGTCGGCTGTGGCGGCGACGGCGCGCGTCCCGTCGTAGGCGAAGGCGACCTCGACGGCGTTGGGCAGTTTGGCGCCGGAGAGGATGTCGAGGTTGAGGTTGAAGAAGCTCACGCCCTTGTCGCCGCACAGGGCCATCATTGTGCCGCCGGGCGCCATGCGCAGCCGACTGGCTTTGCTGTTGAGCGAGTCGTAGACCTGCTTGCGCTGCTGATTGTCGTAGCTCCAGCTCTCGACAGAGGCGGCTTTGTTGGCGTAGAAGACCTTGCTCGTGGCGGCGGTGAATTCGACGTCGATGGCGTCCGTGACATTGAGCCGTCCGAGGGCGTCGTCTTTGACCAAGTCCCAGACCACGAGCTCTCCCTTGCCGTCGGCGACCAGGCCACGTCGCTCTGACACCAGCGCGATGCGGCTCCCACCGAGCGCGATGTGCGGGCGAGGTCCGACGTCTGGCGCCAAGGTGTGGGCGATCTTTCCCTTCGCGTAGTCGAACACGACGACGTCGCCCTGAGTCGTGCTGGCGTAGAAGCCGTTGGCGTCGACGTCCAACGCGCCGTCGACGATGGGCCCGTCCATTTGGACGAAGGGCTCGATGGAGGTGGGGCGCTTGAGATCGTAGCGCACTGGCCGCCCGTCATTCCCGGCAGTGAGGAAGCGGTGGGTCCCTGGTTCGAACATTAGGAATTGAGGCACGATGGCGTTGTGCAGGTCAAAGGCAATTGGGCCGCCGTCGATCTTACGGATGGCGATGCCGTTCTGCTCCGCCGAAGCCACGAACTCACCGGTAGGGTCGATGGCAACGACCCAGGGGATGTCGGTGTTTTCATAGACGGTGTCGAGCTTCTTCTTCTTCTTGAGATCCCACAGGTCGAGGCCGCCGGACCCATTCACAGACAGGGCCCGTTGCATGGCCTCGTCGACTTTCAAGTCTCCCATGCCGTCACTCTTGATGGCGCGGGCGTTGTCTTTGAAGTCTGGCCCCCAGAACAGCAGGTTCTCGTCGTCGGTTCCGACGACCCGGTCATCGAACTTCGCGAGGTCCTTGATGCCCAGTCCGTCCAGCACTCCGAGCACGGGAACGGGCACCGAGGGTCTGGTCAGGTCGATTACCATTGTGGTCTTCTTGTCGGAGAGGACCGCCCAGGTGTTGCCAGAGGCCAGCGAGAGGATAGGCCCGAGGCTGGTGCGGTAGGACTTTTGTGAGGTGCCCTTCTCGATGTCCACCACCAACAGCCGACCGAGGTTGTCACCGATCAACAGGAAGTCGGGGTTGCCCGCTCCAGTGACCACGGTAATTTCCTCGTCCTTGTCGCCGGGACGCTCGCCAGGAGGGAGCTCCACTGAGCGGAGCTTGTTGCCGCTCAAGGGCTCCCAGAAGGTGACCTTGTGTCGGTCCGCGACGGCGACGAAGCGCGCCTTTGGATCGATCACGAGGCCCGTGATCTTGTCGCCGATGTCTCCCCGATACTTGCGAATGGGCAGCCCAGTATGCGGGTTCCAGGCGATCACTTCTTCGCCTGGCGCCGACGAGTACAAGACCTCTCCTGCGGGACCGAACGCCAGCGCATCGACCGGGGAACGATGGCCCCAGAAGGGGAGGATGCTCTCCATCGGCCCCGGTTTGGCCGGTGCCTCCGCGACGGAAATCGCGCTGCGGGTCGCCGAGGGCGGACCGCATGCGGCGATGGACAGTGCAAGCAAGCCACTGGACAAGAGTACGGCGGATGGGATTCCTAAACGGCGCATGTCTCAACTTTCCAACGGGTTCGTAGGCGCGAGTGAACTGCGGCCGAGTATGCGCAACCTCCGGAAAAATGGAAAGTTGCAAATCCGTCTCGGAGTCGTTACAGCCTTCTTACCACTTAGACCCCACCGCGAGCGCGAGGACGTGAGGGGGCTCGCTTCGAGTCGCCTCTGTTCCGAGTCGGGCGCGAATTCGTCACCCATCGAGAGTAAACTAAGTTCGCTATGCGGCCAGCCACGTAGACATTCTTGTCTAGCGGTCAACGGCCAGCAAGAGAACTCGAAACGGAGCCTTCGATGCCATCGTTCACAGAGATGCTCGAGCAAGTTCGCACCGAGGTTGAGTTCGTGGAGCCCGGGGCGGCCCACACGCTGTGGCGAAACCGTGCAGAACAGCCCGCGCTCGTCTTTCTCGACGTCCGAGAGCGAGAGGAGTTCGACGCTGGCCATCTCGACGGCGCCGTGTGGCTCTCGCGCGGACTGCTCGAGCTGCGCATCGAGGCCATGGTTCCAGACCGCGGCACCCAACTGCTGGTCTACTGTGCCGGCGATACGCGCTCCGCATTCGCGGTCAAGCGGCTGCAGGAGCTCGGCTACAGCCGCGCCAAAGTGCTGCGCATGGGGTTTGAGGGCTGGAAACGCGCGGGTTTCCCGGTGCACATCGAGCGTACACTCAGTGCTGAGCAGCGCGTTCGCTACGGTCGGCACCTCAGAATCCCTGAGGTTGGCGACGCGGGCCAACAGAAGCTCTTGGACGCAAAGGTCTTGCTCCTCGGCGCCGGAGGGCTTGGCAGCGCCGCCGCATTCTACCTCGCCGCCGCTGGTGTCGGCACCTTGGGCATCGTCGACAGTGACGTGGTCGACGCCTCGAATCTGCAGCGGCAGATCCTCCACAGCAGCCGACGAATCGGCGATTCGAAGGTCGACTCCGCTCGCGAGACCCTCAACGCCCTCAACGCCGACGTCGCGGTGATCCCTTACGGAGTTCGCCTCACTGCCGAGAACGCGCTCTCGATCATAGACGGCTACGATTTGGTCATCGACGGCGCGGACAACTTTTCGACGCGCTACCTCGTCAACGACGCCTGTGTCCACCTCGGACTGCCCAACATCCACGGCTCGGTCTACCGTTTCGAAGGACAGGTCACGGTGTTCTCGCCCCCCGAAGGGCCTTGCTACCGCTGCCTCTACCCTGAAGCCCCACCACCAGAGCTGGCTCCCAACTGCCAAGAGGCCGGCGTCCTTGGGGTTCTGCCCGGTGTGATCGGTGTCTTGCAGGCCACTGAGGCCATCAAGCTGATCCTCGGGGTAGGTGCGCCGCTGGTCGGCCGTTTGCTCTGTTTCGACGGCCTCGCCGGCTCGTTCCAGACCCTCAAGCTCAAGCGGGAGGCCAGCTGTCCGGCCTGTGGGGATGACCGCCGCTGGACTGGGCTCAGCGACCTCTCAGAGCACTGCGCCCAGCAATAACTCCAGCACCAACCCAGCCGAGTGAACTCGGTCAGCTGCGGACCAGCGCTTCGCCCATCTGCTCGCGCCACCGCCGAGCGGTGTTACGTTTCGCGACGCGCATCCCGGCCAGCGGACCCATGTCGACCTCGACGACCTCCATTCGGACCTCGACGCGAGGTCCAGACGGGGACTCGAAGGAGACAAAGAGCTCCTCGCCCACACCGAACAAGTGGTCGCTCACGAGGAACATCGCAGTAGGCTCGATGTCCACGGCGTCGAAGGACATCAGCTCGCCGCCGGGCTCGAAGGCGACCAGCACCTCGCCGGCCAGTTTCCCCTCGCGACCGGGCTCATAATGAAACGGGTGTCCTGGTGTTTGTCCCTGCAACTGCATATGCTTGGCCTCCCTGGCGCTTTTCCGACGGCACGGCTCTCAACACTGTCGGGCGGTGAATCGCCGTGCTCCGCGGTGCAGTGACGACCCTATTCCGGCAGAAATGCCTGGGCAAAATCGAGAGGTTTCTCCTGGGAGTTTTCTTCAGAGAAGAGAGACCGAAACGGTGACGCAGCGGTTCGCAAAGTGCTCTCGCCAACTGCCCCCTCGAATCCCCGGCCCTGCACAAGAAACGGTTCACGAGATGATCGCCCAAAAATTCACTTGGAACACCCTCGCCGTCCTCTTCTTGACGTTCGGCTCCCTCGCAACGCTCGCGGTCCCCTCGGTGGCCAGTGGCCAAGCCGAACGCGAGGACTATGAGACCGGCCCCGAGCCCAGACGAATAAGCTTCGATGGGGGTAAGGGGACCCTCTGGATGTCTCCCCATACTCAAGCGAGGCGCGTAGCGACGAGCGTCGTCCTGCGCGAAGGCGTGGCGCTCTGGGCCCATGAGGACGCCGATGCCACGCTGACCGTCGGCGACCGCGACATCATGGTCAAACATGGCGGCGTCGTCGGGCTGCGCTCCGAGTCGGGCGGGATCATCGACGTCTATGCAGGCAGCGGCAATGTCTCCATCGGAAACAAAGAAGGCCCCAGCGGTTTTGGCGTCCGATACGAGGGAAGCGAAGAGAAAGAAGTTCCGCCCCTCGACTTCGCTTACACGCTGGACGCCTACGATCCTCTCGAGACCGAGGGTAACTTTGGTCAAGGATTCCTGGGGATCTTACAGGTTGGCGTCCCTGGCCAGAGCAAACCGATCGAGGTGGATCCGACCTCCATCGACCTGCGCGTCACTCTCTCTGGAGTCGTCGCAACCACAACCGCGAAGCTGAGCTTCGAGCTCGCCCAGAAGCTTCCCTGCTGCAACGCTCACATCGGCGTCGCCCAGCTCATGCTCCCACCCAACACCCTCGTGCGCGACCTCACGGCCACGTTGGGTGGCGTGACCGTTCAATCTGAGGTCGTTTCGAACAGCTCGGACAATTCTCGGAAGAAGCTCGCGGACGAGTTCGATCGCGATGACTTCGGAGCGGGGCGCGTCGAGCGCTTCAACCTCGGACTCTACCCGCTCAAAGAAGACTCGCACGTGGAGGTCGAGGTCACCTGGGTTAGCCTGCTCGAACTCGATCGCGACGCGCTGGTCTACCAGATTCCGGCGCTTGGAGACCTCCAGGGACGCCATGTCGGTCAACTCTCGCTGACCGTCGACAGCACCGCACGGGTCCTGCCCGAGGTCACTGGCAACGTGGCGTTGGCGAAGGTCGGTGAGACTTGGACCTGGTCCGAATCCGACCGCGCGCTCGAGCCAGGTTTGGTGCTGCGCGTGCCCCGTGACGGTCAACACACCTGGGCGGGGCGCACCGACAGCGTCGATGGGATCTTCTTCGCTCTCGAGCTCCCGTTCGAGGTCGCACAGAAAGACGCGCCGTTGGACTTGGTGATTCTGGTCGACGACAGCTCGAGCGTTCGGGGTTCTCAGCGCAAACTCGCCAACAGCGTGGCCATGATGCTGGCGACCTCGCTCGACGCCCGGCGCGACACCCTCAGCATCGCCCGCATCAGTGACAAGGCCACTCTGCTGGTTGCTGCCCAGAGCAAACCCGACCTGGCGACCCTCGACGCCATCGAAAAGCAGCTCGCGACGCCCTCCGCAGGGGGACCAACCGATCTCAGCGAGGCCCTCGATCTGGCTGCCGCGCTCACCGCGACGAAGCGCCCCGAGGCCCTCCTCCAGGTGGTCTACATCGGTGACGGCGAGCCCACCGCGGGTGCCGATGCGGACGCCTTCACGGCGCTCAGCGAGCTCACCGAGGTGGGAGCCGCCGCCCTCATCGTCGAGGTCAACGGGGCTGGGCGCTCGGAGTATCTTGCTGAGTTCCGGACGCAGTGGACTGTCCCAACGCTCTTCGCCAGCACCTCGGCCTCAGGGCCTGTCGTTGCCGCGCGAGCCCTGGCTCATTTCGGGACCCTGCTGCGGCCCATCGGAGTGGTCGACGTCAAGGCCAACGAAGTCCTCACGAGAAATTGGTGGAACGTCGAGCCTTCGTGGAGTGGGGGCTCTGCGCTTTTGCTCGGTCAGTTCCAGAGCCAGGGCGCCCTCTTCGACCTGCCCGGGCAGTTCGAGCTCTGCCTCTCGGCTCCTGGGATGTCTTGCGACGCTCCTCAGCTCGTCGACCTCACGAAAGCCACTGACAGCCGAGCGCTGGGGTACTTCGCAGTCGCTGCACGCATGCTCGCGGCCAAAGGCGTCCCCCTCTACCAAGTGGATGAAACGAACGATCTCGGTGTCTTGGACAATCGTTCGATCCGCGTGCTTCCTGCGTTGACCTCGGCTTTTGTGTTGGCCAAACTCGAACACCCCGCAGAGACCGCCTGGATCGACAACAACCTGGATGCTCAGCCCGGTCGGGCTGTTCCGCTCCGTGCTGCACCGATCCCTGTTCCAGATCCGTCGGATCCTTCGGGTGACAGCACGGGAGCCAGCTCCCACCCCCTGGAGCGCGACCCTTTCCTCAAGGTGAGCCCGCGCAAACAGCTGCCGTTGCCCCGCATTGATGAAGTGGTCAGCGGGATTCGTGGTGGGAACACTCCCGCCTACGCCTACACAAATCCCACGTTGCAGCCCGGCACGGTCCAGTACGCCCTGGAATACCAGCTCAACTACACCGTCGACCGCGCTCTGGTCGTCGCCAGAGAGGCCGTGCTCGCTCAGTACGCCGCCGATCCGACCAAAGCCCAAGATTTTATCCGCGCCTGGCACGAGCTCAGTCTGAAGTCGACCAGCCAGCTCTATGCCGTGCAAAACCAGATGTACAACAACAACATGTTGGACGATGGGACCCTGGCGAGCCAGGACATCAACATCATCGACCCCTACTACGGTCCTGAAGCCAAGAAAGGGGCCATCACCTACTTCATGGACACCAAACACTGGAAGCGAGCCGAGCCCCACTTGAGAGAGGGCCACAGGAATACTCCGAACGACCACTACTACACCGAGAATTTGATCCGGCTCCTGAAGGCCACCGGCCGGACGGACGAAGTCGCCGCCTTAGAGATCGAAGATCTGCAGCGCGAACTGCTGAACAACCCCGACGACATCGACGTGGTCGACCGATTGCTGCGCCAATTGGTCAAAGCGGGTCGCATCGACGCCGCTAACAAGGCGTTGGCCAAGTGGGGAGAAGAGGGAGGCGCCTCGCCGACCTACTTCGGGCTGCAAGCACGCCTGGCTTTGCTCAGCGGCAACCGGAGTAAGGCCGCGGAGCTCCTGTCCAAAGGACTCGAGCAATTCCCGCGCTCGAGGCGACTCAATGGCCTCGCCCTCGACGGCCTGATCGAGGACGGCCAAAGCGCGAACGCCATCCAGTTCGCGGAGCAGTGGTCCGAGCAAGATCCACGCAACGCCTACCTCGCACAGCTCATCGGTGACCTCTACACCCGCGCGGGTGACCACGAGGGTGCGCTGGCCGCCTACTACGGGCTCCTCGAGCTCGTCCCCGACATGGCGGTCGGCCACATCAAGGTTGGCGATGCCCTCAACGCCCTCGGCCGCCCCAAAGACGCCTCGAAGTCCTTCGAGCGAGCTCTCGCCCTCAACCCAGGCAACTTCGCCACAACGCTCCGCATCCTCGAGGCGGCGGCGGGCTCCGGCGACCGCAAAAGAGCCACCGAGGCTTACGACAACATCCGCTACCAGAACTCCACCGAGTCTTGGGAGGCGGTTCGAGCCCGCGACGAGTCCTTCTTCCAACTGCTCTGCAAATGGCACGCGGACGCCGTATACAAAGGCGACGACCCAGCCATCACGGAGATCGAGGCGACCATGGGCACCATGAGCGTCGACGCCGGCATCTACCCCAACGCACAGCGCTACGCCCTGCGAATGGCCTTCGTCCCCGAGAACGCCGAGAACGGATTGCTCATCAACTTCCAGGTCTCAGAGCCCGGTGGCACCATCGTTTCCACCATATCGCCGTACGGCAGTCCCTTGGGCTCACAGCTCTACACTTTGGCGGGCAAAAGCGGTCCGTCACCAAGGGTGTATATACTCCCCGTCGCAGAGCCAGGAGATTTCAGGGTTGAGATCACCCACGAGGGCCCCTCCAACGCCGGTCCCGCACGGGGGAAGCTCTATCTCTTCAAGACCCCGAAACCCTTTGCGGAGTACTGGGAGCAACACAACGTCTTGATTCCGCGCGTAGGCGAGTCGTTCGATTTGACGTTCACCATCGATCAGCTGCCAACCGGGGACCTCACCATACCCCCGAAGGGCACCCCTTAGCTCACCACAATCGGTGCTTGTCGTCTCGAATGACGTGGCCAGCGTCCTTCAGCTCGGTCATCGCTGCGCGATAGAGCACCTCATGGCCGATCATGACCTTCTCCTCGGCCGCTAGGAAGGCGCCGCGCAGGACCGCGTTCTTGATCAAGCCACCCGACATGTCGAAGTCTTCGGCGAGCTGGCGCCAATCCACATCGTCGCCCAACGCCGCCTCCGGGGGAAACATGGCGCGCCAGAGGCGCTCCCGTTCCTTGGCGTCCGGCATGGGGAACTGCAGCTTGAACTTCAGCCGACGTTCGAAGGCCTCGTCGATGGCAGTCTCGAAGTTGGTGGTCAGGAAGGTTGCCCCGTCAAACTGCTCCATGCGCTGGAGGAGGTAGTTGACCTCGAGGTTTGCGTAGCGGTCATGGCTGGATTTGACCTCGGTCCGCTTCGCAAACAGGGAGTCCGCCTCGTCGAAGAGGATGATCGCCTGGCTGCGCTCAGCCTCCTCGAAGACCCGCGCCAGGTTCTTCTCCGTCTCACCGATGTACTTGTCGACTACCCGCGCCACATCGACACGGAACAGCTCGCGCCCGAGCTCCCGCGCGATGATGCAGACCATCATCGTCTTGCCGGTCCCAGGCGGACCGGAGAACATGCAGGTCAGACCTCGGCCGTAGCTCATCTTCCGCCGGAATCCCCACTTGTCGTAGACGTGGTCTCGGTGCCGAGCGTAGGCGATGATCTCCTTGATGCGCACGATGAGATGATCGGGTAAGACCACGTCGTTCCACACCAAAGTCGTAGAAATCGGCTGCGCCAACGCCCCCAAACGGTGGTGGAATTGATGCCGAATCGCGGTGGTCATGTCGTCGAGCCGCACCTCGACGTCCTGGCCGTTGTGTCGGATCTCCGAGAGCCGGATCGCCTCGGAGGCCGCCCGATGAATCGAACCCGCCGACAGGCTGTAGCGCTGGACAATCTCGGCCAAATTTACGTGGGGGGCGAGCTTCGTGACCTCGAACGCCCGCCGCCAGAGCTCCGCTTGCCCCTTGGGAGGCGAGAGCATCAGCCCGATCTCGACCAGATCATCGCGCCGCCCATGAAGCCACATCGGGCTGCCATCGGTGACGAAATAGATGGGGTTTGGGCAGGTCTCGAAAGCCCAGAGAATCGGCTCCAAGAGGTCGCCTACGTCACGTTCGTCACGGAACTGGCCGGAGTCGTCGAGCACAACGTCCGCGTGGCTGATGATCGACTCTCGGACCGCGCAGCCCAACTGGTAACGCGCCTCAACACCGTCCTCGGCGAGCTGCAGGAGGTCGACCTTGAGCAGGGGACGCCGACGCTCCATGGCCAACGCACGCGCCAAGGCGACCTTCCCAACGCCTTCGGCTCCGGTCACGACGAGCTTCGCGCGTCCCTCAGAGGCGGTCTGCAAGGCCACCCGCATGGCGTCCTTGACCTTCTCCTCAATCACCAACTCCTCGACCCGCGGACCGGTTCGATACAGCTTCATGAACGTCAAATGCTCGTCGTCCAGCTCGCGGATGCCGTGCAGAATCGACAGGACGCGGTTTGGGACACAGACTGAACCATGGGCTCGTGAGGGCTCGACACCCTCACCGCCGGCCGCGTCGAGAGAGAGCAGCTGATAGCGCCGCAGAGGGTGGCTCGGAACCAGCGCCGAGCGAATGCCCCGGCGAGTCTCCGGAGTCGTCCCCAGCAACTCCACGATGAATGAGATGCTGGGATGTCTCTGAGCGAAGTCGGCCCAGGCAAAGCGATACAGTCGCTCGAATCCCACGTCCAAAGCAGGGGCCGCCGCGGCGATTAAGACCTCGACCGCGACGTCGTCCAAGTCGAATGCGCGCTTAAGCTCGATGATCGGCAGCTGCACATGGCTTGGCGTCGCCGCCAAGCGAGCCTTCATCCGGTCATCCCAAAGGGCGAGCTCGGCGTCGATCGTGGCCAGATTGGCTTCCAATTCAGGGGCGTGGCTCTGCCCAACACCAAAGAAGCGCATCATCTCGTCGACGCTGACCAACACGTCGTTGAGGCGTCCGGACCGGTCCGCCATGCGGTACCAATAAGTCAGGATGTATCGCTTCAGATTCAACGAGAGCCGAGTCAGGGAGTCGAAGAGGTGCTCTTCGGCCTGCTCATAGCCAGCGCGGGACTCGATCTGCTCGGCGCTGAGGCCAAGCGAGAGCGCCAGACGTTCGGTGGCGGCGGAGATGGCTTTGAGGTGTTGGGCGGGTGATGACATAGGGCGATCTTCAGTGTCGGTGGGGACTTTCTGGGGGCTGGCGCAGCGAAGGAGGCTCGACGGGCTCAGGACGACTCAGCCGCCGTCATTTTTCGGGACATCCGCCGCTCGTGCAACCAGTCCTCTGCCCAGCGAACCGTCGGCGAGAGGTTGTGTGCAGTCGTCGTCGACCCAGGTGGCACAGCCCTCCTCGCAACCTCGGGCGTCCAACTCGACCTGTCCCGAACAGGCCAGCGTCGAGAGCAGCGACTCGTAGACGCGGAGCCGGGGCGGCAAGCTGCGCACCGAACCCTCGAAGAGAGGGGAGCCAGCGGGCCCTTCGATGATGCAGCGCGCGAGAGTCAGCTCTGGGCGCCGTGTGGTTGTGCCCGACGCCGCGAACAGGGGTCCGTCCGGCATCCGGGTTCGAAACGTACAGCCCTCGGCCTTTAGCTCGGCGCCATCTCGCAGATAGAGCACGTGGCCCACGCCCGCGTGATTGCCGTCAAAGACGCAGTCGCTCAGGGTTACTCGAGCCGTCCCATCGAGGGCGAGCGCTCCGCCTCGAGCTCCGAGGTTATTCACAATCGTGCAACGCTCGAGCGTGAGCTCGCCAGAGTCGGCGAAGATGGCGCCGCCACCAAAGCCTGGTGCGCTGTTGCGTTCGATTCGGCAGTCTCGAAGCCGGACGCGGGCCCCGTTGGTCACGAACAGACCGGCGCCCGAGAACGCCCTCGAGGTGACCAGCGTCAGACCCTCTAGAACCACGTCGCCGCCGACGACCATGACCGCGCTTCCCTCGTCGCCAATGAGGGCGACGTCGTGTTGAGCGACGAGGCTGAGCGATTGGCGCAGGACGATGGTCGTGGTGTGGCGCCCGCGCGGGAGCAGGACCACCTCACCCTTGCGGGCGTCGGCGAGCAAGTTTCTTATCGTGTGCATGAAGCTCCGACTCTTACCTGATGTGGCGCTGAACCGCGCACGACTTCGAGCGTTCGATGGTCCAGAAAGTGCGACGGCGGCCGCAGCCGCCGTCGCACTTTCCAGTGCCGAAGTCACCTCCACCTGTCAGGCGGTGGCTTCGCTCTGCGCTTTGTCGTCTTTCTTCGCGGGGGCGTCTTTCTCCGGGAGCTTTCCACTGATGGAGATGCCGCGGTAGAGCTTGGCAAACTTCTCGAGGTCGACCTCGATCACGTTGCCCTCGCTCGCCCCGGCCTTGGCAAAGGGGTTGCGCAACGTCACCATCTTCTTTCCGTTCACTTCCTTGCACTTGAGCACGACGTAGGCGTGCCAAGGCTTCATGTCCGACTCGGAGAACAGGGCCTTGACGTCCTCTCCACGAGAGGTCGCGACGATGGCTTGGTTCCAGTTGCAAGCCTCGATGAGTGTGGCCCACATTCCGTCTGCGTTGCTGGACTCCGCGGGCAGGTACTCGGTCGGCTCCGCGGTCAGCGCTTCCATGGCCTCGCCGCCCTTTCCTTCGCCGACCTTGTCGGCGCCACCGCGCCAATCGGTGTACGCCTGTGTGATGATGGCCAGGAGCTCATCGCTCTTGCCGTCCTCGTCGGTCTTCTCCTCAGGACCGGCGGTCTCGGGCGTCACGACGATCTCATGGGCTTTGTAGCCGCTCTCCGCCTTCGGGTCCTTTTCGTAGAAGGTCACCGTGTAGGTGCCGTCGCCGTTCGCCTTGCAGTTCTTCTCGAGCATGCTGCGGTCGGTGTTGGCGAGAGCCGAGAGCGAAGCCACGAAGTAGATGTCGCCCAACGCGCGCTTGTCCTCGTTTTCGGCCTGTTCGGCGCCGACGACCAGCTTGTCCTTGGTCTTCTCTTCCTTCAGCTCGCCCTTCTCTTCGCCCTTGTGTTCCTTCTCGCCCTCGACCTTCTCTGGGTCCTCGACCTTCTTCACGCCCTCGGCGGGTTTGGCCTCCTCTTTGGTCTTCTCCTCTTCGCCCTTTTTCTTGTCTTCAACCTGGGCCTTCTCTTCGCCCTTTTCCTTCTCGGCGGCCGCGGGGGCGAGCACGGAAGCGACGTCCTCGGCGTTCAGCTTCTCTTCGACGGGAAGCTCGGGATTACGCGCCAACTCGACGTTTGCGTCTTCCTTCTTCTTCTCGTCACGAGCCTTACTGGCGAGCTCCTTGTTGGCTTTCTCCTCAACGACCCCAGCGTTCTTGGTGTCGAGTGCAGCTTTGGCAGACATTGCTCTCCCCTTTATGGCATGATCTTGGGTCAGCACAGCATCTCGAAGGTCCGTGATGCCCCTGACGGCGCGGTCAGGATGCTCCTGACGGTGCCTGCAAAATCGTCGAATTAGTGAGGTGACGAGGTCAAACGGATAAGATCGTCATACCGCACCTGCAGGGTTTGGGCCAGAGACAATTTTCGCGAACTGCCGCACCCCAACCGTCCTGAACGTCAACGGCCGCTTGGGTGCGCTCAGCCCGCTGAGAACGACCCTTCTGAACGATGTCGCCTCTCAACCCTGACAGGATGTCACAGTTCGCTCTCCTCCCAGGCCTTCAGGACCGTCCCGAGCTGTCCCAGCACCGCCGCGGCCGTTGTGGCGCGCTGGCCGTGCAGCGCAGCCGAGCGTTCGCCGGCGAGCCCGTGCGCCAGCACCGCAGCGCAGGTCGCCTCGAAGGGAAAGAGCCCCTGAGCCATGAAGCCCGCCACGATTCCCGTCAGCACGTCGCCCATGCCCGCGCTGGCCATACCGGGCGTGCCTGAGGTGTTCACCGCATAGCGCCCGCCCGCCTCTGCGATGGTCGTCGTCGCGGTCTTTAGCGCCACAACCGCCCCGAAGGCCTTGGCCAAGTCACGAGTCGCACCCAACGCATCGCCCAGCAGCTCGCGTGCGGGCTTTGCGGCCAGGCGGCTCATCTCGCCAGGGTGCGGCGTCAGGACGAGCTGACCTTTGGCGGTCTTGAGCAACGTCGGGTCTTGGGCGAGCACGTTCAAACCATCGGCGTCGATGACCACTGGGCCAGAGAACTTCTCGAGCACGCGGCTCAACCCCTCGCGAGTCGTGGGCGTGTTGCCCAGCCCTGGGCCAAAGGCCACTACCGTGGCCGCCGCCAAGAGCTCGTCGAGTCCGCTCCAATCTGGGCGGTCCGGCTCGCCAAAGACGCTCGCCGACATCAACTCCCACTGGGCGGCCGCGATGGTCTCGCGACACAGTGCGTGAGTGGCCACGGTCACCAGACCGGCCCCCGAACGCAGCGCAGCACTGCCCGCAAGAACCGCAGCCCCAACCTTCCCGGGCGAACCGGCGATCACCAGGACGTGTCCAAAGCTTCCCTTGTGCACGTGACGCGGGCGCGTAGGAAACAACGCTCGAATCTGTTGCTCGTCCAGCGCCAGGCCGGTCCCCTCTAGGGCTTGGATGCAGCCAATGGGAAAGCCGATGTCTGCGACCTCAATCTGGCCTGAGCAATCGCGACCTGGGCCCACGAGAAGTCCGGGCATCCCCACCCCGAACGTCACGGTGAGCGTCGCCTGCACCGCAGCGCCCATGATGGCGCCGGTGTCGGCGTTCAGACCCGAGGGGATGTCCACGGCCAAGGTCGGCAAGGAGCGGGCGTTGAGCCACTCGACGAGCTGCAGGTATCGGTCGCTCACCGGGCTCGAGAGTCCCGTTCCCAACAGGGCGTCCACACACGCGGCCCATGGCCGTCGGGTGATCCCCTCGAGGGCCTCGTTGAAGCCCTGCGGACCCAGCTGTTCCTTGGCCAAGAGGTGAATCGGCAAGCCCATGGCGCCGACGATGTCGAGGTTGACCCGGGCGTCGCCGGTCACTCGGTCCGGATGCGCCAGCAGGAAGACCTCTGGCAGATAGCCCTTTGCCGCGAGATGCCTAGCGATGACGTAGCCGTCGCCGCCGTTGTTGCCGGAGCCACAGAAGATCGCGATGCGAGCGCCCTGGGGGCGGACTCCTTTGGCCAGTAGATGGCAGTGCAGAGCCTCCGTCGCCGCTCTCCCGGCGTTCTCCATGAGCGCCACACCCGGCATGCCGTAGTTCTCGATGGCATCCCGATCCAAGGCCCGGTTCTGCGCGGAGGTCGCCAGGATGTTGCGTGGATCCAGCATGTCCTTACTCCTTTGGGACGAACAGGTCTGGGGGGCCGAAGCCTCGGGCGCATCGCCCGCACGGTCTGGCCAAAAGCCCAGCGCTACGCCCCAATCTCGGCGCGGATGGCGTCGCAGATTTCGGCGACGAGCACTTCGAGCCGAGGCCCGTCGGTGCCCTCGAGCATGACCCGACACTTCAACTCGGTGCCGCTGTAGCGTACCAAGACGCGTCCGCTCGAGCCCAACTCCGCCTCGACCTTGGCGATCACTGCCGGGGCCTGCTTCAGGGACTCGATGGGCCGTCTCTCTCGGACGCGGACGTTCTCGAGC
Organism: Deltaproteobacteria bacterium CG_4_9_14_3_um_filter_63_12; assembly: GCA_002789955.1. Lineage (GTDB taxonomy): Bacteria > Myxococcota_A > Bradymonadia > UBA4248 > UM-FILTER-63-12 > UM-FILTER-63-12. The sequence continues at coordinate 31,294 of PFUG01000519.1, read as the reverse complement.
ACTTGCGGCAGGCGCTTCATGACCTTGGCGAGCTCGCTCAGCGGCTTGCCGCTCCGCACCATGGCGGCTAAGGCCGCGAGGGCGCCTATGGTGCCGTCGCCCGTGGTCGCGTGATCGAGGAAGATCAGGTGTCCGCTCTGTTCCCCGCCCAGATTGTAGCCACCTTTGCGCATCTCCTCGACGACGTAGCGATCGCCCACCTGCGTGCGCAGCAGCGAGATGCTGTGCTCACGCAGCGCGAGTTCTAGGCCGAGGTTGCTCATCACGGTGGCGACAACGGTGTCTTGGGCCAGCGCCCCACGGCTCTTCAGCGACAGCGCCGCGATGGCCATGAGCTGGTCGCCGTCGACCACCTCCCCGTGCTCATCGATGAGGATGACGCGGTCGGCGTCTCCGTCGAGGGAGATCCCCAAGTCGGCACGGTATTCGCGCACCAGTTTGGCGCAGTGCTCGGGATGCAAGGCGCCAACGCCCTCGTTGATGTTGACGCCGTCGGGCTCGACCCCGGTCGAGATGACCTCCGCGCCGAGCTCCCACATGACGGCTGGCGTCGTCTTGTAGGCCGCTCCATGGGCGCAGTCCACGACGATGCGCAGGCCCTCGAGGTTGTACTGTTTCGGGAAGAGCGTCTTGAGGAACACGATGTAGCGCCCGGTCGCGTCGTCGATTCGTCGGGAGCGTCCGATCTGCGTGGGCTGTGTGGCGGCCTGGAGGGCTGCGTCGTCTTGCAGCAACGCCTCGAGTTTGGCCTCCTCCTCGTCTGGCAGCTTGAAACCGTCGGCCCCGAAGATCTTGATGCCGTTGTCGTGGTGCGGGTTGTGGGAGGCCGAGATGACGATGCCGGCGTCGCAACGCATGCCCGTGGTCAAATAGGCGATGCCGGGTGTCGGAAGGGGACCGGTGTAGAGAACGAAGCCGCCCATGGAGTTGATCCCGGCAGCCAAAGCCGACTCGAACATGTAGCCCGAGCGGCGCGGGTCTTTGCCGATGAGGATCTTGGGCTCGTGGCCTTCACGCGCAAAGTGAAGCGTGATCGCTTTGCCCAGCCGCGTAGCCACTTCGACGGTCATGGGGTGCTTGTTGGCCAAGCCTCGAATTCCGTCGGTTCCGAAAAATGCGCGCATTCGAAGTCCTTTGCGTTCCTTTAGTCGAGCTCTGTGTGGATCACGTTGCCGTTCGTCCCCAAGGGCTTGCCATCAGGGGCAGTGTTCGCAGGCAGGCCTGTCGGGTCTTGTCGGGTCGGAATCGGCGTGGTGCGAAGGAAGATCGTCGGCAAACGTGCGCCATCGACCGCGACACCTGGCGGCAGGTTGTGCACGTCTTCGGCCTTGATGTCGATCTGCACCGAATGGGGGCCCTTGCCGCCCTCGGGGGCGCCATCGATGGTCACCACGAGCGGCGAGGTGTCGATGGAGTCCAGCGCCTCGTCCTCGCCAACAAGAACCACGTCGACGGTCTGCGGTAGGAGCTCGAAGGGTTGGGCGAGGTTGAGCACGATGATCGGAATCTTCTTGGCCACCACTTCGCGTGAACGAGTGATGATCTCCACGCTGACAGAGACGCGGTCTATGCCCTCGATTCGAATGCCACGACGGTCCGGCAGCACAAAGCGCTCTTCGGTGAACGACGTGGTACGGCCCGAGAGGTCGATGGGCTCGACGAAGACGCGGCTGACCATCTCCACGACCGAGGCCGGCCCGACGATTCCGACCTCCGGTGGCTCCGCTCGGACCTCGCCGAGTTGGTAGCCGACGGGAGGGGCACCCGAGAGCGCCCGATCGGCGGCCACTGGCACCGTGCGGCGAGCGAGGCGCTCCAGCTCGATCGTGACCGTCGACGGGTTGATGCCCTCCGCCGTGACGCCGTTCGGGAGCGTCAGCCCCTGCAGTCTCAGGGTAAGGTCAGAGCGGCCCTCGACCGGGGAAGGGGAGAGCTCCAGCGCGCCGAGCTCCTCTGAGCTGAGAGCTTTGAGCGTCGACCATTTGCCTTTCAGCTGAACCGCCGCGGCTTTGGTGGGTTCGTTGACCAGCACGAACCCCTCTGGAACTTGAATCAGCAGCGGTACGTCCAACGTCGTCAACGCACCGCCCTCGCTCTTGACGACGAGGAAGAGGCTCATGGCGAGGACCAAGGCGATCAACTTGAGCGCCAGATTGTCGAAGAGGGCCTTGCGCATCGTCAGCTCCCCGTCGGTGCGTGTTTCTTGCGCTTGCGAGGCACTCGCAAACGGCGCAACAGGAACCCCGGCTGCTTCATGGCTTGGCGCTGCATTTCCTTCTCGCTGAACAGCTTCTGCAGAAGGTCGCGCAGCTCGTCCGTGCTCAACCGGCGCGTGAGCTCTTCCTTGAACGCGACGGAGATGATGCCCGTCTCTTCGGAAACCACGAGGATGACCGCGTCGGTGGTCTCGCTCATGCCGAGCGCGGCTCTGTGCCGGGTCCCCAGCGAGCGGTCTATCCTTGCGTTGGTGGTCAGCGGCAGGAAACAACCAGCGGCGGCAATGCGGCCATTGGCCACCACCACTGCGCCGTCGTGGGTCGGGCTCTGCTTGAACGGGATGAAGAGGGAGACCAAGAGCTCCTTGCTCACCTCGGCGTCGATGCGGATCCCCTCATAGTCGTCGAGAGAGGCCTCGCGCTTGATGACGATCAGCGCGCCCAGGCGTCTCTCGGACAAAATCGCCGCGGCTTTTACGATCTCCTCGAGGAAGTGCGCCTCGGCGATGCGCGACAGTCCCGTGAAGCGACTCGAGAGCCCCACCTGGCTCAAGCCACGGCGAATGTCCTCCTGGAAGATGATCACGAGGATGACGACGAACGAGGCGATGAACTTGTCGAGGAGCCAGTTCAACGTCTGGAGATCGAAGTACTCCTGCTCCGACGCGAAGTAGAGCACCACCACCAAGAGCAAGCCGACCAGGATCTGCACCGCTTTCGTGCCCTTGATGAGCAGCAGAATGCGATAGAGCACATAGTAAACCAGCAGGATATCCACCACGCCAATAAGGATGCCCTTGGTGCTCGCTTGGCTGAAGATGTTCACGAACTGGTCGAGCATTACTTTGTCGGTTGCGCGAGGCGAAGCGAAGGGAAGAGACGAGGTCGGACACCCTCTCGAGCCATGTCGAGACGTGAGGCGCCGGTCAAGAAGGCCGGTCTCTCAAGGCAAAACAGAGTCTAACCGCATCCAGAGCTTCGGCCACATCGTGGACTCTCACCACTGCTGCGCCGTTGAGAACACCAGCACTCACCGCGGCAACCGTGCCAGGCCCCCGGTCTGCAGGTCCTCGCCCTGTGAGCTCACCAAGGAAACGCTTGCGACTGGGCCCCAAGAGCGAAGGTCTTCCCAATGACCAGAGGCTGCGCATCCCTGCGACGAGAGCGAGGTTGTGTGCGAGGTCCTTTCCGAAACCGATGCCCGGATCCACCAAGACTCTGCGAAGATCGATTCCCCAATCGTAGGCGAGCTTCAGGCTGTGCTCAAGGTGGTCGGCGACTTCAGACAAAATATCGTCGTATTCTGTGTGCTGCTGCATCACGGCGGGGTCGTCACGGAGGTGCATGACCACCACGCCGCAGTCTCGTGTGGCGAGCAACGAGACCATCTGCGGGTCGAAGCGTAGGCCGCTCACGTCGTTGACGATGCTGGCCCCGGCGTCGAGCGCGGCCCGGGCGACGGCCGCCTTGCGAGTGTCCACCGAGATCGGCACCGCGCACACCTGACAGAGCGCCCTGATCACCGGCACAACTCGCGCGATCTCCACGTCCACCTCGACCAGAGCGCTGCCTGGGCGAGTCGACTCGCCGCCGACATCGATGAGGTCGGCCCCAGCCTCGGCCATGGCGCGTCCATGGGCGACGGCTCGCTCCACGCTGTCGAAGAGCCCTCCGTCCGAGAACGAATCGGGGGTCGTGTTCAAGATCCCCATCACCAACGGACGTCTGAGGTCCCAAGTTCGCCCACTGACCTGCCAGGTGCGGACCGCGTCGGCACCTCCGAACTCTCGAAACGCCCGACGAAGCCGGTTGCCGACGTGGTCCTCGACGCCCAGCTCGTCGCCGCGCCAGAGACGCACCCACGATGAGGCTCGTTGCGCAACCAGCAGCATTCCGCTCTGGTTCTTGTCGGGCTCGCGCGCCCAGACGACTCCAGAGGGCGGCAGACCGCCAGGGACGACGCTCAGCGCGACGAAACCATCGGGCGCTGTGATTGGGTCGAAGCTGAAGAAGGCGGGCAGGAAGCCGAGCGGCACAGGGCCGCTCGGCGTCTCAACCACAACCGATGTGAAGGCACAGACCAGCGTGTCCACTGGGTCGTCGCTCAACTTTCAGAGGCTTTCGAGGGTTTGAGCTCGATGGGGGCGGGGTCCGACACGCTGTTGCGCTTGGCCTTGCTCTTCGACTCGAAGGTGTTCTTGGGCCGACGTCCCTTGGCTGCGGCCGCCGTGGCGTCTTTCTCTTTCATTTCGCGTAAGGCGTCGATGCCTTGGCTGATCAAGATGTCGAGCTCTCGGTTGTCCAGCACCTCGTGCTCGAGCAGCGCTTCCGCGGTGATCTTGAGCAGGTCGAGGTTGTCCTCGAGGATGGTCTTGGCCATGTCGTATTGGGCGGTCACCAGGTGTCGCAGCTCGGCGTCGACGATTTGGGCGGTCTTCTCCGAGTAGTCCTTGGCGTGCGTAATATCGCGGCCGAGGAAGGGCTGCTCGTCTGGGTGTCCGTAGGCCAAGGGCCCGAGCTTCTCGCTCATTCCCCACTCCAACACCATCTTGCGAGCGATCTTGGTGGCCTGCTCTAGGTCGTTGCCGGCCCCCGTCGTGAGCTGGTTGAAGATGATCTCTTCGGCGACGCGTCCGCCCATGGCGATGGCGATGCGGTTGAGCGCCCACTCGCGGGTCACGTTGAGGCGGTCCTCGTCGGGCAGTTGCTGCACGGCGCCGAGCGCGCGGCCACGGGGGATGATGGTCACTTTGTGGACCGGGTCTACCTCTTCCGAGGGCAACAACTTGGCGACCAAAGCGTGACCAGCCTCGTGATAGGCGGTGACGCGCTTGTCCTTCTCGCTGATGAACATGCTGCGTCGCTCGCGGCCCATCAGGACCTTGTCCTTGGCCTCTTCGAAGTCTTCCATCTCGAGCCTATCCCCTCCGCGCTGCGCGGCGGCGAGGGCGGCCTCGTTGACCAAATTCTCCAAGTCCGCTCCGGAGAAGCCAGGGGTGCCACGAGAGACGACGTTGAGGTCGACGTCGGGGGCCAGCGGGGTCTTGCGGGAGTGGACCTTGAGGATCCCGACGCGCCCATTTACATCGGGTGCGGGGACGACGACACGGCGATCGAAACGACCAGGACGCAGCAGAGCGGGGTCAAGGACGTCGGGGCGGTTGGTCGCAGCGATGAGGATAACCCCCTCGTTGGACTCGAAGCCGTCCATCTCCACCAGCAGCTGGTTGAGGGTCTGCTCTCGCTCGTCGTGTCCGCCGCCGAGGCCAGCGCCACGGTAGCGGCCGACGGCGTCGATCTCGTCGATGAAGATGATGCACGGCGCCTGCTTCTTGCCCTGCTCGAAGAGGTCGCGCACGCGGCTCGCGCCCACGCCGACGAACATCTCGACGAAGTCCGAGCCCGAGATGGAGAAGAAGGGCACGCCCGCTTCGCCTGCGACTCCGCGGGCGAGCAAGGTCTTGCCGGTTCCAGGGGAGCCCATCAAGAGCACGCCCTTTGGAATGCGCCCACCCAGCCGGGTGAACTTCTTGGGGTCCTTGAGGAACTCGATGATTTCCTGCAGCTCGCTCTTGGCTTCGTCGATGCCTGCGATGTCGTCGAAGGTCACCTTGTTTTGGTTCTCGTTGAGCAGCCTGGCTTTACTCTTGCCGAAGCTCATGGCCTTGCCGCCACCAGACTGCAGCTGCCGCATGAAGAAGAAGAAGATCAGGAAGAGGAAGAGCATGGGCAGCCAGTAGATGATGATGCCCTGCCACCAGCCGCCGCTCTCCTCCGGCTGGAAGTCGTAGACGACACCGTGTTCGTCTAGGAGATCGCGCATGTCCGCGTCGAGCAACCCGTAGGTCTCGAAGTCCTCCTTGCCGAGATCCTTTTGGCCCTCCTTGTTGAGCTTGCCGTGGATCTCCATCCCCTTGGCCTCGACCGATTCCACCTTGTTCCCGCGAACCGCCTCGACGAACTCGCTGAACTTGATCTTCTCGGCGTTGCTCGAGGGGGTGACCATGATGTTGTAAATCAGGATCAGGATCAGGATGAAAACCACCCAGAGTAGAATCGTCTTATGGCTTTGCTTCACCGTATCTTCCTTCCCACGCCCCACGGCGAAATGCGGGGGCGTTCGCTCGACTCAGGTACGTCGTGTCTACTCGGATGGCTCGAACCGTGACTCTTTTGGGATTCTACAGCGTTCGCCTTTGAAACCCATCTCGAACGTCGATTCATCCAGTCCGGTGAATCTCCGCTCGCATATTGTCAGGAAGTTCCTATTCAATGTCGCCCTTGGTGTCGAGCACTCCAGGTCGTTTTGTTATAAACCCGGTTGCTTTCGAACCAAGCCCAAGTTCGCAGACAAAGAGATTCTTTTTTTCGTTCGCCGTGCTCTGAGGTACGCCAGCAGCTCCTCAGAGGTACCAAGGCAGGACCTCCGCGCGCAGCACGACCGAGGCTCCACCATCCGCAGCCGCCCGCGCATCGAGCGGGCCCCCGACGACCCAAAGTGGCCCTGCGCTATCCACGACGACGGGGTGACTCCCTCGCCATGGGCCAGGGGCTCCGAGCTCCGAGGCGACCTGAACACAGCGCTTGTGGCCACCGAGCTTTGGCGGCTCGAGTCCCGTCTCGACCTCGTCCGCAGGACGCAACTCGAGCTCACCGCGGATCGAGGCCGCCGCGATCTCGGCCTGCTGGCGCGGAGCGCGCCTCGCGCTCGCCCACAGCGGGACTTTTGCTGGGTCGACGACGACGAGCGGGGCACGCGGATCGCCAATCGAGACGACCCCCTCGATCACTTCCAGCGCTTTGGAATTCCACCTCGGGAGCGCAGCTCCGGCCGCCCGCAAACACACGAACGGCCCCTCGATGGCGATGCGCACCACGCCGTCCTCCCACGACGCACGGCGGGAGTTGCTCGAGACCACCTCGAAGCCTCGTTCAGCCGCCGCACAGGTCAGTCCATGCCTCGGCACTACGGCCCGCGCCGCGTGCCGCAGCACCTGCACGACGACCGCCGGGCCGAACGAGCGCAAAGCCTTCGTCCTGAGATACCAGGCTGGTTCTCGGGTCGACAGGCCGCTGGCCACGAGCCACTCCAGCAACTCGTCGAGCGCGGCGGCATCTCGACCGAGGAGGGACACGCTGCGCCTCGCCGCGCGCATTCCCCCCGGACCTCGCAGCTCGTTCAGTGCCGGCAGAACGTGGTGCCGAACTCGGTTGCGCAGATAGTCATCTCCTGCGTTGGTCGGGTCCTCGGCGGCGACGACTTGGCGCTCCTCTAGATATTGGTCGATGTCTGGACGCCCCATGGCGAGGAGCGGACGAACGAGCCACAGCCCTGCCTCCAACCGAAGACAGGGCGCGATGCCCCCCAACCCCTCCAGGCCAGCGCCGCGCACCAACCTCAGGAGCAAGGTCTCGACGTTGTCGTCGCCGTGGTGTGCGGTCAGGATGCACGTCGCACCTCGGTCTCGCGCCGCTCGCTCCAGGACACGGTAGCGCGCTGCCCTCGCCTTCGCCTGGGTACCGTCCTCGGGCTCTCGAGCGATCTCTCCGGGGCCGAAACGCGAGACCAGCAAGTCCACACCGAGCTGGTCGCAGAGGGAGCGGCACCGCGCCTCGTCGCCGCGATCGTCACGCAGTCCATGTGCGACGTGATGAGCGCGCAGCTTCCATTGGTACGCCGGCGCGAGTCGAGCCAAGCCGAGCAAGAGAGCGACCGAGTCTCGACCTCCGGAGAGCGCCACATCGAACGCCGCGCCAGCACCAACGCACTCCAGCTGCGCGACTGAGGCCTCGAGCGCGGCCTCGAACGGCGACGCCACCTTCAAGGACGACCTCGCTCACGGCGCTCCAGAGCCGCTGAACTCCGAGCAGGCGTGTTCACTTCGGCCCCTCTCCCCACGTCGGGCTCCACCACCCGTAGGCGTGCTGCTCGACTTCCTCCTCCTCACCGAGAACATGGTCCGGTCGGCGTGCTGGAGCGAGGTCGTCGGGAGGGTCGAGCATCAAATTGATCACTGGCCAGCCCACGGCGAGACCGCGGCTCGGGTCGTTTGGCACCCGCAGGCATTGGACGGCGACGAGGTTTCGGTCCACGTCGACGATGGGATAGCCGTTGACGGCGGCGAGTGTGGTTTGCCAGTAGAGGTCTTGGGCGACGTCGTTGAGAACGCTGACGGTGACGAGCTGCTCGTAGCGAGTTTGGGGCGAGAGCAGAGCGTAAGCGACCATCGGGGTGAGGGCGCCGATGGACAGCGGCGTGAAGGCGGCGGAATTCGTGCCGTCGGCCAGGCGCAGCAGCGCCAGGCCGACTCGAACGTCCATCTCCTCGACCGCCAGCTCGATGCGTTCATCGCCATCGAGCATCTCGATCGTCTCGGCGTCGGTGAGCCACCCTGCCGCGGTGAGGAAGGCCAGCCCATCGGCTTCGATGGCGGTCACGGCGCCATCATAGACGAGGGGGACTTGCTGGTATGGAGCAGGTGGAGTGTGGGAAGCCTCGGCGACGAAAACGGACCGGGAGAGCGCGGAGCGCATGGCATCGAGCTCATCGCGGCTGAGCAGGACGGCAGTCGGAGTGAGCGTCGGCGGCTGAGAGAGGCCGACGGCAAGGGGCTGCGCCATGGCCCTGGGACAATCGGCCACCAGGGCGACCAGACACATCAAGAACACAGCTAGGAACGGCTTCATAGGAACAACCTCGAAGAAACGGCCCTCAGTCTCGCTCCACTTCCATGGCAACGTAGACCACTGAGGACGAGGTTCATTTCAGCACGAGTTTCGCGAAGCACCAATCTTTTGCGATGCGCCCACCGAGCGAGGAGGCAGCCAACGATGCTTGTCCACGTTGCCCTCACGCAAAAGTGCGCGCCGCGCGTGATCTCGAGATGCCAGTCGCTCACAGGGTTTGTGAGGGGTCCACGGAAAAAATGGAAAAAAAGTGAGGGCGCCCAAGAACTTTCCGAAAGCAGTGCTGTCCGAGCCCGTATCCAATCTCGAACGAGCCACGCCACCTGCAAGTGGCGTCTGGTAAGGCGAGGGGCTGACGACGCAAAACGGTCAGATTCACTTGACGTGCGGAGTCGGCAGAGGGTAGCGTGCCGCTGCCCTGCGTCTTTCAAATTTCGGATGTGATGGAACACCACGCAGAGGCCAGTAGCCACTGGCTGATGAGCCAAGCGAAGGAAGCGAGCCGTGAGTAAAGACAGCAGAGTGCTTCGAGTAGCCGCGGTCTATCACAACAGCGTTGTGCGGGATCTCACTTTCAAGTCTGGGGACGTGAGCCTCGGGACGAAGGCGAATCAAACCTTCGCGATCCCGCCGGTCGGACTCTCCGAGGGCTTCAAGGTCTTCACTTGGGGTGGCAGAAACCACACGTTTCGGTTCACCGACCGCATCAAGGGCGAAGTTCACACCAAGGGGGAGACCAAGAAGCTGGTTGACCTGGTGAAGACTGCCAAGTCAGTGGGCTCAATCCAGGTTGCCGACGCTGACGATGCCAAGGTTGCCGCGTCCATCTACGAGATCCCGCTCGCCCCGGGCGACTGGGGTGTGATGATGATCGGCGACGTCGAGCTAATCTTCCAATACGTCTTCCCGCGAGGTGTCGTGGCCAGCGCGGCGTCGTTCGGCGGCGCCACCGGTGCGATCGCGGCGATAGTTGGGGGGCTGTTCTCGGTTCTCGGGGTGGCGGTGTTGCTCAGCTTCCTCGTTCAAGGTTCGTTGCTCTTCTGGGCATTCTGGACCGACGACTCGCAGGAGTATCTGAGCTACGCCACGCTAGATGAGCGCTGGATCGAAGTCATGACCGACGTCGAAGAGACCGAGGAAGAAGAAGAGCTGGTCGAGGAGGAAGAGCCTGACATCGACGAGGCCGGCAAGCGGGCCGCGGACGAGGAGGGCAAGTTCGGTGAAGAAGATCCCGAAGATCCCGAAACCGTGCTCCCCGACCTCGACGCCAAGATGGTGGAGAAGTTGGACAAGCCCGTCGGCATTCAGGCCGCCCTCTCGAGCAACCTGTTGGGCAGTGGTGGTGCGCAGAGCCTCTTCGGCAGCGGCGCCACCTTCGGAGACGCCATGGACCAGGTCGCCATGAGCGGTGAGGGCGACGCCTTCAACGCCGGCTTCGGCTACGGCGGTATGGGCACCATGGGCCGTGGCGCTGGCGGCGGTGGCACAGGGGCAGGTCGCATCGGTGGACTCGCGGACCGTGACACCGGTGGCGGACGCGGCTCCGGCAAGGGCCTCGGCCAGAAAGCGAAAGCCAAGGTCAAACCCAAGGTCTCGTTTGCGGCACCCCGACAAGAGGGCTTCTGCAAGAAGGACAACATCTCCGATGTGGTCAAGAAGAAGGCTTCAGCGCTGCGCAACTGCTACGAGCGTCAACTCCTCGCCGACCCACAGCTCGCCGGTAAGATCGTCATGCAATGGAAGGTCGGACTCGACGGCACCGTCAAAAACCCCCTCATGAGCTCGAGCACCATGAAGAACGAGAAGGTCGAGAAGTGCATGGCCCGCGTGATCGAACGCATGCGCTTCGACAAGCCCGACGGCGGTATCTGCGTCATCGAGTTCCCCTTCTCCTTCAGCCCCTCCGAGTAGTCCAGTCAGTGACTCCGAAAAAGACCGGCGCCTAAGGGCGCCGGTCTTTTTTTATGCGCGGTGAGCGGTCTTCGTCGTGTTGCCCCAGAAAGCCCGGCCGTGATAGCGTCCTGCCTCGACGAGCATCGGTTCGAGAGACGTCTCGTCGCGGCCTTCGCCGACTTGGCTCTACCCAACAGAGAGGTTCGGTGTGATCGACCTTCGTTGTTTCACCTATATCGACGTGCTTCAGCCTCAGCTGGCGAGCTTCATCCAGACGGTGTCCAAAGGGTTCCAGCCGCTGGAGCGGATGGCCGCCTTGTTGATCGAAGTGCAGCCCGGAATGTCGATCAACCAAGTGACCGACGTCATCCTGAAGGCGACCACGGTCATGCCTGGGCTGCAGGTCGTCGAGCGTCAGTACGGCGCCCTCGAGGTGCACGACTTCGACCAAGGGCAGATCCGCGAAGGCGGCCGAGCAGCGCTCGACTACTACGGCATCGAGGAGACCGACCGCCTCAAGCCGAAGATCCTCACCGAGCAGACCATCACGGGCGTCGACGGCCACCAAGCCATGTTGATCAACCGGATGCGCCACGGGGATTTCCTTCTCGAAGGTCAAACCCTCTACGTGATGGAGTGTCATCCCGCGGGCTATGCTGCCATCGCCGCGAACGAAGCCGAGAAGGCCGCTGAAATCCACCTTCTCGAGGTGAGCTTCTTCGGCGCCTTCGGCCGCCTCTACCTCGGCGGTTATGAGGCCGAGATCGAAGAGGCCGCCCGCGGCGTCCGAGACGCACTCGCCGGCCTAGAAGGCCGTCCCAACGACGCCTCGTAGCTCGAACAACAGCTGACGCAACGCCGCCCGAATCCAGCCGCCATCGGAATAGGTGGGCTCCAGGGCCGCGTTGCGCTGTCTGTACCGAGCCGGGCAAACGTTTGTGCGGCCCCTTGGCGTGCCTCGCCGTAAAGGCGATACTTCCAGCAAAGAGCGAGCGAACAGCGCCCAAGCGGTGGCCTTCCTGGCGATCGGCGGTGGCGGCTGCCAGCGCAGTCGCTCACGGAGCGGACGACCGATTTCGCACCGCAACCTGTTGAAATGAAGCGAAAAACGGTCGCGGGCAGGCGAGGCAATACATCCAAGTCGACGGGCGCCCGACGAGCGCCCACCCACTGACGCCGGAAAGGAGCTCCTCAATGGAGAAAGACGTTCGAGTCATCAACGAATTGGTCAGGTCCGAGAGCGCGTTCATTGAGGACGTCAAGCTCGAGGTCGCACGGGTCGTCGTCGGGCAACCTCATATGGTGCAGGCCATGATGATCGGCTTGCTGGCGGGCGGCCACATCCTCCTCGAAGGCGTGCCAGGCCTGGCCAAGACCTTGACTTGTACCACCCTCGCCGACGTCGTCGACGCCAAGTTTCGACGCATTCAGTTCACGCCCGACCTGCTCCCCGCCGACCTGATCGGGACCATGATCTACCGTCCGGAGACCAGCCAGTTCGAGGTACGGCGAGGCCCCATCTTCGCCAACCTGGTCTTGGCCGATGAGATCAACCGCGCTCCCGCGAAGGTGCAGTCGGCGCTCCTCGAGGCCATGCAAGAGCGACAGGTCACCATCGGTGACCAGACCTACGCGCTCGAAGACCCCTTCTTGGTCATGGCCACGCAGAACCCCATCGAGCAAGAAGGGACCTATCCCCTCCCAGAGGCGCAGGTCGACCGCTTCATGCTGATGGTCAAGGTCTCCTACCCCACTCGAGAGGAGGAGCGCCTGATCATGGATCGCATGACCGACGGCGAGCGCAAAAAAGCTCGGCAGATTGTGACCGTCGGGCAGATCATGTCCGCCCGTCAGGTCGTGAACCAGGTCTACGTCGACTCCCGAATCAAAGACTACATCGTCGAGATCGTGTTCGCGACGCGCGCCCCAGCCCAATACGGACTGCGCGATTTAGAGGACATGATCGAATACGGCGCCAGCCCACGAGCCAGCATCTACCTGAACATGGCCGCCAAGGCCCACGCCTTCCTCAACCGCCGAGGCTATGTCACGCCAGAGGACATCAAGGCGGTTGGCTACGACGTGTTGCGGCATCGCGTCATCCTCTCCTACGAGGCCGAGGCCGAGGAGCTCAACAGCGAAGAGCTCTTGCAGCGCATCTTCGACGTCATCGAAGTGCCCTGAACCCATTGTCGAGCGGGAAGCGAGCAAGAAACCCCAACGTAGTGCGCTCACCATCGAGTCCGCGTCAACTCAGGAACGACCGAGCCCCACCGCATGCTACCCAAAGACCTCATCAAGAAGATCAAAAAACTGGAGATCGTGACGCGCCGCTTGGTCAACGAGCAGCTCGCGGGCCAATACCATTCGGTCTTCAGAGGGCGAGGGATGGATTTCGACGAGGTGAGGCCCTACCAACCCGGGGACGACATCCGGCGCATCGACTGGAACGTCTCCGCCCGCACCGGCGAGGTGCATGTCAAGCACTTCGTCGAGGAGCGAGAGCTCACGGTGTTTCTGCTCGTGGACGCCTCAGCCAGCCTGAATTTCGGCAGCCTGACGCAGCGCAAGCGCGACACCGCCGCGGAGATCGGCGCCCTGTTGGCCTTCTCGGCCATCAAGAACAACGACCGCGTCGGCCTGCTCATGTTCACCGACGAGGTCGAGCTCATCGTCCCGCCCAAGAAGGGCCGCAAGCACGTCATGCGCATCATCTCGGAGCTGCTCCGCTACAAGCCCAGCGGCGCCGGGACGAACCTCACCGAAGCGCTCGACACCCTAGGCCGCATCACGCGCCGCAAGAGCGTCGTCTTCGTCATGAGCGACTTCATCGGCGAGGATTACGAGCGGGGGCTGAGGGTCATGAGCCGCAGGCACGACGTCATCCCTGTCATTATCGTCGACCCAATGGAAGAAAAACTCCCCGATATGGGAGTTTGCACGTTCGAAGATCCTGAGACGGGGGACTTACTCGTCGTCGACACCTCGAGCCGCTCAGTGCGTGCCACCTATCAGGAGCGCGCCGCGGCGCTCAAGTCGCGTCGTGAGACGACCCTGCGCCGGAGCAACATCGACTTCATCTCCATCTACACTCACCAGCCCTACTTGCAGCCCCTGATCCGTTACTTCAAGCTGCGCGCGTCGCGCTACTGAGGACCGCTTGGCCGTGCCCCGCAACAGCCTCCAGACACTGAGTTCCACACTGCGCACTCTCTTGATTTGCGCTGTGCTCGTTGTGCCGTCCCTCGGGGCCCCCGGTTTTGCCTGGGCTGCTGCCCCCACGGCTCCCGCTGCGCCGGTGGCCACCCCGTTCCCAGGGGACCTCGCGCTCGCGACCTCGGTCAGCGAAGAGAATCTGCGTATCGCGGACGGTAGCGCCATCGTCATCGAAATCAAAAATCCTGACCACTGGATGTTCCAGCCCATCGACCTCTCCGGCGCCGACACCGGACGCTTCGTGGTCCAGGGCATCGAGCAGGAAACCCTGGCGGCTCCGGGCCCAACCGAGCGCTACACGATTCGTTTCGCGCTCTTTCACGTTGGACGCTTTTACTTCCCGCCCGTACGCCTCGAGTTTGTCGATGCCGAGGGCGCGCACTACTTCGTCGAGAGCGACTGCGTCTCGGTGAAGGTCGCTTCGGTCCTCGACGACGGCGGTGCCGGCGGCCTGAGAAAGGCCGACGGAGCGGTCTCTATCGAGGAGCCGGATCGCCGCTTCGCCCAGGGCGCCATCCTCCTGCTCCTGGCGCTGCTATTGGTCGGCCTGGGCGTGCTGTTGGCCCGCCGGCTCAAAGGCCGCAACGTCGCCCCAGCAGCGCCCGTCGCCGCGCGACCCCCGTGGGAGGTCGCCTTGGAGCGCCTGAGAGAGCTCCAAGACGCCGTCGAGGCCGGCGAGCTCGAAGAGCGCCCCGCCTACTTCCGCCTCTCGGAGATCATCCGCGAGTACATCGGTGGGCGCTTCGCCTTTGACGCCCTCGAGATGACGACGCGCGAGATCGTGAAACAGCTCGAGCACATGACGCTGCCCAAGGGCATGGACAGGACCTCGTTCGCCCTCTTCCTGTCCGAGCTCGACTTGGTCAAATTCGCGCGACAGCAGAAGTCCGCCGCCGAAACCAAGGAGAACTTGGGACTGGCCGAAAAGGTCGTGGTGCAAACGCGCCCCAAACCCGCCGCCGCCGATAACGCCAGCGACAGAGGGGGCGAGAATGCTCGCTGAGCTCAAAACCGGCTGGCTGCAGCTCTTCGAGCTCGAGTTTGGCTACCCATGGGTGTTGTGGTGCTTGGCACTCCTTCCCATGGTTGCGCTCTATCAGCTGTGGCCTCGCCGTTCGCAAATGGGGCCCATGACCTTCACCCGGTTGGGCGCTTTCGAGCACGGGCGCGGCTGGAAAGTCTACCTGACCTCGGTGCCGACCCTCGTCCGTCTGCTCGCCCTGTCCTTGGTGATCGTGGCGGTCGCCCGGCCCCACGACCAATCCCGCGAGGAACGCCGCGTCGAGGGCATCGACATCTTCCTGATCCTCGACATGTCCGGGTCGATGGGCGCCGTGGACATGACTCTCGCCGAGGTGGACCGACTCCTGGCGCGCGGAGAGACCCCCAAGAATCGCTTCCAGTACGCCGTCGAGACCCTCGATGAGTTCATCGAGAGACGGCGCGAACGCTGCAACCGGCCGACCGACGGCGCGGCTGCTCGCTGCGACCGCATTGGCATGGTCGTCTTCGGCCGCGACGCGTTCCTCGAGTTCCCCTCGACATTGGACTACGGGACCATCCTCAACCTGCTGAAGCAGCGAGAGCTGGAGGACATCGACGGCTCCGGGACGGCCATCGGCGATGCGCTGGCCCGCGCCACCGCTGGACTTCGCCACTCCGATGCCGAAAGCAAGGTCGTCGTGCTGATCACCGACGGCGACCGCCGTGGCGGTGAGATATCGCCCGAGCAAGCGGCCACCATGGCGAATCACTTCGGGATTACGACGTTTCCCATCCTAGTCGGGCGAGAAGGCACGACGCTTCTGCCCACAGGACCAAAGACCTGGGGGTTGGGGACGAACTACCAGCAGGTCGAGTTTCCCGTGAATCCGAGGCTCCTCCAGAAGATCGCGACCATGACCAACGGCAAATTCTACCACGCCACCGACAAGGTGAGCCTGTCCAAAGACCTGCAAGACATCCTCGACCAGTTCGAGCGCTCCGAGCTCGAAGGCTCGGTCAACGTCTCGACCACCGAGCGCTACCGGCCCTACGCGTTCGGCGCTGTGCTCTTGTTGCTCTTCGAGGCCAGCTTGAGTTTTCTCGTCATCCGCAAGTTCCCCTGACCCGAGCCCTTTCATGATGATCAAGCACTGGGGAAATCCTGAAGCAATGGAGTGGTTGGCGGCGGCCTCCGCAGTGCTGTCGGTCTACCTCGCCTATTGGTTCTGGAAGCTCGGACGGGTGCGCGGGCTCGAAGCGCTGCTCGAAGGCACCGAGCTGAGCGAGGGATTTCGTCGACCGCTCGTGACTTTCTTCGTGACCGGAGCGATCGCGGCCGGACAAATGATTGCCGTGCGGATGCTGGCGAAATCGACCTTCGATGTCGACGTTCAGCTGGTCCTGGCGCTCGGTGGGTTGGTGGTCGGCGCGGGGCTGGCCTCAGCCTTGTACTGGTGGGAGGGGAGAGGACACAGCCCCTCGAAGTCCGCACCGCGCCCAGCGCTTCACGCCATGCTGGCCGGCCGCAGCGCACGCAAGCAGATCGCCCGCTTCGTCTTCACGTTCGCGGCACTGCTCCTGATGATCGTGGCCCTGATGCGTCCCCAAGGCGAGGGCAAGCAGCGCGAGGTCAAGCGGATGGGGGTCGACGTCGTCTTCGCCGTCGACCTGTCGAGATCCATGCTCGCCGACGATGTCAAACCCAGTCGGCTCGAAGCGGCCAAGGGAGAGATTGACCGGATCCTCAAGCGCCTCAAGGGGGACAGGGTCGGGCTCGTGGTTTTTACCGCCGTGAGCTTCATCCAGTCCCCCTTGACCTCGGACTACGGCGCCATCGACGTCTACTTGGAGCAGATCCAGCCCGGCATGATGCCCATGGGCGGGACCGCCATCGGGAGGGCCATGATCGACGGCTCCCAGCTGCTGCTCGCCGACCCGGCCGACGGCAGCGCGCCCATGGCCGACCATTCGAAGTTGGTCGTCATCTTCACCGACGGTGAAGATCACGAGACGGATCCCGTCCGCACCGCTATCGAGCTCAAGAAACGGGGGGTCAGAGTCTACACTGTGGGGTTCGGCTCGGTCTCCGGCGCGACCATCCCAGAGTACGATGACCAAGGGCTGCCCACCGGCATCATGATCCGTAAAGGGTCACCCGTGGAGTCCCGCCTCGACGAGGCCACCTTGGAGAAGGTCGCGGCAGCGGCCGATGGCAAGTACTTCCACTACACAGGTCCGCGCTCAGTCGCCAAAGGGTTGGCCGAAGAGATCGACCAGCTCGAGAAGGCCGAGCTCGAGTCGCTGATGATGGACACCTTTGAGGACTATTTCTACTTACTGCTCGCCCCAGCCGTCGTGCTGCTCTTCATCGCCGGACTGTTCGGCGACCGACGGGGCGCAATCTTGGCGTCGGCGGCGGCCCAGGGAGCTGGCAAGAAGGGCCGACCACGCCGAGGACGGAGAGCCAGTCGAAGGGTCGGCTCGGTGGCGCTGCTACTCCTCTTGGCAGTCTCCGCCGGCTGTGGAGACGACGCGCTCTTCGTGCGCCAGAACCCCAACGTCGAGGAAGGCAATGCCTTGCTCGCCGAAGGAGACTACGAAGGCGCCCTCGAGGCGTACACCCTAGCGAAGGAGTCGCTCCCAGAGGAGCCGATGCTGGATTACAACATTGGGTTGGCCGAACTCGGAGCGGGACGACCGGAGCGCGCGAAGGACGCACTGGTCAAGGCCCTCGCCGTCTCGCCCGAACAGCGTCCAGAGCGCTTCAAAGTGCTCTTCGCGCTGGCCAACGCCTTCTATCTCCTAGGCGACAGCACGGAGAAGAGCATCGACGACCGAGGGCTCTCCGTCCACTACTTCAGGCAGGCGCTGGCGAACTACCGAACGGCCCTAGAGCTCGATCCAAGCTCCGACGACGCTCGGTACAACCTGGAGCTGACGCTGCTGCGGCTCTTCCCCCCATGCCGGAACTTCGAAGATCCACTCGAGGAGAATGACTCGCCTGAGCAAGCCACCGCCCTGTCTGACGAGGAGCTCGCGGCGGCGCAACTCGTCATCTGCGGCGGCGACGACGACTTTGTGCGCATCGACGCAGGCGCCGGCTACAAGGTGACCGTCTCGGCCGAATTTTCTCGCTTGGCCCAGCGCGTCGAGCCCCTCGATGATTCCGCTCGCCTCGACTACGCCCACCTCGAGTTGGCCGTGGTTCCAGCCTTGGGCGAGCCCCTCGCCGAGGACCTCGGTCCTGCGCCGCCTTCGAGCCGAGCTGCGGCCCCGCCAGATGTCGTCAGGCGCTCGATCGAGACCTTCGTCGTGCCAGAGAGCGCTGGCGACGGGCCGCTCTTCATCCGGGTTCGAGCCCTCGACTACGCTGAGGCGTCGTACCATCTCGGGGTCACGCTGATTCCGCCTTGCGTCAAGTTCGAGGACACCTTCGAAGAGAACGACGAGAAGGCCCAAGCCGCCGCCCTCGAGGCAGGAACCCACGAGCTGCACATCTGCGAAAACGACGACGACTGGTTTACTTTCGAGGCGGCTCCTGGCGACTCGTTCTTCATGGACCTCGCCTCTCTGCCCGACGCCGTATCGAAGCAGACTCCAATCCTGGCCTACGAGCTCTATGCAGAAGGCACTCCGGGCGCGCTGCGGCGTGGACAGATCGAGCCAGGCGCCGCCCAGCCACTCCTCAACTTCGAGCTCTTCGAATGGCCTACGAAGACCCGGTTCCACCTGCTCATCAAGGGCTTCGACGAGCTCCAAGAAGGGCCATATGGCATGACCTTCTACCACTTCACTGCTTGTCCCGAGGGCGACGACGCTTTTGAAGAGAACGATGAGCCCTCGGCGAGCACCGAGCTCCCAGCGCAGGAGAAGCTCTTTCGCTACCTGCGGCACTGCGACAACGACGACGACTGGTATGTCGCCACCGCTGCGGCGCCGACCAACGCCGGTGCAGCCGCTCCGAAAGACGGCGAGCAGGTCGGTCTCCAAGCAACCATCGAGTACGATCCTCGCCTCGGAGACCTACAGCTCACGGCCTACGATCCCATCACCGCGCAGGTGATCGCCCAAGCCGAGGTCGCCAAGAGCACGACCCCCGGAAAGCAAGTCAAGACCGTGGTTCTCGAAGGGGCGATGGTGGGTGAACGCATTCAGCTGGCGGTCGAGGGGGAGCGCAATTTCTATCACCTGCTCATCGACTCGCCTCAGAGCCAGGACGAACAGGACCAGCAGGACCAGAAAGATCAGCAGGACCAGAAAGATCAGCAGGAGCAGAAAGACCAACAAGACCAGAAAGACAAACAGGATCAGCAAGACCAGAAGGACAAAGGGGAGCAAGAGGACAAGCGAGACCAGGGGGATCAGCAGCCCAACCCGCAAGACACGCAGAACCCCGACCCGCAGCGGGACGGGCCCATGAACCCCAAAGAGAAGCCTGGCGACGGTGAGCTCTCTCCCGAGGAGCAGAGAGAGAAGCGTTACAACGACATCCTCGATGGGATCGAGAGGAACGACAAGAACCTGCCGCTCGAGAAGGCGAAAGAGCAGATGCCGAAGTGGCGGATTGAAAATGACTGGTAGACACCAGTTTCGCGCCTGCGTGCGGTCAACAGGATGGAGGCTCATCCTTGGGCTGCTGCTGTTGCTGCTCCCTTCGTCGGCGCACGCCGAGGATTGGAGCGTCGAGGCAGGGATCGACGCGACGCACGCCTCGACCGACGACATCCTGATCTACACCATCAGCGTCATTGGCACTGGACCCGGCACTGCGGTGTTGGAGTCGGAGCCCAACATCGCTGACTTCACAGAGATGGGGCGCTCGACCCAGGATCGGATCGTCAATCACCAAGGGCACAGCTCGAAGTCGAAGGAGATGATCTTCAGGCTCAAGCCGAAACGCGCGGGGCGTTTGGTCGTCGGCCCGGCCACCATCCGCGCCGGACAGCACTCCTATGAGACCGATGCCATCGAGATCGACGTGGTCGACACCTCCGCCAATTCAGGATGGGGCCTCTCGCCGCCCGTGGGAGGGGGCTCCGGAGGTGGTGGTTCGGGCGGCGGTCCGGGAGGCTCCGGTCCAGGCGGCACAGGCGTGGGCGGCACTGGCACGGGTGCAGGAACGCCGCTGCCCTCACGCACCTACCCAAAGCCGAAGGTCGGCGATCCCTACTTCGTCGAGCTGCGGGTCGAGTCCCCGGAGGTCTATTTGGGGCAGCCCTTCTTTTTGCACTACGATCTCTACGTGAAGGCCGACCGCCCCAGCGAGATGTACGACGTCACCGACCCAGACTTTCCGCCCGGGTTGCTGACGAGAGAGCCGGACCAGCCGAGCTACGGGATCCACAACGAGACGCGCGACGGCATTCGTTACCGCGTCGAGGAGAAGATTCGCTCCTACATTCTGCAGCCCATCGAGCTGGGCGAGGTCGTGCTGAGCCCTCTTGCCGTCGAGGTCCCCCGGGGCGTGTTTTCCTCACCTCGGGACTGGATCTCGTCGCCCAGCGACCAGGTTTTCGTCAAACCGCTGCCCCCTAACCCGCCGAAGGGGTTCGTGGTCGGCAACGTGGGACGTCACTTGGCGCTCGATGCGACGCTGCGGGCCAGCGGCGTCGGCACGCTGAGCGACCTGAAGGTCGGCGACTCGGTGGTCTTGATGGTCAAGCTCGAGGGCGAAGGTTTCGTCGACCAGATGAGCCTCGGGCCCATCGCGCAGCAGTCCTGGGTGCAGTCCTTCGGGCCCGAGGTTCTCTCTGATGAGATCGAGGTGGATTTCACCCAGATCCGCGGCGTACGCAGATTCCGTCTGACACTCGTGATGATGGAGGAGGGTGAGTTCGAGATCCCGCCGGTGACGTTCGACTATTTCGATCTCGACGGCGCGCGCTATTCCCAGGAGCAGGTTGGTCCCTGGTCGGTGAAGGTCGAAGGCTTCGGTCCCAACGCCGACGCCATTCTCGAGCAAGCTGCGGCCCGACGCGAGGCCGAGCTCGACGAGGCCGTGGAGAGGCCGGAGTTCGAGGCGCTCCCTGGGTTGCGGGCGTTGTCCCCGGATGCTCCGCCCGCGACAGCTCCCTACACGAGGTGGTGGTTTGCGCTGCTCATGGCGGTCGCCCCCCTGACTTTTGGTGGCAGCCTCGCGGTCACCGCCTGGAGTCGACGGCGCGCGAAGGGGGCCGAGCAGCGCCGCATGGACGGCGCGCACAAGCAGGCGAAACGGGCCTTGCGCGCCGTGGGGAAGGAGCTTGGTGCACGCACCGTCTGTTCGAGCTTGAGCGCGGTGCTGAGAGAGTACCTGATCGAGCGCTACGAGATTCGTGCACGCTCCGCCACTGCAGCGTCGCTTGAGCGCCTGCTGGCTGGGGCTGGTGTCGCTGAAGAGCTGCGCGCGTCGGTGGCGGCGCTGCTCACCGAGTTGGAATCCATGAGCTACTCGCCTGAAGGGGTCAGTCAGCCCGCGAGCGCCGCACTCCTCGACAGCGTCAACGATGCGCTCGACGAGCTCGAGTCCGCCCGAAAAGGAGCGCGCCGATGAGCGAGGCGAGCAAAGGTTCGAACCGCGCACGGTGGCGAGCAAGGCTTCATGTGGTTCGAGGCGGAGTGCTGTCCGGTTTCGTAGCGCTGGGTTTGTGCAGCTTCTCACTCTTTGCGAGGGCGGCTTTGGCTCAGCCCGAGGCGGAGATCCAACAAGCGTTTGGCGACGGCCACCACGAAGAGGCACTGCGGGGGTATCAGGAACTGGAGCGCAAGGTCGGTCCGAGCGCCGACCTCTACTACGACCAAGGAGTTGTCCACTTCGAGCTGCGCGATTGGCCCGAAGCCATATTGTGTTTCGAGCGCAGCTTGGCGTTGCACCCCCTGCAGGACGACGCCGAGCAGCGCCTCGACATCGCCCGTGAGCAGCTCAGTCGCGAGCTTTTGCGCTCATCAGCAGGAAGAAAGCTGACGCGTGGAGAGTCCTCCGACCAGGTGTATTGGCGTTTTTTCCATGCGGTCGGGCCACACTGGCCCGCGTGGGGCTTGCTCTTAAGCTGGAACCTGTTGTTCGGCATTCTGCTGTGGCGTCGCCGCGTCCAGCACGGCGGTGTCAGAGATGGAGCCGCGGTGTTGGCCGTGGTGATGTTCGTGGTGGTGCTCTTGTCTGGGTCGTATCTGATCGGCCATTCCGTGACCGTGGACTTCCGTCCGGCGATCGTGATGGCCGAGGATGCGCTTTACTACGAAAGCCCATCGGTGCTGGCGAAGACCAGCAAGCCCGACGACCTGTACCGGGGAGCGCTGGTCGCGGTCATCGAAGAGCGCGAAGAGTGGCTCCAGGTGCAGCTCGCGGATGGGAGCCGAGGCTGGTTGTATGGGGCCGTCGTGGCCGATGTTCGAGTGGACCGTTGGCCAGCCGCACGCACCAGGCCCGCTGAAGCCGTACCGACCTTGTGAGGGGTTGGCGACCAACGGACGACGCGGTATCCTAGGCGTTCCTGACTGCGTTCCCGCGCTTGACACTGAGAAAACGGCGCGGGTATGCTGGCGCAGATTTTCACGAGCCGAAATTCCAGTACTTGCTAGAAATAAAGCGGAAATTCCCAATCACAGGGAAGCCCCGATCTGCAGGAGGATCTCAATGCGGACGAATGAAGACATCGAAGGCTACCTCATCGAGCTCAGCCTGCCTTACGAGAAGCTCGACGAAGGTCTTTGGATGGTCAACAACGAGGTCGACCACGTCGACAACATCCTGGTGAATCACTCGCCCCCGATCATCACGTTCGTCGTGAAGCTGATGGATGTTCCCTCAACGCACCAGCCGGAGCTCTTCGAGCAGCTCCTGCGGCTCAACGGCACGGAGATGGTCGCAGGGGCGTATGGGATCGAGGAAGGAAACGTGGTTCTCGTAGACACGCTCCAATCCGAGAACCTAGACTACAACGAGTTCTTTGCCTCCATTGAGTCGCTCTCGCTGGCCATCCGTCAGCATTATTCCGTGCTGAAGAAATACCGGTTGGGCGCGGCGAGTTCCGAATCCGCAAGCAACGAGTGAGGTCCAAGGTACCGGGCGGTGATCAGCGCCAAGTCGGCGCCCCCTGACCCACAGAAGCTAGGAGTGAAAAATGGGTATCTTCGGGAGGCTTGGGACTCTCCTCAAAGCCAATATCAACGACATGATCTCCAAAGCCGAGGATCCGGAAAAGATCCTCAATCAGCTGATCCTCGACATGAAGGACAGCCTGGTAACGGCTAAGAAACAGGTTGCGGTCGCAATCGCCGATGAGAAACGTCTCAAGAAACAGCTCGAGAACGAGCTGAGCATGTCCAGCGAGTGGGAGAAGAAGGCCATGATGGCCGTCCGCGCTGGCAAGGACGACCTGGCGAAAGAAGCGCTCATGCGCAAGACCGAGCACGACAACCTGGCTTCCGAGTATCAGAAGCAGTGGGAGCTCCAGAAAGCCGCGACCGACAGCCTCCGCTCGTCGTTGCGTCAGCTCAACACGAAGATCGAAGAGGCGAAGCGCAAGAAGAACCTCCTCATCGCTCGCCAGAAGCGCGCTCGTGCACAGAAGCAGATCCAGTCGACGCTGGCCGGCATGAATCAGAACTCGGCCTTCGACGCCTTCGACCGCATGGCGGACAAGATCGAGAAGGAAGAAGCCGAGGCCGAAGCCGAGACCGAGCTCGCCAACGAATTCTCCGGCGACACCTTGGACGCGAAGTTCTCCGCCCTCGAAGAGAACCAGGGCTCCGACGACGCCCTCTCCGCTCTCAAAGCGAAGATGGGACTCGCCCAGCCCGCCGAGGCCTCCTCGTTCAGTGTCGAGGAAGAGAACGTCGGCGCCTCCTCCTCCGCAGGCTCCAGCAGCCGCTGGGATCGCGAGGACTTCTAGACCTTCGAGGTCTCACCTCAGGAAACAAAGAAGGGGAGCTCGGCTCCCCTCCTTTGCTTACGCCTCAAAGTTGCGCGTTTGCATAGGGCTCGAGGATCAACCGGAAAGGGAGGTCCGGCTGGTCGCCGCTCGGGTGGATGTCCACCGTCGGAGCGAGCTGCCTCGCCGCACGCAAGCGTACGAAGCTCTCCTCTCCCTGCCGCCGAATCTTGAACTCGATCGGCGCGTCGATCTTATCGAAGCTGGTCCCCTCGAGTGGCACCAAGACATCGCCCAGCTGCACCCCGGCCAAATCCGCGACACCGTCTTTGACGAGCCCTGTCACCACCAGTTCGACGCGGTCGACGTTGTACTCGACGCTCATCTCGAGATAGGCCAGCTCACGCTGTGTCGGGCTGACGTCGAAGCCGCTGTTGCGCAACAGCGCGTAGACCGGAATGGGCGCCGAGCCCTTGACATAGGTCTCGAAGAAGCCGCTCAGTTCGACCCCCGAGTACTGGTTGAGGGCGAAGAGCAACGTCTCGTTCGTCTGCTGCCACTTCCAATACCGACTCTCGGCGAAGTAACGCCAAAAGCCTTGCAGGGACCGTGTCCCTCCAGAGACGTCTCGCAGGATCAAGTCCAGGGCGAGGCTCAGGAGCACGCCATGGTCATAGGGCATGCGACGCCAATCGAGCTCGCTGGCTTTCGCGTCTCGACGCACCGGGTTGAGCAGATAGTTCGAAGCGTGCTCGGCGAGCTTCTTCATGAAGCTCGCCTCGTCGCCAAGCCCACTCTGGACCAGCGCGACCGCAGAGACATAGCTTGTGGTTCCCTCACGGAACCAGGTCGTCGCAGCGTAGTCCTCTTCCGAGTAGAACAGCGACTCGCCGTTGTAGAGGTGGAAGAGCTCGTGCGAGAGCAGGCTGCGAAACACCTCAGGGTCAGCTAGGGCGTCTTGTCCGACCTGAAGCACGATGCCGTTGCGGCGCGCGAAGCCGGATCTCGCCGAACGGTCCCAGCGAGCGGGCAGGAGGGCGAGCAGCTCCAGCGAGGCCGAGCGCGTCGGCGCCCACTGCTCGAGGGAGTGGACGAGCTGCGCAGTCTCGGCGGCGAGCTCAGGGGCCGCCAAGCCGCCGGAGACGACGAGGTTCATGCGCCCGAGCTCGCCGTCGACCGCAGTGCAGACCGCCGCGTCCTCGAGCCAGAGGAGCGAGCGAATGAGCACCTCGTTGTTGGGCGCGAGCCAGGCGTCCTCGCTCTTCTTGAGGGTCGAATGGACGTCGTGAACGCCCAAAGCCAACGGCGTTCCATCGCTGTCAAAGATCGAGACCTGACTGGGGACCTGGGCGGCGGCGTCTCGTCCATCGAGCTCCAAGAACACCACCTCACCGGGAAATACGAGGCGGTCCGCGTCTGCGTATGGACTCAGACTGACCGCTCTCCAGGCGGGTCTGTCTCGGGAGAGCGTGGCGACATGGTAGCGCGCGGCGACCTCGCCTCGTTGCCTAGGGATCGTAAAACAGCCGTCGTCTTCCCAGCTCAACGGGATGCTGCCGGTCTCGTTCTCGAGCCCCCTCCACTCCAAGGATTCACCGGCTCGGTTGCCCAATGACGGCGAACACAAGCGCTCTAGAGCTAGGCCTGGAGGGAAGACGGCTTCGACGAAGAAGCCCTCTCCCTGCTCGTCGAGGCGCAGAGAATACTGGATGATGCGGCCCTCCGAAGCGAGCGGCGACCCCGTGTTGCGGAAGTTGCAACCACTCGACAGGACGAGCAGGCACGCCAACGGCGGCAATAGGAGCTGGCGCGCGGCGCGGCGCGCAGATGAGTGGTGGTGGTGCACGTCTCTCGACTCGGCAGGAAGGGAAGGCCCCGACTCACGCTAACATGCGAGCCTCTCACGGCAATTTAGCGACCTGCTCGAGCGCTCCAAGCCTCAGCGCGGCAAGATCGAGTGACGGACGACGCCGTTGAAGGGGACGTTGATGGCACGGATGTCTCCAACGCCGTCGGAGCGTTCCACATAGAACCTCAAGACCCCGCTTTCTCCTGTGTAGGGCTGGAGACCAGAGGGGTTGATGATCTGTCCATCAGGGCGGATGCATACCCAGCCGTTGACCCACGCTGAGCCGTCGCGATTGGTCAGCGAAGCGTCATTGTGGAGGCCGTCGGCGAGGTCGAAGGCGACGTGCTCGGTGTCCATGTCCCTGTCCAGGACAGCACAGCTGCGGTTCGTAGTGGCCTTGGCCAGATCGAGAGCGGCGATCTCAACCTTCTGGTTGTCCACATCGACTTTGAAGAACATCGAGCGATTAAAGTTCTGCGCTCGCAACCTCTGTTGCTTGATCACTCGCCCGAGCTCCCGGGACGTGTTGTCCACGCGGGACTCGCGCTGAGTTTGGGAGATGACGGGGTAGGCTGCACCGATCAGGATCGCGATGATGGCGACCACGATCATGAGCTCGACCAAGCTCACGCCGGCTCGGGCGAAGCCGCGGTTGCTCAAAGGGTCGGTGGCGAAGAGGTTGGTGTGGATAGGTTTCATCGGCATGACCGCTCGGTTATCGCAGAGAACGCGCAGATAAATAGGCAACGATAGCAAAGTCCATTCCCCCAAAGGTGCAGGACTCATCCATCGGACGTTGCTCGACGAACCTCGCGCACGTCGAGGCCGTTCGACCCCTTCATCATTACCAAGCTGTTCGAAACGAGCAAGCAAAGGGTGTTTCGCGCCGGCTTTGCGCTGCAAAGAAGTTCGCGGTCCTGACCTCTTTGCGTAGTCGATGGGGGGCGTCCGCTCGGCAATGAGCGTTCAGCGTGTTGACGCTCGTCGCTCGCGGGTGGCATGTTGGTGCGTCCGGCGCCAACCCTTCGGGTGCCCACGACTCTCCGCCATCGTGGCCGAGTTGCCTTGCTTCGTTCATCAAGACCGCCACAGGCGCGAGCCCCCTCCGTATGGCGAGAAACGTCGAAAAACATCCCCAGCGACGTCACCCCTGGCTGGCCCCGCCTCTGCTCGTCGCGCTGTGCGTCGCCGTGCTGCCCGGTCCGGTTGAGGGTGGGGAATATGACCTGAATGTCCAAACCATCGGCCAGGCGTTCGCGGTTCTGCGCAGCGATGGCGAGACCACCCCACATCGCAGGATGACCCAGATTCTACGTCTCGCCGGGTTAGATTTGACGGGCGACGGCAGTTCCTTCCTCAGTTTCCAAACCGCGCTGCGCTTCGACACGGACTTTGGCGCGCTCGAGTCGGACTCTCCAGTGGTCCAAACCGCTCATCGACAGAACCAGGTCGACCTGCTCTACGCCTTCCTGACGGCCCGCTTGTTCCATCGCCGGTTGGTCCTGAAGGTGGGGCGCCAAATCGAGAGCGACAGCCTCGGCTGGGTGGACTTCGATGGGGCGAGAATCTCCTACCGAATCTGGGAAGGGCTGAAGGTCCAACTGCACGCAGGGCTCGAGGTGAAGGAGGACCAAGGCCTCCTCGACACCTCGGCCTACGATCTCGACGGCACCGCCTCGACACAAGTGAAAGGACAGAACGACTATGCAGAGCCTAGCGGGGTTCTCGGAGGAGGGCTCAGCTACGGTGGCCATGGCGCGTCAGCGGAGGTCGTCTTGCGGGAGCAACTGCGGGACGTCTACGACGGCGTCGAGAGCATGCGGCTCGGCGCCGCCTATCGCCAGCAACTCACCCACTGGGTGACCACCGAGGTGACCTCGGTCTACGATTTCTACGGCAGCCAGTTCGCTGGGCTCGAAGGGGAGGTGACCGCACACCTGGACGCCGACCTGTCCGCCAGCGTCGGCGCCCAACGGCGACGCCCTGTGTTCGACGCCGACAGTATCTTCAACGTCTTCGACCTGCGCGCCCGCGACTCGCTCACCTTGCGCACCAGTTGGCAGCTGAGCCCGGACTTGCAGTTGCAGGCTCGGGCCGCCATGAACTGGTATGAAGGCGGCTCTGAAGACGACGGGGACTCGGGAGGTGGCGGCCAGCTCTCGGTGCGTTGGCGTCCAGGCCTCGGAATCTGGACGCGTCTGAGCCACCGCACCGACGTCGACCAAGGCGGGCGGCGGCACTGGACTGGGTTGTCCGCCAACACCCCCGAGTATTATCGACTCGCCAAGTTTGGCTTGGGAGTGGCGCATCTCGACTTCGCTCGCTCGACGACCGCCTTCGCCGGCACCGCCTTCAGCGTCCGGGCGGACACCGACCTGCGGCTCGGGTTTTGGGGCCTTCTGAACGCGGCCGCCGAGTTTCGCCACAGCCCGTACACCGACCAGGACTTTCGTCTCTTCGCTACGCTCAATCTGGAGTTCGACCTATGAGACGAATAGGCCGCCTTGGCTTGGCGCTGACATTGGTCGTCCAACTCCTGTGGGTGGATGGCAGCCTCGGAGAGCCCCTCGAGCCCCTCGGCTCCGAGCACTCGGAGCCAGGGATGGCGGAGAGTTGCGCCAACCCGAAGGGTTGCGCGCAGGACGCGCGCAACAACAGCAGTGTGGTGTACCCGCTCTGGAGCTCGACCCTCGCCGAGGTGCATCCCTCGCACACAGGCATCGCCTGTGTCGATTGCCACACGCAAGCAACCCTAAGTGTGCGCGCCGACGACAACTTGTTCCCGACTATGGAGGTCTGCACGACCTGCCACGCCGACCCCGCAGAGACCTGCGACCTCTGCCACACCGAGTATCGAGACGAGCCACCGACCTTTCCCAACGGCGAGACGGCCTACCGCGCCGTGTCGAACCCACCGACGCTGACGCGCCCGACGGGTGCCAAGCTCACCTTCTCTCACCGAATTCACCTGGCCTCTGGCGCCGATTGCCAAAGCTGTCACGGCGAGATGAGCACGGACTCCCCTACGAGCAACGCCACGCTGCCGAGCATGCAGCGCTGCATCGGCTGTCATGAGGAGCAAGGAGCCGCCACGCAAGAGTGCGCAGGCTGCCACCTGTCCGATGCCAGCGGCCGTCTGCAGACGTCCTTCGAGAGCGGTGAGTTGGTGCCGACCGAGAGCGCCTCCGGCGGCGACCACCGCTTCGACTTCGTGCGAGACCATTCTCTGGCGGCCAAGGTCGACGGCGAGGTCTGCGAAACTTGTCACCAACCGGCGAGCTGCGAGCGCTGCCACGACGGCGTGCTTCGCCCCCAAGAGATTCATCCGCCCAACTACACGCTGATGCATGGCATGGACTCTCTGTCGGGCGAGACCGACTGCTCGACCTGTCACATGGAGCAGGACTTCTGCGTGGAATGCCACGAGGGGACCCGCGTGGGAGAGACCCTGAGGCCGCCTCCCGGAGCGAGCCTGCATCCACCAGGTTTCGTCGAGGACCCGAGCAGCGAGTCGTTCCACGGCGAGGAAGCCCGGCGCTCCATCGAAGCCTGTGTGAGCTGTCACAGTGAGGCGACCTGCATCGGCTGTCATTCCGTCATCGAGCCGCACGGCGGCGACTTTCTCGACCGCTGTGGCGAGATGCTGAAGCAAAACCAGACGGCTTGCGCGAAGTGTCACCAGGACGTCGCGGCGCTGCGAGGTCCTTGTGGGGAATAGGCCCGCCACATCGGTTTGGTGGCGGGGCGCGAGCATCGCGTTAGCACTCGCGTTGGCGAGCAACCTGGGCGCGACGGGGTGTGGCTACCAGTTTACCGCGCGCGCCTTGGCCGACACCCAAGTTTCGCTGCGGGTCGAGTCGGACGCCGTGGAACCCGGGCTGCCCCTCGCCGTGGCGCGCGCTTTGCGCGGCACCTCGTCGGTGCACGGGGTGGTGTGGGTCGCGCCAGAGCCTGGCCTGCCGCAGCTCCGCGTCGTGGTGACCGAGGTACGCACCGAGCCGCTGGGCATCTCGAAGTTCGAGGCCGCGGGGACGAGCTCGGTCGCCGCGACGAGCTACCGCACCGAGGTCGTGCTGTCGGCCGTGCTCGTCACCCGAACGGGTGAAGAGCTCGGCGAGGAGCACTTCGTAGGGGTTGCAGAGTTCGAAGACCATCTGGTTCCGCTGGCGACAGAGCGGCAACGCAATATCTCGGTTGAGCGAGCGACAGTGGAGGCGAGCGGGGCCTTATCTGTCTGGGCCGCGACGCTGCTCCTCCCGAGCGAGGCGAGCGAGCCGCTCGCGCCCGAAGAGTAAGGGGGCGCGTGGCGATCGGACATGGGCGTGGCCAGTCTAGTGTAACGCTTCACATGTGTCCGTGCTTATGAGCGTGGCCTTTCAGGGAAGCAGGGCTCCGCCCTGACCCGCCGGGGGACTTTGTCCCCCGGACCCCCAATGACTTTCTTTTTTCTGTAATCAACAACATGCCGGTATTTTTGAAGAATTCCTGAGGATTGGGGGGCGCTCCTTGCAGTCAATAAACATGGAGAGTCATGACGGTTTACACTAGAGAGGCAGGGCTCTGCCCTGACCCGCCGGGGGACTTTGTCCCCCGGACCCCCTTTTGCTTTCTTTTCTTGCAGTCAATGTCCTGTTTGGCGGTCAACGGCCAGCGAAAGAATTCAACGCTTGCTCGGACGGCCTATCGCTGTACCGTCCCCAAGTCGCGCTCAAACTTGTCCTTCAGTCCGGCGAGCCCCCGTGCACCAACCTTCAGCACAACGAACCATCGACTCTCGAGTCCCCAATGCCTTGGGGACATTCGCGCTTGAGACCCTCGCCGCCTGGCTCTCCAGAGCCCACACCCGCGGCTGGCTCCGGCTCGACCCACGCGACGGCGCAAGAATTTGGCCCGAAGAGCTGCGTTACGCCCTCGCGCTGGGTGGTGATATTTTGCCCCCCCCCACCACAGATTTCCAGTGATTCAGAGCGGATAGGGGGCTCGTGGTCTCGCTGCTGGCGGCTTTTGGAGACTGCGCACAGCGATGGCGACCCGTTGGCCGAGCGTTGGTGGTCGCTCTCGCTCCGCCTACAGCTCCCCGAAGAAGCCTTGCGACTGCTGGCTCTGCTCGTGGCCGGCGCGGCGAGCACGCCGCCGTCTCGAGTGTTTCGATACGCATGGGCGGATTTTGGCCGACTAGCGATGCCCGTCGGGTTCGCCTCACTCCTGCTCGCCGTCGAGAGCCCTGAAGCCGTTGGAGGGTGCGAGCTCCTCGATGGAAGCGGGCCGCTCGCTGCAGAGCAGCTGCGGCGGCTTGGGCTCGTCGACTTTGTAGAGACAAAGACCCCAGGCGGCACCACAGCCGAGGTCGGCCTCCGCGTCCCAGGCGACGTCGTGGCTTGGCTCTGCGGCTGGCCACAGCCACTCCTCGAGAGGCTTGATGGCGACGATTTACCGGGTGCCTCCAAGCGACTCAAAGCTGTTCTGGCACCCCGCATCCGCCAATTGGCTGTCGGTCACAGTTCGACCCATGATGCAGCACAAGTCGTCGTCTGCGGCCCCAAAGGCAGCGGCCGTCTCGGCATCGCCGCCGAGCTCGCCGTGGCTTGGGGCAAGCG
>PFUG01000267.1 GCA_002789955.1 Deltaproteobacteria bacterium CG_4_9_14_3_um_filter_63_12 | reverse complement strand
AAGAACACGAAGGAGAGGAATGAAAAATCAGCCTCTTCGTGCTCTTCGTGCTCTTCGTGGTGAACTCGAAGCCGACCATCAACAGACGGTGGTCCGAAGGTTTTCTCACCTCTTGGGTGACGCGCAGCGTCTCAGGTGACTGTGTTGGAGAGCCGAAGGAAATCCCACGATCAGTCCCCAGAGCCCACGACGAAGTCCCCAAGAAACAAGAAAACCCCTTGCGACTCTGCGAACTTAGCGCCCTTGCGTTAAAATCGAATCCCACCAAACCTCCGACTACCGCCCTCACCTCCGGAACTTAATCCCGCAGCCCATCGCCTTCGTCTCGGCCTTGCCCACCCAGCGCGATGCATCTGCGGCGGAGCACGCACGCCCGGATCGGTTTGGGCAACTCTATCGCACCCAGACCTGCAGCTCGGCCCGCTCCGCGGGCTGGTTGCAGTCGTGCGACATGGACGGGCCATTTTCGCATTGCGTGTACCAAGCCGCGTCTCCGCACGACTCGCCGCCCAAATTCGACCAGCCGTTGGCGGCGCAGGAGCAGCTCCCGGCGAGCGTCGACGTCTCCGCAAAAGGAGTCGCCCAAGCCTTCTCGGAGAGGGGGCCGAACTCGGTCTCGAGGACCGTGTCGGAGGCCGACTTGACGCCAAACACCTGACCGTCGACGCCACAGACGTCGGAGGCCCACTCGTCCGGGTTCTGGAACTCGTTGTAGACCACTTCTACCAGGTCCTGCCGCGCTCCATACCGTCTGGCCTGGCGCCAGAAGCCGCGGCTCGTGCGCTCGCCCCTCGTCAAGATGGCGCGAATGTCGGCGTCAGCGAGCTTCGCCGACCGCGCCTGGTGCGGCGAGTCGACGGAGCCGACGGCGTCGGCATTCCAGCAGCGTGGGTCGTGGCTGTGGCAGAGGGCAGCGAGCGTCCAACCGCCGCCGTCGCGGCTCAGGTCGCAGTAGACCTTCTTCGCGAGCCCATCGCTCAGTGGCTCGAGCCAGTAGACCCCATCTGCAGCCCAACCGGCTTGTTCTTGTACGTCTCGGCACGAGGCGGGGGCTCCCAGGACACAGGCGCCCGCCTCGTCCACGAGGCCGTCGTAGTCGTTGTCGACGCCGTCGCAGAACTCCGATTCTCGAACCTCGAGGACGATCCGGCCCACCGGCAGGTTCTCGTTTGCGAGGTCCTCGTCGGTCTTGAAGGTGAGCGTCAGAGGGGCACTCGACGGGCTGTCCAGCGTCCTCTCGAACGCCGCGGGGAAGCCGTGCACATCGCAGTCACTGCCCAATCCCGTGCCGTCCCAGACGGGGTCGCTGGTCACGAGCTCGAAGATGAGGTCCCTTGGGGTGGCCTCGCAGGCGTAGTAGGGTCCGACGACCGCGGGGGCCGGCGTGCCGCCAGCACAGGGACACGAGAAGGCTTGCTGAGTGTGCTTGTTAGCGGCCGCCGCATAGGTCCACAGGTGAAGCGGGCCCTGGTGGATGACGATGCCATCGACCAACGCCGAGTCGACGGTCTGGCCGCCGGGCGCGAAGGCGTCGGGCGTGGCGAACTGCATCCCCTGAATGAAACCGCGGATTTGCGTCCAGGCAAAGCCCGGAGAAGGGACGTCGATGACGGTCGAACCTGGCCCGTTACTCAGCTGACAGAGGTTTGTGCCCGTTGTTGAGAAGCCCGGCGGGCAGGTCCCCAAGGTGGCGTCGAAGTTCTCTACAATGGTCCAGCCGCCGCCACTGGTGGTCATGTCGCAACTTGCGAGCCTCGGTGTGGCCTCGAGGCTCTCGGCGAGCCAGTATGCTCCGTCTTCGGCGTCCTGCAGGCCAACCTTGATCTGGAGGCACGAATACGCTGCACAGCGCTCGCTGCGGCCGAGCTCGTCGGGCGCACAGGCGTAGGGCGAGCAGCGCACTGCAGTGTCTTCGCAAGTCGGGGTCAGTTCAGGCTCATCGACGTCGCCGGCCTGTGAGACCCAGTCGCGCTCGGGCAACGGAGGACGCGATGACGACACCTCACTGAACTCGACGCTGCAGCCTGTGACGAACAGCCAGCATCCAAACAGAGCAAACACCTTCGGGAGCATTCTGCACCTTGGTCGTTCCCCACGGTTTGGCTCATTCTGTTGAGGGATTCAGCAAAAGGCTACGCATTTCGTCGATGGCGGCCCCAAAGCCGCGGCCGCTCGCCCGATTCCACGCGATTTTCATTGCAGTCGCCTTGAGACGCTGCGCGTCATCCAAGAGATGAGAAAACCAAGACCCGACTCAACGTTGCCACCATGAACTCACGACGAGACAGCTCCTTACCTCAAACCCTCTGCGCCTATGGGGGATTTCACAGCGCATGGTCTTCAGGTAGCTACTGAGTCGTGCGCTCCCGACAGGGGCGGCTTCTCTGCGCTGCCCCGCCAAGCGGTGGGGGCCTGCGGAGGTCTTCGCCCTGTTGGGTTGGCTGCGAGGTGAGGGCCATAGCGATGTTCCGCCACGATTGTTTGCGCATTCTGGACGGTACCATAGGCACGCCCCAACTCGCAGCCATGCGCACTCTACCACAGTGTCTAGGATGGAGGGACTGGCGATGATGTCGATCGGAGCAGATTGGGATTCGGAGAAGTGTGTTCTGGCGTTTGTTTCGGAAGGTCGGCTGAGACAGGCTCGCGTCCGACGACACCCTGAGGCCGTTCAGCGGCAGGAAATCGTGCGCCCAAACGAGCGCACATTGGACAAATCTCTAGCGATGTCCTCTGCGATAAGCTCGAAGCAACTATCGAGAACATACCGCTCGAACCCGGCGATTTTCATTGCAGCCATTTGAAGCGATGCGCGTCAGGGGTGAGAAAGCAAGCATGAGCCCCGAAGGGGCGACGCGCGTGCACGGGATTTCAATCCCGGGCGAGCTGGCTCGCTTCGAACTCCATTCTCGAGCCCGTCGTTAACGCAGGAAGACCCTGACCACATGGTCAACCAAGCTGGCGCACAGCGCTCTGATTTGTCGGCCACACGGTGTCTAGCTGGTGCCCGTCCGGAAATACCCCATCTGCGGCGTCGCCTTCCTCCTCGCTCCTCGGCGTACCGGTGCACGCCTGCGTCGCTCGGTCGTCGGCTCCTTGCACCTTGGGTATTTCCGAACGGGCGCTCAAAAGATGCCCTTTGGGAAGGATTGCGTGTTTCGCTGAGATCGGTGGAAAATGCGACCGAACTCTGAATTTCAAGATGGACTCTAGCTGGCGAGTCGCATCCGCTCCAGCGGGGCGTGAAATCCCTTGTTGGCCGTTGACTGCTGGACAAGTAAGTCCACGTGGCTGGCCGCTGAGAGAGAACACTTATCTCTGAAGACTACGCAAAATCTCTCGGACTCTGTGATGGACATTGCCTCCGCTCTCATTAGTCACTACGGTGAAGTCACAACTCATCACGCAAAAGGAGGCGCGTTTCATGACGCACGCCACGCCACGCCACGCCACGCCACGCCACGCCACGCCACCGCCTGCGCGTGTCCGCTTGCCATTTCTTTTTGATCACTGTGCTGGGGATTCTGTCCTCTGCTATGGGCCAATGCTCGTGTGATGACCCACCGGTCCCCGCAGGAGCTGGGGCGTTCATCATCATGGTTGAAATGGACAACCCGCTCGACCCTGACCTTCGGCGGCTCGCCGGAGGTCAGGGAGAAACTCTCGAAGGGTTGCAGTCGCTCAGCGTTGACGTCGAAGAGGTTCGCGTCGTCCATCGCAGCGATCCTGACGACCCATCGACCGAACAGGTCATTACGCTGCCGGACACTGGGGGTCTGGTCGACCTGGTTGAGGGAGACATTGATGAGGCCCCGCGACAGATCCTTTATTTGGAGGTGCCAGAAGGCTTTGTGATGCAGGTGCGCATCATCGTGCGCTCTGCCACGATCACCAACAGTGACGGCTCGACCGCTGAGGTCTCCATTCCCAGCGGCGACACGTCCGGCCTCAAGATTGTGCCCGCAGAGGGTGAGCCACCGTTCGAGGTGGTTGCCGACGGGCGCAGCGCGGTGTCGGTGCGGCTAAATCTCTTTAAGCAGCTGATACGCAACCAGGG
>PFUG01000547.1 GCA_002789955.1 Deltaproteobacteria bacterium CG_4_9_14_3_um_filter_63_12 | reverse complement strand
AGACGCGGAGCCCGCGGAGGAGAGCGCGGAGCTCATTTTTCCGCTTCGTTCACACTCACAAAGGGCCGCATTGTGACTCGCCGCAAACTGCACCCGTTGCTTTTCGCCACCACAGACTGCACTTCATGGGCACAGTCGTGTGACGTCCCCGCCATGCGCTCTTCTCTCCCGACCTCCATGGAACAGCAGCGACAATGAGCGTTCTCCAGCCCCTCATGTTGTGGTTTCTCGCTGCGGCCGCGGTGCCGGTGCTGATCCACCTTTACAACCGAAGAAAGGCGGTTCGTCGCCAGATCCCTACCATTCAGTTCCTCTTGGACAGCAAGCGCCGGCTCGCTCGTCAGCTCAAGCTTCGCCAATTCCTCCTGCTCGCCCTGAGAGTTGGGGTCTTCCTCCTCATTCCCCTGGCTTTGGCAAAGCCATTCTGGTTCACGGGCTCCGACGAGGAAGGAAACGACCGCCTACCCACCGCCACGGTCATCATCGTCGATGACTCCGCCAGCATGCTGGCCATCACCACCTCGGGCGCAAGCGCGTACGAGGTGGCCGTCGAGCGAGCGCGTGAGGCGGTCGAGGAGCTCGACGATTGGGATGATTCCGCGCTGCTCTTCACCAGCGAAGCCGAGTCGGGGCGGCTCGAGCTCAGCGGCGATCGGGCGCCCGTTCTAGAGAGACTCTCCGAGCATCGACCCACGCAACGCCGCACCGAGCTCACACCTGCCCTGCAGAACGCCAGGGACGTCCTCCTCTCCTCGCCCTTGCCCCAAAGGCGAATCGTCCTCATCACCGACGCCAACCAAGGCAGCTTCGGCACCTCCGAGCTCGATGACGCCGTCGGTGGAGCGGCGCACGTACAGCTCGTCACTGTCGAGACGCCGGAACGGAACCTGGCGATCGTCGACGCCGGCTACCGGCCTCATCCCTCTGGAATGGCCCAAACCTACGAACTCTGGGCGACGTTGCACGGCGTCGGCTTCCAGGAGAACCAGCAGGCCACCGTGCAACTGAGCGTCTACGGCAAAGCCGCCGCGAGCGCCGAGGTCACCCTCGAGCCCGGACGCGACATGGAGGTGGTGTTCTCCCACCAAGTCGAGTCGACCCTCGGCGTCGAGCCCGTTACTTTCGAGGTCGCACCCGTCGGCGGTGAGGGGCTCCTCGTCGACAACACCCGTCGACTCTTGCTCTCCACGCAGCGCAATGTCGACGTGCTGTTGGTCAACGGCGACGCACGCACGGTGCCCTACCAAGACGAGCTGTTCTATTTGGAAAAGGCGCTCAAGCCCGACGAAGACAGCCAGTCGACCATCGTCCCGCGGATCACCACGCCCGAGGGCCTCCGCATCGAGGACATCGATACGACCGACGTCATCGTCTTGGCCGATGTGGCCAAGCTGGCGCCCATGCTGGTCAGCGCGCTGGAGTCCTTCGTCGAGCGAGGGGGCGGGCTGCTCGTCACGGTCGGGGAGCGGGTCGATGCCGACGTGTACAACGAAGTGATGTTGCCCCTCCTGCCCAAACCGCTGCGCAACGTGAAGGTCCTCGCCCGCAGCAACGACCCTGACCTCGCCTTGAAAGTCACTCACTTCGACAAGGTCGACTTCGCACACCAAGTCTTCAAGCCCTTCGCCCTTCCTGGCGGCGAGGGGCTGCAGCAGCTCCGGGTCTTCGCCTACATGCTCGTCGAGCCCGACGCCCAGAGCGAGGCTCGCGTGTTGGTCTCCTACACCGACGGCGCTCCCGCCTTGCTCGAGAAGCGGCACGGCGCCGGACTCTTCATGTTGTTGACCACCACCATCGACCGGGACTGGAGCGACTTGCCGATCCAGAAGGCGTTCGTGCCCCTCAGCCAGCGGCTCGTGCAACACCTGGCTCGTCGCAGCGAGGGAGCGCAATGCGCAGCGGTCGTCGGTGAGAAGCGCACGATCGGGTTGGAGGGGAGGGACGTCGACCGTGTCGAGATCGCGGGTCCTGGCGCCAAGAGCTTCGTCCTAGCAGCCATGGACCTGCGCACCCCTGGCGGCGACGTCGTCGTTCCCGACGCGCTCGGTTTCTACTCCGTCACCGCCAGGAAGGACGGCGTCGAGCTCGCCGTCCCCGAACTCGGGTTTGTCGCCAACCTCGATCCGCGAGAGAGCGACACGACACGCTTCAGCCCGGAGAAGATGGCGTCCCTTTGGGCGGGCCCAATAGTCGGAGACGACTCCACTCCGGACTGGGAAGGACAGCATCAGGTGGGGCTGTGGCCGTTGTTGCTCTTCATCGCGTTGCTCTTTCTCTACCTCGAGACGCTCCTCGGTTTTCGCCGCAGTTTTCTGCGCAAGCTCGGGAAGATTTTGCCGTTCCGCCGGTCGTCGCCGGAGCATTCGTAGCGGAGGTGTCTTGGGAGAGTCGCGTAAACCCGAAGGGTTGCGCGCAACAACTCATTCGAAGTTGGGAGCAGGCTCGGCCTCAGTGGGCGCAGCCCACTGCCTGGAGTTTGTACACCTGTGAGTTCGGGCGGTCGGACGCGGTTCCCCGTCGTGGGTTCGGGCGGCTGGACGCGGTTCCCGTCGTGGGTTCCGGCGGTCGGGCGCGGGGCCCAGCGCTCCGCACTGGGCTAATTCTGTGGGCCGCCCTTCAGGGCGGATGCCCAGGTCATGGGTGCGTCGCGATTCGTCCGGCGTTGCACCTGGGCGTTCGCGAGCTGGCCCTTTTAGGGCCTGCCTTGGGACTTTCTCTTCTCTTGGATGACACGAAGCGTCTCAAGGCGAATGCCATGAACATCGCTGGGATCTGGCGAGCGGCGGCGGAATCGGGGTCGCCAGGGGTTGAAACCCCTGGCGCGCGGCAAAGCCGCGCGACCTGGGACATGGAAGGCTCACCGAACTTGCCGGGGCGAGCTATCGGCGGCCATGTTGGAGAAAGAGATCTGTGCGAACTCCAGCCCTCTCCCTGGCTCGCCCTGGCGGGAGAGGGGGAGTTCGAGGATCCCTTATGCCGCCGAAAGGTCCCGCACGTCGAAGCCTGGTTTGCCTCGTCACCCAGAACGGGACCACTCCCTCTCCCGCCAGGGCCCGCCAAGGAGAGGGCCGGCCCGCAGGGCCGGGGTGAGGCCGAAGCCGGTCTGTTGGCCTCACTCCTGACGGGCCCCTGGCGGGCCCACTGAAGGGAGGGGGGAGCTATTGGCGGCTGCGTAGCCGAAAGATCTGTACAAACTCCAGTCAGTGGGCGCAGCCCACTGCAGAGTCCCTTCGGACCAGGCCCAAGCGATTCCCTTCTTTACCGAAGCTTTCAGCACGCGCTGTGCGTCGGGGTCGCCCTGCTGTACCGCGCTCGGCCCGACCTTTCGGCCGGCCCAACGCAAGAGGTGCAGTCGCAGCGCGACCAGGTCCGGTTGGCTCCCAGGTCGCGGCCGCAGCGTGACCTCGAGCAATCCCGTCAACGCAACCTCGGGTTGTCGCATGTCGAAGAGCAGGTTTCCCAAGCTGTACGCGATGACTCCACCGTTGTAGGCCTCGAATCCTTGCAGCACGTGGGAGTGGTGTCCGACGACCAAGTTTGCACCGGCATCAATGAGGGTGTGGGCCAAGTCGACCTGGGAGGCGTCGGGGAAATCGATGCGCTCATGACCCCAGTGTAGGCTCACGATCACCACGCCTGTGGGGGCTGCCGCGCGGGCTTCCTGGACTTGGGCGAGGACGTGCTGCGCAAAGGAGTCCCCGACGGCGTAAAAGCTCGGACAGAGGGGTCCAAGGCAAGGCCGCGAGTAGCGATCGGTCGCGGCGACGAACAAGAGCTCGACCCCCTTCACCGTCGCTTTGATGGGGAGGATGGGGTCGGAGTCGACGCCGAGGACGCCGATTCCACCTGCCTCTAAGCTCTCGACAGTCTCCTCGAGGCCATCTTCGCCACAGTCCAGGGCGTGGTTGTTGGCCATCGAGACCCAGTCGATTCCTGCCTGGGCCATGACCTCGATGGTCGCGCGCGGCGCGGCAAAGAGGTTGGCTTTTTCGGTCGACTCCGGCCGCTCACAGAGGGCGGTTTCGAGGTTGATTAGGCTCAGATCGGCGCTGGCCAACGCTCCCATCTCGGCGAACGGGTGCTCTCCACCGTGAGGCCTCCAGCGCCCAGCGTCCCACCGGCCGAACATCACGTCGCCTCCGAAGGCGAGGGTTACGTGGGGGTCTTGCACGCCCCGAAGCGCCGAGGTCGGTGCCGCGCAGGAGCTAAGGCCAAGCAAGAACAAGGCGAAGACAAGGACGGCGGTGAACGTAGATGAAGAGTGGCGCAAGCAGGCGCAACGAGGCGCTGGCGCACGGCGCGAAAACTGGAACAGCCACTGACAGTGTCTCGTCAGTGGCTGCTCGTATACCGGAGGTCGGAATCGAACCGACACGAGGTCACCCCCACCAGATTTTGAGTCTGGCGCGTCTACCTGTTCCGCCACTCCGGCAGAAGCGCATTTTTCAACGCGCGACGAGGCGGGAGCGTAGCACAAGGAGCTTTGCGGATCAATCTCAGAAATGCTGGCGTGAGAAGACAGGGTTGTGGCTCTTGCGGTCAGGAAAGCCTCGACACGAGGTCGACATCACCGAAGAATACAGGCGTTGTCGTCCACCGCGCCAATTGGAGGCCAATTGCCTGGAGGCCAATTGCCCAGCTCTCACCCCGATCTGACGACGTTACAGGGCATGCCAGTTGGCCAATGGCCGGCGTGGGCAATACCCGCTTTGCGGACAGCGCTGCGAGACCGAAGAGACACACAGCGTGCGCTCGCCATCGAACTCTGTGCTCCGCTTCTCGACGACCGCTTGGCGAGTGAGCTGTTGGAACTCTTGGCTGATGACGAGGAGGAGCTGTCCTGCCGACTCGCCGCCACGTCGAGTCTCTCTGTGGGGTTGGAGCCCCCTTCGCTCTGGACCCGTTCGGGTTCGACCCTGTCGGAGAAAACGTGCGTCCAAATCCAGTTGGCGATGAAGCAACGCTACTACGACGGCTCGCTGCCGGACGAGCTGCGGCGAGCGGTGCTGCTCGCCTCGACGCGCTCCGAAGAGGGCTGGCACCAGGGTGCGGTGAGGGCGGCTTACCGAGCGCCGGAGCTCGAATGGCGGCGCTGTTCGCTGCATTGCATGGCCAACATGGAGGGCTTCGACGCCCTGATTCTCGAGGGGTTGCAAGCCCCCGAAGAGGAGCTGCGGGTGGCCGCCATGCAGAGCGCCACACGGCGCGGCCTCCTCGGAGGGGCGAAGCGGGTTCGGGAGCGTCTCCTCGACGAGCGGGCGTCTCTCGACGAACGCGAGGAGGCCCTCAAATATCTGGCACAGGTCGCGCCACGCCAACTTCTACAGAGCTTCGAGTCGCTGCGCGGTGCGTCGCCGAGGCTCGATCAAGCGTTCGCGCGGCTCTCCGCGCGGATTCACTACAACGCGTTGCTCGAGCTCTCGGCCGAATTCCCGGATGACGATTCGGTGTAGGTCCAGAGAGTTCCTGCTCGAGCACCACAAGCGGCCCGGAGGGCGACCTGCCAAGCGCGGTTGACGCGAAGGAGCGCCTTTCGAGCCATTGATGTGGCGCAAGGGCTCAGGTGGAACTGCGCAAAGGTGTGATATTTTAAGAGGTTGGGGGCCTATTGTAGGGCATGGTTCAGGTCTCCTGGAGCCCGACCTCAGACTAC
Source organism: Deltaproteobacteria bacterium CG_4_9_14_3_um_filter_63_12 (assembly GCA_002789955.1). Lineage (GTDB taxonomy): Bacteria > Myxococcota_A > Bradymonadia > UBA4248 > UM-FILTER-63-12 > UM-FILTER-63-12. The sequence continues at coordinate 9,718 of PFUG01000547.1, read as the reverse complement.
GACATTTCTGTCGTGGTTGTTCGGGTGTGTGTCGCTTCGAGTCTCCGATGGCGTCTCGTAAGTATTCGGAAATGCTTGACGAGCATGCGAATCATGAGGTTTGGCACGACGCTTGCGGTATGTCCTCTCAGCAATGGTCAAAGTAGCGACGTTCCCCAGACGACATACTCGGACCGATTCAATAAACGACACGGCCCCACGCTTGCGTGGGGCCGTTGTTACTTGCTGCGTTGTGCTTCGAGACCGTGTGGGGTCAGGGCAAGATGCACTTGCCTTCGGCGCCGAGGTCACGAATGGGCGAGAGCCTTGGCTGCCCGCCGTCGGACACGCCAGTAATGCAGTAGGCGCGGTCACCAGCTTCGGCCCACGCCGCGAACTTCTTCTGGTCACGACTCGACTCGTAGCAGAACATGAACGCGTGTGGCGCCGTCATCGAGAATCTGAGAGAACTCCACGGTTCGGCGTGCCAGTTGGTCTCCGTGGGGCTGACCCTGACCTTGGGGTCGCCGCCCTCCGAGCAGACGTAGGGGTTGGACTTGGGAAAGACCATAGAGGAAGAGCTCAATCCGTCTTTGGAGGGATGGTCGGCCTGAAAGTACGTCTGTGCCCCATTGCCGATGGCGCGAAGGTTCATTTCGGCCTCTTGGGCAGTGGCCTCGACCATTTGCTCCTTGCCGGATTCGACCTTCTCGACGGCCGCATCCTTGAGCGCGTCGCACCCAAAGAGCAGCACACCCAGTGCACACAAGACGACAAAGCGCGACATGACTGGCTCCATTGCTATGGGGTGATGACCCCTAGTTGTGTCAACCCACCAATCAGCGCCCCTCGTTTGAAGGGCACGACGGTTTCCACCTTGCGGGCATCATCCCAGCAGACTCGTCTGAACTCAGGCGTGCAGCCCGGAGGTGGCTTCAGGGTGATGACCGAAGGGTCATCATGAAACTCGAGTAGATAGAACCACTGTTCCTGACCCAGCGCACTGGGTCGACCTCGGCGAAGCCAGTTCTGCAGCACAGGAACGGGGAACTCGTAGCGTTCTGGGCGGTCGGCACGGGCGACTAAAGTCATCACCGCCCGCGGGTCTTGGATGCCGAGCTCTTCGGCGATCTCCCTCCACAAAGTCTCCTCGCGCTCCTCGCCTGGCTCCACGCCTCCTTGGGGGAGTTGCCACGCTTCGGCGATGTCGAGCCTCTCACACCACAGGATCAACCCCCGAGCGTTGCGAATGACCGCAGCGACATTCTCTCGATACTCGTCGTTGAGCAAGGGATGGCGCCGCAGAGCCGCGGGCAAGTGAGAACGCATAGGCATCCAAACCAATCTAGGCCACTGGCCGCTGAGCGAGACTCGTCCGCGTGCGACCTCGCCACGAGGAGAAGCGTAAGCCTATCCGAGCTTGTCTGTGGGGTCGATAGCGGCAACCGCAAACGACTGTGATTCGGGCGCGGAAACACAACATCCGTTGACAGTTGGGAAGATGTTCCTTACTGGTCAGTTTCCTACCTGAGGGGTTCCGCCCCTGTCCTTCCCTCCAAACTCTCCCCACCTTTGGTGTCCCATGCCTTTCAACGACGTCGCCCGCCCGATCCACATCGAAAACATCAAGAAACTCCACATCAAGGACCTGCTGAAGCTGGCCAAAGAGGCGAACGTCGAAGACGCCACCGCCATGAGCCGACAGGACCTCGTCTACGCCTTACTCCAAAAGCACTCCGATCGCGCCGGGGAGATCATGGGAGAGGGCGTGCTCGAGACTCTGGTCGACGGCTTCGGCTTCTTGCGGTCTTCAGACAACAATTACCTCCCGGGGCCCGACGACATCTATGTTTCTCCGAGCCAGATACGGCGTTTCAGCCTGTGCACAGGGGACACGGTTGCCGGTGTGGTGAGGCCCCCGAAAGAGAACGAGAAGTACTTTGCGCTGCTAAAAGTGGAGACCGTGAACTTCGAGGATCCAGAGCAATCGCGCGATAAGATCCTCTTTGACAACCTCACTCCTCTCTATCCTGATGAGCGTCTTCGCCTCGAGCACGACCCGCTCAACTTCTCCACGCGCGTAATGGATCTCCTGACCCCCATCGGCAAAGGTCAGCGCGCCCTAATCGTAGCACCGCCGCGTACCGGCAAGACGATCCTCCTGCAGAACATCGCCAACGCCATCAGCGCCAACCATCCCGAGGTCGTCCTGATCGTCCTGCTCATCGACGAACGCCCCGAGGAGGTCACCGACATGCAGCGCTCGGTGAAGGGCGAGGTCATCAGCTCGACTTTCGACGAGCAAGCGCAGCGCCATGTGCAAGTCGCCGAGATGGTGATCGAGAAGGCGAAGCGTCTCGTCGAACATCGCCGTGACGTCGTCATCCTGCTCGACTCGATCACCCGTTTGGCGCGCGCCTACAACACCGTCGTGCCAGCCAGCGGCAAGATCCTCTCAGGTGGTGTGGACTCCAACGCGCTGCACAAGCCCAAGCGCTTCTTCGGCGCTGCCCGAAACATCGAAGATGGCGGCAGTCTGACCATCATCTCGACAGCCCTGATCGACACCGGCAGCCGCATGGACGAGGTGATTTTCGAGGAGTTCAAGGGCACAGGCAACTCCGAGCTGCACCTGGACCGCAAACTCATGGAGCGCCGCATCTTCCCCTGCCTCGACATCAACAAGTCGGGAACTCGAAAGGAAGAGCTGCTCATCGACCCCGCGATCCTCGGGCGCGTCTGGATCCTTCGACAGCTGCTCCAGAACAGCAACTCCGTCGACTCGATGCAGTTCCTCATCGACAAGATGACGCCGACCACGACCAACAAGGAGTTCATCGACTCCATGGCGACTTGAGCGAGCTCGCTCCTGACAGCAAATGAAAGAGGGGCGGCTGGCGGCCGCCCCTCTTTCATTTGCACTCCATTCGACGGCTCAAGGGTAGGCGCAGATCCGGACCGTCGTCGTGGGGTTGTCGTAGAGCCCGAGATTCGCGTTGCAGAGCATCCCCGCTGGGCAGTCCGTATCGATGCCACAGGGCGCGGTGCAGAACGCGTTGGGATGCGAGCCACCGTTGACACAGTAGTCATTCGCGCAGTCGTTGGTCGTGCAATCGGCGCCGGTGTCCACGCCCGCTGGATTGAGCTTTTGCGCACAGAAGGTCTGGACGCTGCCGGTGAAGATGAAGGGATCGGCCACTGAAGGGCTGCCGATCATGAAGGTACGGCACACCTCTCCAGTCACCGAACAGGAATTGTTGCCGTTGCACAACGTGCGGGAGCCCGCAGCCGGTTGACAGACGTTGACGGCCTGGTCCCGGTTGTTCGGTAGGGTGTACACGAGCGCCGCGCAGACTTGATTGGTGGCGCACGCGGCGTCTGAACTGCAGAGCGCTGCGCACTGCCCAACCCCGTTTTGCACCAGACACCAATCCGTGTCGCAATCCGCGTCTACCGTACAAGCGTCGCCGAGCTGAGCGAGGCTTGGGTCGATGGCGACGAACTGGCAGTTGCCACCGATGTATTCGTCGGGTGCAGTCCCCTTCAAAACGGCCGGCGCGCAGGCGAACCCAGGGGCGGTGCACTGGTCTTCACTGAGGCAGTCTCTGCCCAGGCAGATGCCCCGCACCAGTCCGCCACCAAGATCGACGTCGGGCGCACAGGAGAGCACCGACGAGCCACAGGTCTCGCTGGTGCAGAACGAAGTGCAACGGCTGCCAAGGCAAACGTCGTTGGCGCACACTTGGATCGCCCCAACTGCAGGATTCGTGTTGCAGATTCCGCCTGCAGGGGCTCCGCCCGCAGTTGCTGTCTGGCAGACCGAGCTTGGAGCCAGCGTCGCCCCAGTATCGGCGTAAGACAACTTGCACACCTCGCCCGAAGGACAGGTGGAGTTCGAGGTGCACGGGTTGTTCGAGCCCGGAAGGCAGAACGAGTTCGTGCCATCGGTAACACACTTGAAGCTCTGCCCGACAACCGAGTTCGCGGCTGCGTTTCCGCAATCGGCGTCGGCATTGCACTGCTTCGTGCAACTGCCAAACGTGTCGCTGATCAGGAGGCACTCCAGACCATCGCACTGGGCGTTGGCGCAGGAGGGCCAGGTCGGTGAGGTGGGCATGCAGTTCGTGCCTTGGTTTGCGCCACACTGCCGGCCCAGCGCAGACGGCTGCGTGACGTCTGCGGTGTCGTTCGGGGGGGTGTCTTGCACCTGTGTGTCCACGGTCTGAGTGTCCGTCTGGGTCGTGTCGAGCTGCTGTGTGTCGGCCACCTGATCCAGGTCTTGGAACGAGGTGTCCCCGGGGACATCGAGCGTGCCGTCCGGCTCGCTGGTCTCCACATTCGTCAGGTCACCAGCATCGCTGATGCTCTGGTCGGTGGAATCGGTTGGAGACGGGTCTGCCTTCTCTCCCGACGCGCAGGACACCACCGCGAGCGATGTGGCGAGGACAAGAAGCGAAACGAATAGGGGCTTGTTGGTCATGTGCGGTCGTGGGTCGAAGGTTGGGCCAAGGCAGGGGGTCACACACCGAGCAGTACGCTACATCGCATCGAATTTCCGTGCCAGAACAACGCGGAGAATCACGGCCCGCAAGGGGGAGAGACCTTGCGGTCGAAGTGGCGCTCGGTCAAGTCTGTGCCCGCGTTCTACTCTTTGCGACAGGAGTTCGCACGGGATTCTTGCCGGGGAAAACGCAAAAAGCTCGCCAGGAGGCGAGCTTTCTACGAGTTCGAGTCGACGTCAGACTAGGGATTCGCCGGAGCTACTGGAGCCACGGCGGGAGCTTCGACCGGAGCGTCCACAGCGGGACCTTCGGCTGGAGCGTCCACAGCGGGAGCTTCGGCTGGAGCGTCCACCGCGGGAGCTTCGACTGGAGCGTCCACAGCGGGAGCTTCGACCGGAGCGTCCACGGCGGGAGCTTCGACTGGAGCGTCCACGGCGGGAACGATTGGGTCTACAGTAGGAGCCTCGACCGGAGCGTCGAAAGCAGGCACTTCGATCGGAGCAACGGGCTGTGCTTCGACCTTGACGGGCGTTGGCGCTCCGTTCACGTCGATCTTGATGGGGGAGGGGCCGTCGCCCACCGGGTCGATCTGGGGCGGCACTGGGGCCGGGGCCGGAGCCGGAGCCTCGTCCTCACTGGTCCCCTCGTCGCCCATTCCCGACTCAGACTGGTCTTCGCCGGTGCCTTCGTCGGTGACCGAATTGGTGGTGGACAAATAGGCCAGCAGAAGGCTGAGCATCATGAACGAGCCCGCCGCGGTGACCGTCACTTTCTGCAAGAAAGTCGTGGCGCCCTGCGCACCGAAGACCGTGCCGCCACCACCGCCAAACGCAGCGCCCATTCCACCGCCCTTGCCGGGCTGCAGGAGCACGACAATGATCAAGAAGAGGCAAATTAGGATGTAAATCGTGTAGATAAGGGTAAGCATGAGAACGCCTATGTCTGGGTGACTTGGACCCTTGATGGCCTATATGCCCTCGTTATCGCGTCGTTTTTCGGCTCTAACCGAGAGTCTTGGCCGGGAGCCAGCGCGAGTAGCGCGGCAGCATAGGCTCAGTGGGCAACAGACGCAAGAAGAAATCAGGTCCGTGACCTCGACCCCATCAGGGTCGTGACCTCGACCCCATCGGGGTGCGGTGGGTTTCGCCGGCTTCCTGGCACCAACCTCGTCCGCAACGATTAGAGTGACGGCCCGGCGCTCGCGGCTAGAAGCCGGCTTGGCTTTCGGACCCTTCCCTCCCTATAGTTGTCCCTTCCTCTTCGCAAACCACCCCCGTGCAGGATCGAGTATGCGCTTCCATAGCCCCCGCCTCACCGCACCCTATGTGCTCCTCAGCGTATTGAGTTTCGTCGCTCTCCTGCAGGCGAACGGCTGCGACGACGACCCTAAGCGGCAGGCGGAGGACGTCCTCGCCGAGGTTTCCGAGGAGGTCGACACGCAGCCGGAAGATCAGACGAGCGAGGTCACCGACACTCGCCCTGACGTCGGCCTGGGCCTCGCGCCCTGTGAGCCCTGTCAGGACAGCGTGGATTGCGGCGGGGAAAACGATCTCTGCCTCACGATCGACGTCGATGGAACCGTCGTCGCCTTCTGCGGCCTCGATTGTTCGACCGACTCGAGCGTCTGTCCGAGCGGCTTCGACTGCTCGGTCGTCGGCGCCGGAATCTCCCAATGCACACCGGCCAGCGGGACCTGCGAAGATGAATGCCTCGGCGTCGAATGCGGCGCCGACCAGCTCTGCGATCCGGCGACCGGGAATTGCCTCGACCACCTCGAGCTCTGTGACCTAGGTTGCGAGCTCGACCTGCAGTGCGGCGCACCCGGCGATCGCTGCGTCAACATCGAGGCCAGCGGCGAGACCATCTGCGCCAAGGATTGCACCGCCGACGCCACAGTCTGCCCAGCCAACTACATTTGCGCCGACGTGGGAACCAGCCACCAGTGTGTCCCCTCGACCCTGACCTGCGTGGAACGCTGCGCCGAGGTTTCCTGCCCGAGCGGGCAGATCTGCGACCCCTACTCAGGCGCCTGCCGTCTCCCCTTGAAGCAGTGCGACGAAGGCTGCGTGGCCAACGCGCTCTGCGGCACCAGCGCCCTCGACGTCTGCGTCTCGTTGCCTGCGGGCGACGAGGTTGTCTGCGCTCTGGACTGTTCCACCGATCCGACCTCTTGCCCAGCCGGGACTTTCTGCGCCGAGCTCGACGGCGGCGCCCAGAACTGCATCCCGAGCGCCCTGACCTGCCGAACCGACCGCTGCGATGGCGTCAACTGCGCCGCTGGGCGCCAGTGCGACTGGGCCACCGGCGCCTGCGTCGACTCCCTCGGCGTCTGTGACGGCCCCTGCACCAACAACAACGCCTGCCTTGGGCCCATGGACGTCTGCCTCTCGTTCGAAGCCGGCAACTCATTCTGCGCCCAAAACTGCGACGACACTGGCCGCTGCCCCTTGGGCTTCGGCTGCTTCCTGCTGAGCACGGGCGGGCATTTCTGCATCCCGACGAACCAGTCCTGCGATTTCCAGGGCACAACCTGCACCTTTGAGACGCGCTACGCCGATTGCCCTGGCGACAGCGTCTTCTGCTCTGCCGTTCGTCCCGGCGACGTCGGCACCTGCATTCCGCGCTGCGACAACGCCTCGTGTCCCAGCGACGCGCCCTTCTGCACCGACCTCCACATTCACCCCACCGTCTGCCTCGAAGGCCCGCTCCTCGAGCCAGCCGGCTGTGGTCGCCTCGCCGAGTCCGCAAACCCAGTCGGACGGCCCTGCGGCGAGAACCTGAGCCCCTTCTGTCCCGCCCCAACCAACGTCTGCTACAGCCCCCTCGACAAGACGAGCGCACCCTTCTGCACGTTCGTTTGCTCGACCGACGCCGACTGCGGAGCGAGCGCCGAGTGCCGGCTGCTCGCCGGACAATCGCAGCCGCTCTGCACCCCCATCGCTTGCGCCAGTTGCTTGACGGATACAGGCATCCCGGCGGGCACCCCCGATCTCCTCGACGCCGCGTTGAGCATCCACGGGCTCCTCCGCTGCGACCTAGTGCTGACCGACGCGCAGCTCGCCCTCTTGCCTTTACAAGACCTTCGACCCGCCGGCACGACCTTGGCGTTCGAGGCCGTGATGCGCGACCCCCTGCGAGCCGTTGAGACGGCGCGCGCCATCGCCGCCGACCTCGACCTCTCGGCCAGCGCCTCGGCCCTGGTTCTGGAGAGCGTCGAAAGCTGGCTCGGAACCCTCTCCCCCGTCACGCCCGAGTCCTACACGCTCGATCCCACGCAACCCTTCGCGGCGGCGGTCGCGGCCCTCATCACCGCGTCGGGGGGCACGCCGAATTTGGCGACTCTGCAGGCCGACGCCGCGGATCTCCCGTTGGCCCTCCAGCGCGAGCTCGCCCCCATCGTCCGGGCCATGGCGGACGCGGCGACGGCGCGGGACCAGGCGTTCGGCGGGCAGGCGCCCAGCCAGGCGCTCTTCGACGCCGCACACGGCCTCTTCCTGCGGCTCGACGACACGCTCACCCCACTCGACACGAGCGACGCGCAGGTGCGCCGTTGGCTGGTCGACGGCGACTTCGACCCGGCGCCGATGGTCGACGCCGCCGCCCAGATTCTCACGCAGCTCGAGGCCGCCGACCTCACCATCGACGGCACCTGGAGCGGCTTCGAGTTCAACCAGCCCAGCCCCTTGGGCCGCATCATCGTCGGCGGTCTCGGCAACACGACCTACGACCCCACCGCGCCGAACACCAGCGGCGACATCGCGCTCTTGGTCGACCTCGGCGGCGATGACAATTATCGGGTTCTTGCCGGCGCCAACGCCTCGCTGGCCAACTCCATCGCCATCAACATCGACCTCGGCGGGGCCGACACCTACGCCTACCCAGTCGTCGCCGACCCAGCAGACACGGGCTTCCTGGCCTCGGACCGCTGGGGCCGCTACACACCCACGCTGCCGCTCAACCAAGAAGACGGCCCAGTCTCCCTCTCGAACGTCGCGCGCCAAGGGGCTGGCCGCTTCGGCGTCGGCATCCTCTACGACCTGGGCACTGGCACCGACCACTACGAGTCCCTGCGCCTCTCACAAGGTTTTGGACTCTTCGGCGTCGGGGTCTTGGTGGATCAAGGGGGCACCGACACCTATGTCCTCGAGGCCGCCGGGCAGGGCGCGGCGCTGTGGGGCGTAGGCCTCCTGCTCGACCGCGACGGCGACGACGACTACCGCGCCTGGCACATGTCTCAGGGCGCCAGCGGCAGCTATGGCAAGGGGCTGCTGCTCGACCTGGCCGGCGACGACGACTATCGCGCCGTCCCCGGCGAGTCGAATCAAGCCGAGGTGCTCTACTTCAACCTCTACGACCGAGCCCGCTCGAACCTGAGCCTGGCGCAGGGCACCGCCTTCGGAAGAGGACAAAATTTGGGCGCCGCCAACGACCGCCTGGCCGGTGGCGTCGGCGTTCTGCGCGACGCCGCAGGCAACGACACCTACACTGCCGCCATCCTCGCCCAGGGCGCGGCGTCCTACTGGGCCATGGGCCTGCTCCTCGACGAGGACGGCGCCGACACCTACGACGGCCGCCGCTACGTCCAGGGCGCCGGCCTCACCGGCTCGATTGGCGTGCTCCTCGAGGGCGCAGGCGACGACCACTACGGCACAGTGCTCGACCGCACCGGACTCGGCCAAGCCGTGGGAGACACCCTCGCAGTCGGCATCCTCGCCGACCTCGCCGGCGACGATGTCTACCAGACCGCGACCAACGCGCTGGGCATCGGCCTCAAGAACGGCGTGGGTTTCTTCGCCGATCTGGACGGCAACGACACCTACACGGTCACCGCCTTGCAGTCTCTCGGCTTCGCGGCCACTGCCCTAGAAGGCACGCCCGCCAACGATCCCCGTCGCGCGCAGCGCACAGTCGGCCTCTTTATCGACGCGGCGGGCGTCGACTCCTACGGGCCGGCGGGCGTCGCGCCCACGAGTGCAGGCGACGACGCGTCGTGGACGGGACAGGGAGACATCACTGTGCCGCAAGAGAAGGGCGTGGGACTCGACGGCGAGGGGGCGACGGGGCTCTAGCGCCCGCCCGCCCGAACCCTGGGCAACCCAGGGCGTTGCCCTGGGCTGGTATGGTCGGCCCTTTCAGGGCCGTGGTCCTGTGCCCCCAGGGCGTTGCCCTGGGCCAGTGTGGTCGGCCCTTTCAGGGCCGTGGTCCTGTGCCCCCAGGGCGTTGCCCTGGGCCACCCA
>PFUG01000485.1:894-3429 GCA_002789955.1 Deltaproteobacteria bacterium CG_4_9_14_3_um_filter_63_12 | reverse complement strand
GAGGGTACGATCCCGGGTGACCACGACCGAGCGTGAACATCGCGAGGCAGCTTCCCGGACGACGACGACCGAGCGCCAAGGTGGAAAGGCAGCTTCCCGGACGACGACGACCGAGCGCCGAGGTGGAAAGGTAGCCTCCCGGATGACGACGACCGAGCGGCGAGGTCGAGAGGCAGCTTCTCGCCTCTGCGGCCTGCCAACCCCAGAATCCATGACCTTCGGACCGTCGCTGCTCCGCTCCACCGGTGAGTAGCGTCACCGTCACCCGACATGTTACACACTTCCCCGCGAGCGGAACCTTCGCGTTCGCCGGTCGAGGCAGGACGGCAAGACAAGAACATGGTCAGCACGCATACGTACGATCGCGGAGAGCACCGCACGAAGCACTGCTGGAACAAGGACCACGCGGACTTCGTCACGATCGGCACCGCACTAATCGGCAAGTGCGCATCATCCGTCACCGACGAGATCGCAACCCAGCTCCTCAACGATGCGATCCCAGAGCCGGATCCTTTTGGCGGATGCGGCACGCATCCCGCCCGCTACTACAATGTCTACCAAGGTGTCATCTACGAGGCCGCGCCGACCGAACCCGGTGTTAGCTATCACGGTTATCCGTGGCGCGGACGCCCCGGCCGACCGCCACTACCCAGACAAATCGTCGCGGTGCTTCGGGCGAGAGCAGCTGGAGCCGGGTACGGCAAGGAGTTCAAGAAGTGGCTGAAGAACAACAGCTGAAGCGCTTCGGGGACCCGAGCGGCCTCCTGTTCGAACTTTCGTGGCTCAAAGAGTCACATGCGAGTCGGCTTGCGTGGGGAGAGTTCACCGTCCGGGTGCGCGGACAAGCCATCTGGCACGGTGAAGGGGGGCGCGGGCTCGAGTGGTCGTGGATCGAGCTGCTCGAACACCTCGCCCGCAGCTGGCGCTTCATCCAGTACGAGGAACGCTTCCCTGGCGACCTCTCACCGACCGAACCGATTCAACTCTCCGACGGGCAATGGCTCACGCGACAGTTCGGCGCCAAGGGGGCCATTCCCGATTCCGAACTCTATGTCTTTCAACGGAGACACGATCTCGCGACAGGTATCGAGGGTGCCTATCTGCCATCACTATGGATCGTTCGACGCGGTCGCATGTGCTGGGTGTCTTGCGAACGCGAGACCATCGTCACGCCGATGGACTTCGTATTGGAAACACTGCGGCAGGTCGGAGAGGCCATCGCCGCGGTCGTGGGCAGTCACGACGATGCTCGCTCTGGCGCGGCTGTCGCCTCCTGGTCGTCGCGCGAGACGGGTTCGGACCGTTCGCGTCTCGCCATCGCCGCCGGGGTGTCCGAGACCCTGCTCTTCGAGCTCACAGATGGCGCAGAACCAACCGAGTACTGCGAGTACGTCGAAGGCACCGATTCCGAGTACGCGGCAGCCGCGCGTATGAGCGCTGGGGTATCGATAGAGGTTCGACGTGAGATTCTGGGTCTCATCAAGCACACCCCGCTCGGGACGACGGAAGCCTTGGACCAGCTCACCGAGGACGCGCACGACATCGTCGCCGCCGCCGGCTTCGCACGCTTCGAGCAGGGTCAGGCCTTGGCGCGCTGGTTTCGACGCCGGTGGAATCTGGACTCCGCGCGTCCGGCGTCGCCCCAACAACTGCTTGCGGAATTGGGTGTCCACGTCGAGGACGTCGACCTCGGCGTTCGCGAGATCGAGGCGCTCGCGGTGTGGAGTGGGCGACGTGGTCCCGCGGTCTTCGTGAACCGGTCGGGCCGACACTCCCAGAGTGTTGGTGGGCGGAACGCGACCTTGGCACACGAACTCTGCCACCTGCTGGTCGACCGAGCTCACTCTCTTCCGGTCGCGGAAGTGCTCGGCGGCCGCGCCCCGGAGGGTCCCGAACAGCGGGCGAACGCCTTTGCGGCCGAGCTGCTGATCCCACAAGACGCCGCCGCACGTGAACTCACCTATGCGCAAGACCGAAAGGCTGCGCTCTATCACCTCGTCGAAACCTACGGCGCGTCTCGCCAGGTCGTCGGCTGGCAGGTCTACAACGGGGCCGGGTGGGGAGTGCTCGACGAGTCCGCGCGGCGTCTGGTCCGGGACTGGACGAGGCCGCTGCGCAACGCGCAGACGACACGGCACAGGTGACGACTCGAAACGCGTCGCCCGATGTCCGATCGGTTGCGAGACGGGGCTGGCGCGCGCCGAACCCTGGCGTGGATCCGCGACCACCGGTCGGCCAGCGACGTTTCACCTGAAACGTCCGCGACCGAAGAGAGGTGGGACTTCAGGCGACGACGCCCGAGCGCCGAGGTCCCAGGGCACGTTCCCGGGCGACGACGACCGAGCGTGAAGGTCGCGAGGTAGCTTCTCGGACGCCAACGACCCAGCGCCCAGGTCGCGAGGTAGCTTCTCGGACGCCAACGACCGAGCGCCAAGGTCGAAAGGCAGGTTCTCGGACGATGGCGACCCGTCGACCAGCTCAACGACGTCGCCCGAGCTCATCCGTCGAGCCACCGGAGGAGATCTCGGAGCTCCT
>PFUG01000485.1:0-546 GCA_002789955.1 Deltaproteobacteria bacterium CG_4_9_14_3_um_filter_63_12 | reverse complement strand
GGCACGGAACTTGTCGATCACGCGCTTGTGGTAGTTGACGAGGCGCTGCTTGTGTCCACGTCGGACGACAACCGCGCACTCCTCGTCCTCATCGAGACCAAACGCGCGGATCAAGGTCGAGACGTAGGGTTGGGGAAGCTGGAGCGCGGCGGCGACATCCGCCTGGGATAGAAGAAAGCCCATACCGATGGGATCGGACACGACGACCGCCGAGGCGAGGTCGCTCGCGTCATCAGCGGACGCGATGCGGAACGCGGCTGGCGCCGACTCGCGCAGCGTCGGGGCCATGTGCTGGACGAGAACCTGGAGCGTCGCCTGGATACGGTCCAGCTGAGAGGCTTGGCGCTTCTGCGTCTCGAGCATCGCGATGAAGTTGTCGCGATAGGCGTCCGCGACCTCAGCCTGGATCTTCCGAAGAACGCTCAGGATCTGCGGCGGGAGGTCAAGGGCCTCCAACGCCCGATGGGAAAGCACCGATGGGTCAGAACTCACGCGGTCGCCTTCTTGGAGATCGGCACGTCGGGAGTGCTCTCGGACACCTCGGCC
>PFUG01000492.1 GCA_002789955.1 Deltaproteobacteria bacterium CG_4_9_14_3_um_filter_63_12 | reverse complement strand
CACAGCCTGGGACACTCCACCAGGCGAGTAGCTCAAACGCCTCGTCTGGTTCAATTCGGTAGGGCGAGGTTGTCGTGAGGTTGTTGCGCACGTTCTCTCCTTAGTCCTTAGCGTCAGTCACGTACTCGATGAGTACGCTGATTGACTGCAAACGTCACACGGTCGCGGAGACATCTGCGGAACTCCACAACATTCCACTTCAATCGTTCGAAGAACATCCATCGTTGTGCGTGCATGAACAGCTTCAGAAGTCGACATTCACCACCTCTCATCTTCGGAAATCGTGACCACCCCAATCGACCGCCTCCACCAGAGGTGACACAAACGTCGCCACTCACCCAACCAAGCTCAGACGCCCAACTTCCCAACCCCCCTTTGCGTCCTTGCGCCCTTGCGCCCTTGCGTTAAAAACGAGCCCCACTCAACCGCGCCCCCCCAATCCCTCAAAACAACCCCTTCTGCTCCCTCACCCCCCCCTTCCCCTTCTTCCCACCCTTCCCCTTCCCAACCCCCAACCCCTTCTCCTCCCTCGCCCGCCCCGCATTCAAAACATACAACCGGTCAATCACCTCATCCTCGAAACCCGTCACCTCCTTCGCCCAAGCCCGCTCCCCCTCCTCGCCCACCGGCGACACATATGCCGGCACCCCCACGTCCCCCCACCCGTAGGCCTCCAGCACCGCCCGGTCCATCGACTCGTGCAACTCCCGCAGCCGCACCACCGCAGGCAGCCCGCAGCTCGGGTCTTTGAGCAAATTGTACGTCGTCGTGAGACCTTGGTTCGTCTCCACCATGAACGCCGCCCGCGCCTCGTAGAGCGCCCGGCCCGCCGCGTCCAGCGGACTCCCCGCCGCCAAGGTACTGGGGCTCGGGAACGGGAAGGTCTCGAAACAATCGACAGCGCTATAGTTCAACCTCGTTTCAAGCGTCGACGACAACAACCAGGTCCAAGGGCCGTGTATACGTGACTGCAACAGCGCGAAGTAGGGCATGCTGTCGAAGGGGAAGACATAGAGCTTCTCATTCAGCACCCGATCGGTCGGCTGGAACGACATCATCAAGTGCTTCGACACACGCGCCGTCACCAAACACCGCTCCAACGGCGCGATGGCTTCGTAGAGCGAGGGTGTATCTCGACCGAACTGCCACCAGAACTTCTTCCGACGTCGACCATCGGGATTGTCGGCAAGCCGATCCCGCTCCGGCTTCACCTTCTCCCGCACAATCCCCAGCAAATCCGGCCAACGCTCCGCCTCCTCGAGACTCAGCTTCCCAAAGTTGATCACATACCGGTCGAACTCCTGCGTGGGCGAGGTGTTGACCTCCTTGCCGCCCAGATACGGAAAAATGCGCTCGGCGTTGCGGGCGTCCTTCGCGACCAGTGCTTCCCGCTCCTCGGGCGTGAGGGTAAAGCCCATGCCGAGCACATAGGAACCCACGAAGCTCAATCCCGCATTGGCCCGCAGGACCACGGGGTCGGGCCGTTCGGGCTTGGGGCGCAGCCGCGAGTTGAGCGCCTCGACACCGCGCCCGTCGAGCCGACACCGCAGTCCTTGTGCCGGCGAGCCCGCAGCTAGGTGAACGGTGGACACCGTGACCGCCGCCTCGCCCGGCCACGACAGGCTCTCAATGGCCTCATAAATGACAAAGCCCCGCTCGACCAACGCCTTGAGGCCGGTGTCGCGCGTGTCGCCCTGGGCAATGGTGTTGGTCGCAATCAAACCGATGGTGCCGTGCTTGCCCAATAGGTCGGCGGCCCGCAAGAAGAAGTAGGCCGAGAGGTCGGCGTTGCCGTGTGACCCCGCGAACACCGCCTGCAGCCAGTTCAAGTAGTTCGGGCCGCCACTCCCCGTGATGGAGTTCTTCCCCGCGAATGGCGGGTTTCCCACAAACGCGTCCATCCACGCCGCGTCGTTCACCACGTCGCGCTCCAACGGGTCGGGCCGCGAGGCGTAAAAGACCTCGGGCAGCTCGAGCATCCAATGGAAACAGGGCACCTGCTCGCGCGCCTGCCGCTGCAGCTCCAGCAGCGCGGCCGGCGGCGGCGCCGAGAGGCCCTGCGCCAGCCAGGCTTCGACAAGCTCCTGGCGGCGCTTCAGCTCGTCTTCCCGCGCCTTCTTCTTGTCGTGGGCAAAAAACGCCCCCACCACCAAATCGCCGATGAGCCGCGCCCGCTCCAGGGCGTCCTCGGCGTTCTGCAGCAGCCACTCTTTTTCGCGCGTCACCTGGTTGCCCCGCGCGCCGGCCAGCTCGAGGATCTGCTGGCGCAACTCGAGGGCCTCGTCGACGGTCTCCTTGAGCTCCTTGGTGAAGAGAGCGTGCTGCTTCGTCGGCTGCCAGTGGAAGCCGCGCAGCTGGGTCAGCGACAGTCCGACCAGCGAATCGCCGTGCCGCAAGGCGTGGTCGACGAAGGTGAACGGCTCGTCCTCGGCCAAGGTCACCAGCCACATGGAGAGCCGCGCCAGGTCGACCGCGAACGGGTTCTTGTCCACCCCGTAAAGGCAACGCTGGGCCACGAGCCGACGGGCGTGCACCACGGGATCGAGGTGAGCCGGGCAGACCGTGGCGAGCACGCCTTCCCGTGTCCAGGCTGCCACGAGCTGGTCGCCCAAGAGACGGCACGCCTCGACCAAGAACGCCCCCGAGCCCATGGCCGGGTCGCAGACCTTGAGCTCCAGCAGCTGCCTCGACGAGGGTCCTTGCTCTGCGTCGAGCGGAACCCGCGCGAGGGTCGGCACCGAGCCGTCTCGAAGCGAGCCTGCGTGTCCACGGGCGAGCACCGAGAGCAGCGGCTCCAGCGCCCGCCGCACGATGGGCGACGACAGCGTCCGCGGCGTGTAGTGCGACGAGGTCCGCCGCCGCTCCTCGCCCGGCTGAATCACCAGCTTGCCGACCCGCGCCGTCGCCGTGAAGCGAACCCGCTCCGTCTCCAGCGCCGCACGCCGCGCCGCGTCGTCCGAAGCCGCCTCGAGCGCGGCGACCAGCTTTTGCGCCCGGTCGTGGCTGAGCCCCGTCTCCTCGGCGACGAACGCCGCCCGCAGCGTCTTGCCGACCTCGAGCACCTCGCGCGCCGACAGCCAGACGAGGTTGGGGCCCATGCAAACCGCGGCTTCGGTCATGCGCACCACATGGTAGCCCATGAGCCGCTCGTAGACGCTTCCGATCTGCTCGACGTCGAGCGCCTTGTAGGCGAGCCGC
>PFUG01000232.1 GCA_002789955.1 Deltaproteobacteria bacterium CG_4_9_14_3_um_filter_63_12 | reverse complement strand
CCTGGTAGCTCTCGCCGACCGTGATGCCCGAGACCTCGATGGCCAAGGTCGACAACCAGCCGTAGTTGGACCCGCGAATGGTCGTGACGTTGGGAACGACGGCGCCGTTGGAGACCTGGGTGATGGTGACGACCGGATTCGAGAAGGCGTTGCGGCGATGGAACGACCAGTTGCCGTGCAGAGCCTGGACCGGGAACGGCCCTGGCCCAGGGTAAGCGACGAAGTCGGGCTCGGCGTGGCTCGCCGAGCCGAAGCAAGACATGGCGCCGCCTCTGCCGTGATGGCCGAAGCCGACCTGGTCGAGGCTGGGGTTGAAACACCAACGGCGATGCCCAAGGTCGGCCGAGTAGGAGTCTTCGATGTAGTCGTCGACGGTGTCTGCGGGGTGGTAGCGGCCCAGCGAGAGGTTGCTCGAGCCGGCGCCGGTCGCCGCGTCGGCGCTGTAGCAGGTGGAGCTGGCTGCCGGGAAGTGATCGAGGCGGTTGTTGGCGTCCATGTTCAGCGCCGCGGCCTGGGCCATGGCCTGATTGCTCCAGCTCACTCCCGAGGGGTCCAGGCCCAGCAACCAGCGGTACAGATTGAGCCGTCGCATGGCATCGTCGTGGGCCGTCGGCTCGATGGTGCCGGGATCACAGGCCGCGAGGCCACCGCCCTCGTCGTAGATCGTCGTGGCTCGCGTCGGGAAGTCGTTATTCCAGCGCTCGCAGACCTGCGTGGTGGTGCGCTGCGCAGGGTCTGTGGGGTCGGGCGCGCGACACTCGCCGCCGACGTCGATGAGGCCCGCGTTGCAGATGCAGGAGCCGGCCGTGCAGGTGGAGCTCGGCCAACAGGTCACGTTCTGACACGGATCGACTTGGACGCAGGTCCCGCCTTGCGGTTGGTAGCCCGAGTCGCAGGCGCAGGTGCCGCTCACGCAGGTGCCGTGCCCGCTGCAGGTCACCCCCTGGCAGGGGTCGGGCGGGTTGGTGTCGGTCGTGTCGTTGGGCGGCGCCGTGTCGAGGGTGTCGCCCTGCGACGTGGTGTCGAGCGCGATGTCGTTGGGCGGGGTGAGGTCGAGCGGACTGGTGCCATCGACCGACGAATCCTGAACGAGCCCGTCGTCGTCGAGGTCGGACGCCGAGTCGGCGACCGAGTCGCCTTGGACAAAGAAGTCGTCGCCCACCGTAAACGTGCCCTCGCACGCGGCGAGCGTCGTCGTCATCAACAATAGCGAGACAGCCAAGTTCCAGGTTTTCCGCGACATCCTTGCTCCGTTCGAATCCAATGTGGACCGCTTCGAATCCTAGCGGAGTGGCCTCAAAGAGCCAAAGAGATCCGACACACGTCCCCGCGCTCGCGATCGACGCTCTGGCGATTCGCGCAATTCTGTGAGAAGCAAGAGAACTCCTTACTCCGCGCGTTTTGGAGCCGACACGATGCGTACCCTCTTCCCGCTGCTTCTCCTCTCCCTCACCCTCCTCGCCTGCGGCTCCGCTCCCACCGAGGTCATCACCCCTCCGCAGTTCGACCTCGCAGCCGTCACCCGCGTCTGCCAGACCGGCACGTCGACCGGGCTCGCGAGCTGTCGGATCGCCTGCGAGCAAGGCAACGACGCCGTCTCCTGCGCCCTGTTGGGCCTGAAACTCATGCAAGAGGAAGAGCCCAGCGAGGAAGCCGCCGCAAGCGCCCTGAAGAGGGGCTGCAATGGCGGCTCCCAGAAAGGCTGCGCCGTCTATGGGCTGCTGCAGCTCAACGGCCTCGGCGTCGACCAGAACGTGGAGGCAGCCCTCGAGGCCTTCGAGACCGCCTGTGACGCCAACGAACCCATGGGCTGCCACTTCTTCGGCAAGGCCGCCGAGAACGGCGACGGCATCGACAAAGACTTCATGCGCGCCCTCGGCCTCTACGACAAAGCCTGCAAGATGGCGCTCCCTGAGGCCTGCTTCGACCAAGGCATGCTCGCCTACCACAACGCCGAGCTGGGCGGCGCCGCCTCGGCCCTGAAGCACTTCGCCAGCGCCTGCGACGGCGGAGCGCCCCGCGGCTGTACGGCGCTGGGCAATCTCACCCTGAGCGGCGAAGGCGGCGCCACGGCGGACGCCAAGCAGGCGCTGACCCTCTTTCGCAAAGCCTGCGAGGCCGGAGAAGCCCAAGGCTGCTACGCGGCCGGCTACCTGTGCGCAAAGGGCCAAGGCGTCGAGGTCGACAACGAGGACGCCGAACGCCTTTTGCAAAAAGCCTGCGACCTAGGACACGCCAAGGCCTGCGCCGTCCTGAATCCCTAGAGAAAAGTTCGCCTCGACGTAGAGAATATCGCGCAAATCGCTCGTCTTTCAGGTAAACGTCCGCGGTTCCCGCCGCGCGCAGTTGCGCGAGGCCTTCGCGTGGGTGAACTTTGGGATCTCTGGCGACCAACGGTGAGTTCTTCGCGGTGCTCTGCGCGCTGACCTGGGCGGGCGCGGTCATCCTCTTCCGCAAGAGCGGCGACCACGTGCCGCCCGTCGTCCTCAACCTCTACAAGAACACCGTCGGCTTGGGGTACCTCCTCGTCACCATGGGGGTGCTGCAGGTGCAATTCTTTCCCGCCGAGCGCCCCCTGTCCGACTGGCTGATCCTCTTGGCCAGCGGCGTCCTGGGCATCGCCGTCGCCGACAGCATCTTCTTCGCCTCATTGAACCTCCTCGGCGCCGGCCGCTCGGCCATCCTCGGCTGTGCCTACAGCCCGCTGGTCATGCTCTTTGCCCTCTTTTACCTAGGCGAGTCGGTGCCGCTGACCCTCATCGCAGGCGCCATCTTCGTGACGGTCGGCATCGTCATCGGCACCCGAGACGCTGAAAGCCCCGTCGATCGCCAACAGATCGCCCTCGGGGTCGCCCTCTCCCTGCTCGCGACGACGTTGATGGCCATCGGCATCGTCTTCGCCAAGCCCGTCCTCGAGGCCGCCGAGCCGCTGTGGTCGACGACGGTTCGGCTGGCCGGCGCCATGCCTTTCCTCCTGGTGCAAGGCAGCCTGCGCAAGCACCGTGCCGCGGTCAAAGCCTGCTTCTCGCCAGGCCCCCACTGGAAATACACGTTCCCGGCCGCCACGCTGGGCGCCTACATCGCCCTGGTGCTCTGGATCCTCGGCTTCAAATACGCCGATGCCGGCCCCGTCGCTGTACTGAACCAGAGCAGCACCATCGGCGTGCTCATCTTCGCCAGCCTCTTTCTCGACGAGCGGCTGACCAGACGGCGAATCGTCGCGGTGGTGTTGGGCGTCGTGGGCGCGCTGTTCACGATTTTGTAGCGCAGTGCGGCCGAGATCCTCCCCCCAACCCATAGGCGCTAGAATAGGTTCTAGGCTTCGGATGATTTCTTGGGACCAGGCTCACCACAGAGACCACAGAGAACACAGAGCGGAGGTTGCTGGGGCGACTTATTCAGATTTCGTGTTGATTTCGTCTGCACTCCTCATCGCTCGCTCTCTGTGGTCTCTGTGCTCTCTGTGGTGAGCATGTCGCTC
>PFUG01000314.1 GCA_002789955.1 Deltaproteobacteria bacterium CG_4_9_14_3_um_filter_63_12 | reverse complement strand
AACGAGGTCTGGGCTGGGGACCTGGGTGAACCCCCCGTCGTTGTAGGTCAGCTCGTAGACCGAGGGGGCGCGGAAAGCACGTCCACCAAGAACCTTGATGACAGAACCCTCGGCGGGCGTGAGGACAGCAACCAGTCGGGGATTCACCGAAAAGAGGAACTGGTCTTTGGTCTGAGTGGCTTCGGCGTCAATGGGCAACGTGTCGATCCACCAGGAGTCGAAGCGAACGCCGCCCGAGAGCCCCAGCCACGACGTGAGCGTCCAGTCGGCGTTGGCGTAGCCCGAGAGCTGATGGAAAGGGTGCACTTGGTCGAGGTACGGCTCGTCTGGGGTCTCGGCCGCGGTTCCAAACTCTTGATTCGAATAGTGAAATTGGTACTCAGACCCAAACGTCAGCCGTGCAGCCGGCAGCGGCTGCCAAATGGTCCGCGCCTCGAGGCCCAACCAATGCCCGTCGTAGGTCTCGCTCAAGAGCCCGCCGTCCGATTCGAGATAAGCGAACGCCCCCTCGTAGTGGTAGAAGTCGTAGAACGCCCTGGTCAGCAGCTGCACCTCTTCGCTCAGCTGTGGCTCGTAGCGGACCTCAGCAAACGCCCGCCGATCGAGTACGCTCGTGCGGGGATCGTTGAAGAGGGTCCCGAACGAGCCCGTAGGGATCTGCTTGTCGCGCTGCTGGAAGTAGCCCTCGAGGGTGACCGGCCCAACCCAGACCTTGGCGAGGCCGTTGGCCGCATCGAAGCCCCCCACCTCGCGCGCGATGCCGTCCGACGCCAGGCTGGAGCCCAAATTGGAAGGCGAATAGTAGTCCTGCCCCTGCGCCTCGAGTCCCCCCGCAGAGACCCAGACCCCACCTGAGTCGCCCAAGGGCGCGGAGGTGTCGGCGTAGACCCGAACGGCGCCGTTCTCCACAGTGGAAATGCCGCCGCGGGCGTGGTGCTCGAGCGGTTGTGAGGGGGTCACTAGGTTGATGACTCCAAACAACGCCCCCGTCCCATAGAGCACCGACCCCGGACCGCGCACCACCTCGAGCTGCTCGACCATGTGCAGGTCGGTGAGCAGGTCGTACTCGAGGAACGAGGCCCCGACCCAGTCGTCGTTGAGGATGTGTCCGTCCAACTGGACCTGGACGCGGTTGCCGTACTGTCCAAACGGGTTGACTCCGCGAAAACCGAAGCTGTCGTACGTGAGGTCACTGTTGGGGAAGAGACCACGGACGCCCAACAGCGCGTCGCCCACATTAGTGTACGCAAAGCCTTCGATCTCTCGCTTGCCGATGAGGGTGACCGACGCGGGCGCCTCCTGAAGAGACTCTGAGGTACGTGAGGCCGCAGCCACCTCGTCCGCCACCTCTAGGTTGACCTCGACCACCACCCGCTGGTTCGCCAGCACCTCGACGGAGGCCGCAAACGGCCGAAATCCCGAGGCCTGCACAGCGAGCTTGTGGGGCCCGCTGGTCACGCCGTCGACGACCGCTGGTGTGAACCCCACCGGACGACCATCGACCGTAATCAACGCGTCGTTCTCTTCGGATTGCACCACGATCGTCCCACGCTCTCGCTCCAAGGAGACCGTCTCCACCGCATGGGCGTTGGCCTCGACCCGCACCACACGCTCTTCGGTCATATAGCCCTCGGCCTCGATGAAGGCCTTATGCTCTCCAGGCGTGACGACGAACGTCCCCGGAAGCACTCCATTGACCTCGCCCGCCGGGTCCTCGATCCGCACCCTCGCCCCTGCCGGCTCACCTTGCAGCTCCACCTCGCCGCGGATTCGTTCCAGCGTGAGCTTCAGCTCGGTTTGTTCTCCGACTTTGGTGACCACGCCCTCCGCGGCCTGGGGCAAGTAGCCCTCCCGCTCGAGGAGGATCTTGTAGGTCCCGGGAGCCAACGCCAGCGAACGTGGCGTCGTGCCGTAGCCTCCCAGCTCCTTGCGGTCGATGTACAAGGTGGCGCCCGGCGGCTCGGAGGTCACTTGCAGCAGGGACACGCTGCGGGACACGCGGGCGAGCGCTTTGTTCGCCTCGGCCAGCTCTTGCTCGGTCGTGTCCTCGGCGGACGCATAGGTGTCGTAGTAGCGGTAGGCCTCGACGAAGCGGTCGAGCTCCTCGTAGCACCGCGCGATGTTGAAGAGGACGTTGCGGTTGGGCGCCAAGCGATTGGACATGAAGTAGTGCGACAGCGCCTTTTCGAAGTCCCCCGCCCGGTAGGCCGCGATGCCCAACCGGAAGTGGGTGTCCGCTTCATCGGCGACATCGGTGAATTGTTGGGCCTGCACGGTTCTTGGCGAACCTACTGCGAAGAGGGCCAACAGGAGCGCAAGTACGGTGAGGCTCATCCGGGTGCCCGTCGCGAAAGCGCGGGACCCCATAAGACGATCGGCAGCAATGGTCATGGGCTGATGGTCTCCCTATGCGGCCAAACGAGGTTGGCCCTTATCAAACGGTGGTCACCGCCAATGGTGCGTCAGCAGACAAGCCCACTGCAAGAGGCGCGAGACTCGCGAATTCGATGTCCACAGAGCTGCATTTTTTGACGCAGTGCTCGTCCTCGACGTAGCGGTGCTGCGCCTCATCCTCGCGCCTTGGCAGAGGTGCGTCTCGACGCTCAGCGCCTCGGAAGTTATTCCTGCGCGAGCCCTAACGCGTCGTCTTGATTTCCATGGGAGGCGGCTTGTTGTCCTTGCCCGAGTCGTCTGGTCGCTTGTGGTGCGACGAAGACGCTTTCTTCTCTTTCACCAACTTGAGGTCGTGCACGACGGCCTCCTCGTCTGTTGGTGTCATGGACACCTCGACCGGTTCAAAGCCTTTCTTTCGAACGACGAGCGGCTCTGCGTCCGCGGCAAAACGGTCTCGAGGCAGCTCCAACGTCATCGGAGTGGCGCCCAGCAGGGCCTCGCCGTCGAACACCTCCGCTCCCTCTGGGGCGGAGTGGAGCGTGAACATGACCGGCTCCGGCGCAGGAATCTCCAGCTCGTCGGCCACAAACTCCATGGTCTCTGGTTCGGCTTCGGGTTCGACCTTCGCCGCGCCCACGGCCGCTGACTCCACCGGCTCTGCGCCACCCACCGCAATCTCGGCAGGCGGCGGCGCCGCAGCCCCTTGGCTCGAGGCGGTGTCGGCGGGGCCGCGACCCAACACGAACCACAACACCCCAGCCGCGGCGGCGACCCCACAGAGCCCAACGACGATGAACAGCGGCGCCTTCGACTTCTTCGGTTCAGCGGCGGGCACGGCGCCCATCACACCACTGTAGACGAAGCCATTGTGGGGGCCCGTCGGGATGGTGCTGTCGCCTTCGGGGAAGGGCAGCGGCGTCTCGATGCTGCCCGTGCTGGCGCGAAAGGCCGCAGCGGTGACCATCCCTGCTGGCACCGGTCCGCCAGCGAACGCGCCCGTGACGGGCGTTTGCGCACCCCCTCCGTCCCACTCCAAAGGCG
>PFUG01000024.1:3125-15661 GCA_002789955.1 Deltaproteobacteria bacterium CG_4_9_14_3_um_filter_63_12 | reverse complement strand
TGGGTGATTCGCGCTCGACCGCCAGAAGAAACGATAGGTTCACACCTCGACGATGAAGATCGACGAGATGTGTACAAACTCCAGGCGGCCCCTTCAGGGCCGATGCCTAGGTTCTTGAGTGCGGCTGTTTGAGGTTGCGGGTCGTTCCTAGGCTGTGGGCGTTCGGCCATGGGTCGCCCAAGGCTCCGCCTCGTCGCCCGAAGCCTTGCGCACCGCCGACCGACCCCACCGCGCAAGAGAATTTGGATTGCGTCCGAGGCCACCTGTTGTTAGAGCAAGGGCGACGGATCTTCGCCAGAGGAGAGAGACGTGGTTCGACCGAATGACAAGAAGAACAACTGGGTGACCTACCTGCTGATCGCCGGTGTGGTTGCGCTGATCGGAGTGAACATCGCCTACGTCGTGTCCAGCGGTGGGTTGGGCGGAGTCGCGGAAGGCGAGGAGGCGCCTGGCTTTACGCTGCCATTGCTGCAGGCCAGTGCGGCTTTCGGCAAGGAGGTGAGCCTCGCCAAGCTCGAGGGCAAGGTCGTGCTGCTGGAGTTCTGGTCCACCTCTTGAGGGACCTGCCGGTCGGGGTTCCCGATCATCGATGCGGTCTACAGAGCAGCGGATACGGACAAAGTCGCGGTGTTTGCCATCAACACGGAGATGGCCTCGTCCAATCGGGCACGCGCCAACGTGGAGAGCTTCGTGGGTGCAGGGGGCTTCAAGGTGCCCGTCCTCTTGGACAACGGCAGCGTCGCCAAGGCCTACGGCGTCTCCGCCGTGCCGAAGATGGTCTTCATCGACCCCAAGGGGGTCATCCACAGCATGCACATCGGCGGCCTCTCGATGGGTGAGATTACGAGCGAGATCGACCAGATCCTCGAAGACTGATAGAGTCTCTGCACACCTGCATTCGAAACGAAGGCAAGCTCCGGAGAGGCTCGGTTCCCATGGACTGTATTGTCGTTGATGGATCCCAGGGTGAGGGCGGCGGGCAGATCTTGCGCAGCTCCTTGTCGCTGGCCTTGTGTACGGGACAACCGGTGGTGGTCGAGTCCATTCGCGCCAACCGACCCAACCCTGGGCTCGCCCGCCAGCACCTCGCCTGCGTCCAAGCCGCCGCGGCCATCAGCGGCGGCAAGGTGGCTGGCGACGCGTTGGGCTCGACGCGCATCGAGCTGACTCCTGGCCCGGTGAAGGGCGGCGAGTACCGCTTCGACGTCCAATCGGCGGGCAGCGTGACGCTGCTGTTGCAGACCCTCCTGCCGCCGCTGATGCTGGCGCCCTCCCCTTCGCATCTCTTTCTCTCGGGTGGCACTCACAACGCCGCCGCCCCGCCAGCCAACTACTTGCAAGAAGTCTTCTTCCCGCTGCTCGAGCGCATGGGGGTGAGCGCCAAGCTGACGTTGTTGGCCCACGGCTTCTACCCGCACGGCGGCGGCGAGCTCGAGGTCGAAATCGAGCCCACGCAGGCGTTGCGCCCCCTGCAACTCGACAGCCGCGGAGCTCGGCGCTCGCTGCGGGCCTCGGTCCTGGTGGCGAACCTGCCGCGGCACATCGGCGAGCGTGAGCTCAATGTTTTGCGCCACGCCTTCGACCTCGACGAGGTCGACATCTCCACGGTCCTCGCCGACGGCCCCGGCAATGTCATCCAAGCCCGCGCCGAGTTCGAGCACCTGACCGAGATGTTCACGGGCTTCGGCGAGAAGAAGAAGCGGGCCGAGGCCGTGGCGCGCGGCGTCGCCGACGGGCTGGGCTCTTACCTGCGCAACGACGTCGCCGTCGGCCCCAACCTGGCTGACCAGCTGTTGATTCCTATGGCGCTGGCCAAGGGCGGGAGCTTCACGACCGGCACGCCGACGCGTCACACGCTGACGAACATCGCCGTCATCGAGCGGTTCTTTGGGCCGACTTTCCTCGTCGAGAGCGAGGACGCACGCCGCACGCGGATCTCCGTGCGAGCTGTGTAGCGCAATAGCGTCTGTGGAGCAGTGGCGCGTAAGGATTGGGAGCTCTGTTCGGGCTCATCGTCGTCAACAGGGACGACATCCTGACCCACACGATACCGGATGATGATCTCGTCCGTGTCCTTTTTGGCTGACAAGTTGACCGTGATCACCCCAGAACCCTGGTAGCGAATAGGCGACGCGCACCGTGTCGCTCTTTTCTTTGGGAGGCAGGGCTCTGCCCTGACCCGCCGGGAGACTTTGTCCCCCGGACCCCCTTTTGCTTTCTGCTTTTTTGCTGGGCTGGTGCTGGCTGGCGACCGCGGCTTCTCGACTTTGGGGTCACAGCGGCTGACTCTGGTGGCCCCCCAAACCAGTGGACCCACGCCCAAGGGTTACTTAGGTGACCAAAGTAGGGTCTACCGATGGCGCCAAGGGCTTACTCAGTAACCAAAGTTGGGTCTACCGACGGCGCCGAGGGGTTACTCAGGTGACCCAAGTAGGGTCTCCCGACGGCGCCGAGGGCTTACTCAGTAACCAAGGTAGGGTCTCCCGACGGCGCCGAGGGGTTACTCAGGTGACCCAAGTAGGGTCTCCCGACGGCGCCGAGGGTTTATTCAGGCGACCCAAACAGGGTCTGTCGACGCGCCAACCAGTGGTTTGTACTGTGAGGGTCTATTTCGGATTCGTTCAAGGCTTGATTCCTCTGTCGCCCTGGGATGGACACCAATTGTGTGCGAACCAGCAATGAGCGTACAACCGACCCGAACCGCGGACGAGGTGCAACGCGACAGACCCACAGAAGGAACCCATGAGCAGCTACCAAACCGTAACCCTGACCCACGTTGAAGCCGACCGCTTGACGCTCGAGGTCGTCGAGTTCAACCCCGATCAGGACGTGCTTTCGCGTCTTGTCGAGGAGGGGGCGATCCCCGAGGAACACGCACACGATGCGCGCAAGGCCGTCGCGATGATGCTCTGTGAGTACGACAACTACGACAACGCGATTACGGCTGACGCCACCGTCAATGGTTGGGGGTTCGACGACGGTGACGAAATCGTCGCGGACGTCGAGGTCACTGCCCTAAAGGTGATCGGGACCTCCAACAACGACACGCCGCGCTACAAGGCCACTCTCGTGGTGACGCTGGCGAACGAGGCGCACGCCGATTCGTTTCAGCCAGGAACAACGTGGGATACAGCGGCCGACCCGGATGGGGACCTCGACGAGTACTTTGGCTGACCGCCCCCAATTGCACCGCGCCGCGCCCGTGGCACCGTGAGCTCTCCTGAGGTATGACCAGGTCTTCCTCGACACAATTGCACCCGCTCAGCGAGCCAGGAGACACCTTGAAGATTCTGTACGGCGTCGTCGGCGATGGTATGGGACACGCGATCCGTAGCAGCGTCGTGCTGCCCAAGCTCATCGAATGGGGCCACGAGATCCAGATCGTCGCGTCGGGGCGCGCCCACGAATTCCTCGAGCCGCGTTTCGCCGACGTGACGCAGATCTGGGGCATGGCCATCACCATGGCCGACAACAAGGTCGACGTGGTGGGGACCGCCGTCGACATGCTGAAGGGAGCGGCGTCGGGCTGGCCCGAAAACGTCCGCCAGTACATGGCGATGACCGAGGAGTTTGCGCCCGACATCGTGATCACCGACTTCGAGACCTGGTCCGCGCTCTTCGGCAATCTCCATAACTTGCCGGTGCTCAGCGTCGACAACATCCAGGCCGTCCGACGACTGTGGCATCCGCCCGAGATTTTGCGCGGTCGAAAGTCGGAATGGCGACTCGCCAAGAGCGTCATCAAAGCGAAGATCCCCAGCGCCTACCATTACCTCGTCACGTCGTTCTTCGACGCTGAGCCCCGAAAGCACCGCACCACCGTCGTTCCACCCATACTCCGCCAACAGGTTCTCGACGCCCCAATCAGCGTCGAAGACCATGTGCTCGTCTACCAGACCAGCATGACATTCGCCGATCTGCCCGAGGTGCTCAAACAGTTCGGGGACATCCCGTTCCGCATCTACGGCCTGCGTCGCGACCTCACCGAGGAGCAAACCGAAGGCAACCTCACCTTCTGCCCGTTCTCCGAGGACGGCTTCGTCGCAGACCTGGCGTCCTGTCGAGGGGTCATTGCGTCTGCGGGGTTCACGCTCATCGGTGAAGCCCTTCACCTTCACAAGCCGATGCTCGCCACACCCGTGCGCGGCCAGTTCGAACAGGTGATGAACGCGCGCTACCTGGATTACCTAGGCTTCGGCCTGCACGACGAGGAGCTCGACGAGTTCACAGTGCGGGCCTTCTTGAACCAGCTCGAGACGTTCCGAAACAACCTCGAGAGCTACCCGCGCCGCGGCAACGACATCCTGTTCGACGAATTGCTGGGGCTCTTCGATCGGATTGCCGCGGATATCTAGAACAGCCACTTCAGAGTGTTGAGCAGCCCGTGAGGTCCTCTGTGTCCATCCACTACCTAGCCAAGCACCACCTCGACCATGGCGAGGTAAAGTGCTTGGCCATCTCGCCAGACAAGCGCTACCTGGCCAAAGCAGGCCGCTATCCCGGCCTAGCGGTCCTGGAGCACAAAGGCGCAGAAGGTTTCAAGCCAATCAAGCAGCTCGAGGCAGACGCACAGTGCTGCGCCTTCTCTCCGGATGGGTGCTTCTTAGCCTTCGGAGGCAAGACCGTGACGCTGCTCTCCCTGCCGAGCTTGAAGCCTGCTGGCAAGCTAAAGCTCTCCAACAAAGAGCCAATCTCTGCGCTGGCCTGGTCTCCTGACAGTACAACGCTCGCAGCAGCCGCCGAGACAAAGCACCACCAATCTGAGCTCGCCATCTGGGAGCTCGCGAGCAACACCACTGTTAAACGCTCGACGGAGTATTTCTCTAAGGGGGAGTACTCACGACCGCGTATTATCCATTCAATGCGCTTCTTCCCCGATGGACAGCGGCTCGCGGTCACCGCTTGGGGAGACTCTTTTGGCGTCTTTGTCTACGACCTCCGCGACGAGAGCATCTCGAGGCCCTCGCCGAAGCCGATCGCGATGCTGCATGACACAAAGGACGTTGCGCTCCTTGAAGGAGGCAAAGAGCTCTTGGTCAACATACGCATGATCGGAGGCGGTTCGCCGATCGTCGAAGAGTACGCCGGGCAGCTGATTCGTTGGCGACTAGAGGGCAATACAGTCAGCAAACTCAAGACGCCAGAGGGCTACAGGCTCTGGAGCTTCGCGCTGCATCCCAAAGGGGAGCACATCGCGCTCTGCGCTCAGAAGACAGACGAGGAGTCTGGTTTGATTGATGACAAGGCGCTCTTGTTGATATCTCTCAAAGATGGCGGCGCCAGACGCATCGTAGGCGCGGATGAGCTAGAGGGCATCGTTGCCTATTGCTTCTCTGCAGACGGCAGCTGGCTCGCGGTCGCTGGGGAGCACAATCGGCTCATTGTCTACGAGAGCTAATCCTTTGCCCGCTCACTGACGCGGGCCCGATATGAGGGTCTCAGGGGCGCTACGACCCCGAGGGCACAGGACCATCGGCAATGATTGCTCTACTCGCAGAGCACCCCCTTGACGGCCCCCACGAGAAACGACTTCCCGCTGTCGTCAAAGGCCAGATACACTCGGGCTTTGAAGGTCTTCGCCGCCCCATCGACCTCGTCGAGCACGAAGGACATGTTCTGGTACTGGACATAACAGCCAGAGCGCACGCCGTCCGCCTCTACCAGACAGGCCTGCGAAGCATAGTCGCCGCCGGCGTAGGGGGTGTCTCGCCCTTCGAGATAGCTGCCCGCCAGTCCTGCGGTGGGCTGGAGGGCTTCGTTTCTGAAAAGAATACTAAAGACATCGACCTCTGAGCCCTCCCGTTTCCACTCGGTCCCATTGTCCCTCGACCATCCTCCGGGCCGTCCCACACAGGGATTCTGGGGCATGGCCCCAAACACGTTGAGCTCCCGGGACCCATAGGACTTGCGCAGGTTCGCGTGCGCCACGGCGAAGGGAGCGCCGAAGAGGACCGCTTCTGCGGGGGTGTCGGCGATGCTCGTCGGTTCTACCGGCGTCATCGACCACGCCATGCCGGCGATGGGGTCCGCGGTCGCTCGATCCTTCTGACGAGTCGGACAGTAATCGGCGGAAAACGGACCCGAGAAGGTCGTGTTCTCGGCCTTGAAGTCGATGTGACCCGTCGCCACCCCTTGTTCCAGGTCGATTTTGTCCACCACGACGGACATCTCGTACTCCGACGGATAGGCGAGGTCAGCCATCCCCCAATAGGGCGACACGTCGTCCTTCACGAGGGTTTTGCCTTCCTCGAACAGAAGGGGTTTCTTAGCGATGGCGCCGAACTGATACTTGACATCGCCGATGTAGGGTTCTCGGCAGCGGTCAGCCTCCCACACATCGTAAAACATCAAATTTTCGGTCTCAGAATCCACTCCCACCAACATCGCCTTCTGGGGGTTGAAGGGGATGTCATGAAACCTGCCTTTGGGTTGTGGCCTCGGCTCTGTTTTGCGCGAGGCCGCTTCAGCAGTTGGACCGGCGGCAGGAGCGGTCTCGGCTTTGGCGTCGACGCCTTCCTTCGAGGGCTTTGGAGTCGCCTCTTCCGAATGGCTCGCTTGCCTGGTTTCTTGCTTGTCCTTCTGCGAGTCTCGAGCTGAGGTTTCTTTGTTGCAACCCCATAACGAGGCTGTCAACACCAGTATGACCCAGGCAATTCTCATCACACCTCCTGTTCGGTCGACCCCCAGTCGTCCCAGTATGTTTGAGCACAATTACGCAGCGCCGCAAGAGCCAAGGGAATCCGTTGTCGAACCTCAGGGCGAGGTCGTGATAACGGACTCGCAGCAGCCCCATAGACGGCGTCAGTAAATAAACTGATCTCTTGGATAGTGTTTTGCGCCATGCCCCTGACCTGTTGCATTGGGCGGCGTCACCAGGAGGTAACATAATGGCTGAAGGGGCATGGCAGCCACCTCAGACACTGCGCGTCATCCAAAAGATGAGGAAACGCCAAGCCATTCTCCGTGTTGTCCTCTGCCCCTCTACCTGGCTTTGCGTTTGTGTTGGACTCTGGGATTCGCCAACGAATTCGAGATTCTCCGGGCGTCTCCGAGCGAGCAAAGGAAGCGGAGAAGACAGAGCTGAAGGGGCATGGCAGCCACCTCAGACACTGGGCGTCATCCAAAAGATGAGGAGACCCGGGTATGGCGGATCGAGGAAGAAGGCGGTGTCCGCGCCGTCGTGCTTGCGGACGACAGGCTCGTAGTCGCCCGAATAGACCTTGACCTTGGCGAGCCGTGGCGCGTGCTTCTCGAGCCGCGCGATGGTCTTCGCCTCGATGCCCTGGACGTTCGGGCTGAACGAGCGGCCGCGCATTTTCCCGTAGGAGAAGCGCATCCACAAAGTGGCGAGCTACGTCTTCCGTCACCACCCCGACCTGCTGCGTCCCCTGCAGTCTGCCCACACTCGTCGCAGAAACCTGACCGCGCGGCGCCCGAAGCCGGACCCGTCAGACCCGTCCTAACGCGACCGCCCAATCGCCGAGATCGGCCCGTCCTGCGGGCCTGCGAACTTAGCCGGGGTTTCAACCCCTGGCCTGCGGATTTGCTCAGACCTCAGACCTCATACCTCAGGCTCAGACGTCAGGCCTCAGGCCTCAGACGTCAGGCCTCAGGCCTCAGAGCCTGTTGTGGGTGGAGATGTTGATTTTTCTGGGGAAAGACTGCACTCTCGGCGCTCTCGTTCGAGTCCTTGGCTTCTGAACCCACGGTGAACGTGTGGTCCCCCGCAGGATTGTCTCTGCATGAGTGAACTTCGTCCGGGCACACGGGTCGACGACCGCTACGAGCTCGAAGAGTTGATTGGAGAGGGCGGATTCGGCGTGGTCTACCGCGCCAAACAGCTCTCTACCGGACAGCCGGTCGCCGTGAAGTTCTTGCTCGGCGACAAGCTCTCAAGCGAGGAAGCCAAGCTCGAGGCCAAACGCCTCGAGCGCGAGATGAACCTCATCGCGCAGCTCAAGCACCCCAACGTCGTGCGCCTCATCGACAGCGGCCTCTTCGACGAGCGCTCCTACATCGTGCTCGAGTTCATCGACGGCAAGACGCTCTTCGAGGTCACCCAAAAGGAAGGCGCCCTCGACCCGCACGAGGCCGGCGACATCATGTTTCAGGTCCTCGACGCCTTGAGCTGCGCCCACGCCAAGGGCGTCATCCACCGCGACCTCAAGCCGCAGAACATCATGCTCATCGAGGCCGGCTTTCGGCGCAACGCCATGGTCTTGGACTTCGGCATCGCCGGCATTCTCAAGGACATGCGCGGCGACGACTACGTCAGCCTGACCGCCAGCACCGAGATCCGCGGCACCCCAGCGTTCATGGCCCCCGAGCAGCTCAAGCGCCTCGAGCTGACGCCGCAGACCGACCTCTACACCTGGGGCCTGGTCTTCATCGAGCTGCTCTCGGGGCGCCGAGCGGTGGTCGGCGCGAACACCTTCGAGGTCGCCCTGCGACAGGCCGACCGCAATCCCATCGAGCTCCCCGAAAACATCGACGATCCCCAGCTCCTCGCCATCTTGCGCCGGGCCGTCGCGAAGCCTCTGAGCGTCCGCTACAAGAGCGCCGAAGAGGCCCTGGTCGACCTGCGCAAGTGGCTCAGCACCCGCGACAGCGTCCCCGAGCTCCCGAGCCATGCGGAGCAAGAGCCCGCCCCCGCGGCCGCTGGGTCCGCCGCGCCAGCACCCCAGCCGAACCGCTCGTTTCCTTGGCTCGCCATCGTCATCGTGTTGCTCGTCGCGGGCGCCGGCCTCGCCTTGTTTCTTACCCGCAAGAAAACCGAAGAGGCGCCCACACCCCCGGCTCAGATCACCACCCCTGCCTGCGCAAAGAACAGCGAGTGCCCCGACAACGGGCTCTGCGTCACCGGAGAATGTCGTGCCCCCATCAACGACGCGTGCAGCCGAGTCGAAGGCCCCCTAGGACAAGACGACACCGTGGTGATCGCCTCCATCGGTCCCATCACCCGCAGCGGCTACCTCTCTCGCGAGCAGTCCATGCGCCTCGCCGTCAAAGAGTTCAACGCCGCTGGCGGCCTGCCGGACGGCAGAAAGCTCGCCTACCTGGGCTGCGACGACCTCGGCGAGGAGGAGCGCAGTGTGCAAATTGCCAAACACCTGCAGGGTCTGGGGATCAAAGCCGTGCTCGGTCCCATGCACAGCGGCGCCTTCATCCAAGTGGTCAGCTCGGTCACGCGTGCCGCCGGGATGCTGACCCTCTCGAGCTCGGCGTCCAGCCCCGCCATCACCACCCTCAACGACGACAACTTGGCCTGGCGGACCATCCCCAGCGACGTGCTCCAGAGCACCGCGCTCGTTCGGCTCATCGCCGAGCGCAACGTCCACCGCGTCGTCGTCTTCGCCCAAGAGGGAGCCTACGGCACAGGCCTCCTCGACGTCGTGACCTCCTCGCTCGTCGACGTCGCGGGCATGCAGGTCGACGCCACAACCTACCCATCCACCAACGTGGCCATGGCCGAGGTGGTTGCCGACAAGGTCGCAGAGGACACCGAGCTGGTCTTGGTTTTCGGAACGAGCGAGGTGGCGGACCTGATCAACGCCTACGAGATCGCCGTGGCGGCCAAGGGCTACGCGCCTCCCCGCTACCTGCTCTCCGAGTCCGGTCGGCGGCCCGAGGTCTTGGCCCTAGTCGACTCCCGGCCCGACCTCACCAGTCGCCTCGAGGTGGTCGGCCCCAACGACCAGAACGGCGCCATCTTCGACCGCTTCGCCCTGCGCCACGCCGCGCTCTTCGGCCCCATCGACTCCGTCAGCAAGATGGGCAGCGCCTACGACGCCGCCTACCTGCTGCTCTACAGCCTCGGCGCTGTACCCACAGCGCTCCCCCTGACAGGCTCGGCCATCGCCGCGCAGCTCGAGCGTCTGACGGTCGGAGACAAGATGGAGGTCGGCCCGCAGAACATCGGCCGCGTGCAGCAAACCCTCGCCAGCGGCGGCAGCGTCGATCTGGTCGGGACCAGCGGTGGCCTCGATTTCGACCTGAAGACCGGCGATCTGAGCGCCGACATCCTGCTCTGGCGCCTCGAACGACGGCCCGACGACCACGTGGCCTTCGCCGTACACGGGCTCTTCGCCGACGACAAGTGGACCATCCCATATCACGCCGAGCGCCCCGACCTGCCCACCGTGCGCTTGGCGACGACTCGCGTCGAGGGCGGCACCGTCACGCTCGGCTGGGACGAGCGGCAGCTCGAGATCGCCAAGCTGACCTACCCCAAGCTCGCCCCGGAGATGACCTACGGCGACACCTTGAGACCGCAAACCGTACTCGAGCTCCCCGCCCTGAACGTGCTGTCGACCGAGGTCAGCTGGGGAGATTGGCGTGCGACAGGGGTTCCTCTCTCCATTGACGCCCTCTGTCCGAGTCCCCTACCGCCCCCCCAGGACGACCGCCAGCCCGTCACCGCCCTCGGCGCCAACGAGGCGGCCGCCTTCTGTGAAGCCCTGGGGATGCGGTTGCCGACCGACCAGGAGTTCGAGTTCTTGATGCGAGGGGTCGAAGGCCGTCGCTTCGGGTTCTCGGGAGAGATGAGCGGCGCGCGCCTCGAGGAGCTGTCGAAGCAGACGCTCGTGGCCGAGCTGCCCTGGAATCATACGCCCGAAGGCCTTTACGATTTGTCCGGTGGAGCGGCCGAGTGGGTGACCTGCCAGCCCGGCGCCCTGAAAGCCTGCTCGGACGGCTTCATGCCCATGGGCGGCTCGGCGGCGAGCGGCGAGTTTTGGATGCAAGCCGGCGTCGCCGAAATGCTGAAGAGTGAGGGAGGCGCGGCCTGTCACCGCGGCGATCACATCGGGTTTCGCTGTGTGAAGGGCGAGCGCGAGGCGAAGGTGCCGTGATTCCGTCGAAAGACGGCCGGATGGGGAGGGAGCCGATGCTCATTGGCGCCAGAATAGGTTCTAAGCTTCGGATGATTTCTTGAAGCCAAGGGTCACCACAGAGAACACAGAGAACACAGAGCGGAGCTGGCGCGACGTACTTGAATTTCGTTTCCATCCGTCTGAAAGCCCAGTCACATCCAACTTTCATGGCTCGCTCTCTGTGCTCTCTGTGCTCTCTGTGGTGAGCACAGAGCTCGCTGATACGATGAACCGTTAGAACTCGCAGCCAGGGATGGCGGAGAGTCGTGCAAACCCGAAGGGTTGCCCGCAGGAGGCGCGCAGCAACTTCGAATAGAGGCCAGATGACCACCGAACAGCCAGAACGCGGCGACATCCTCATCCGAGCGTCGCGGCGCTTCACCGCCAACCTCTGGGTCCAAATCGCGCTGCTCGCCGCCTTCGTCGGGCTGATCGTCTTGGGCTTCATGCTCATCGACCTCGAGGGCGACCTGTCGCACCTCGACGGCGTGATGTTGTCCGGCGCGAAAGAGGGCCACTACTACGCCGAAGTCGACCGGCTGGCGTCGAAGGCCGAGGAACAAGGCGGCAAACTCGAGAATCGCTCGAGTCACGGCTCGGCCGAGAACCTCGAGAAGCTGGTGGCCGCCATCGACGGCTGCGACGCCCACTTCGCCATGGTGCAAGACGGCCTGAAGTGGCCCGACGCGGCGGAGCTCAAGCTGCTGGGCCGTTTGAGCAAGGCCGAGTCGCTGTTTTTCCTGAGCAAGGGCGAGCGTGAGATTCACCGCTTCGCCGACCTGGCGAAGATGACGATCGGCGTTGGGCCCGTCGGCAGCGGCACGGAGGTCGTCGCCCGAGAGATCCTCGAGAACGAGGACTTCGCCTCTCTCGGCCTGCGCCTCGAGACCCACGGCTTCGAAGAGCAGCTCGCCCTGCTCGAGAGCGGTGTCCTCGACCTGGCCTTGTTCGTCATCGACGAGGACGCCGCGTTCATCCGGCGCGCCATTCGCGAGCGCGGCATGAGCATCGTCTCGTTCGAACACCTAGACGTCATCGCTCGGCAGCTGCCCTACGCCCGCACGGGCCGAATCGGCGCCGGCCAGTACGATCCTGTGGGGCTCAACCCGGCGGAGGACAAGAAAGTGCTGCGCATCGGCACCCTCATCCTGAGCAACGGCTGCGCCTCGCGCTCGGGCACCAGCGCCATGTTGCGGCTGCTGGCCAGCGCCTACCCCGACTTCGTGGCCGAGAACCGCGATCGCTCCAACTCCACCGGGCTGCCCGTCGACGCGAGCGCGCAGCTCTTCTTCACCGAGGGCGGCGCTGGCTTCGTCGACCGGTATTTCCCTTGGCTGGTCGACATCATGCCCGTGGGAAACTGGGTCTACGTGGTGATGTGCGTCTCGGTCCTCTTCAACTTCATGGGCGCCGGGCATCGGTTCCAGCTTTGGCGCATCGACGCCAACCGCGTCATGATCGAAGAGGAGATCGAAGATCTGGTGGGCAAGACGCGGACCCTCGAGGGTCTCGAGAGTCTCGTCCCCGAAGACCGCCTGCTCAATGACGCCGCCCGCAAGGCCCTCAACGCGCTGATGGAGCGGCTCTCGAAGCTGAAGAGTCGTTGTCGCCGGATCTCGGTGTCGTTGTTGGTGCCCATGGGCGCAGAGATGAGCTACCGCTACC
>PFUG01000024.1:0-3033 GCA_002789955.1 Deltaproteobacteria bacterium CG_4_9_14_3_um_filter_63_12 | reverse complement strand
AGCGCAGACGAAGATGCTGAGGGCTAGTGGGGGCGGCGCCTCTCACCCTCTCCCTTGGCGCAAGAATAGAGGCGATTGAGTAAGGGAGGAAGTTCAGCCAGGAATGGTAATGGTTAAGCGCTTAACATCAGAGGGTTGCGAGTCGTGTGAGCGACATGCTCACCACAGAGAGCACAGAGAGCGAGCGATGAGGAGTGCAGACGAAATCAACACGAAATCTAAATGAGTCGCCCCAGCAACCTCCGCGCCGTGTTCTCTGTGGTGAGCCTGGCAAGAGATCATCCGAAGCCTAGAACCTATTCTGGCGCCTATGCCTCGGAAGCTCTTATCCTGTACGAGCCCTTATGGGAATGGCAGTGGGGCACAAATCCCAAGTGGGGTGTGGCAGACCTCGCCAGCGGCACAGTCAGAGTCGACGGCACAGGGCGGGGGGTCTGGTTTGTAGTATGGAAGACAATGCGCTGAATATTCTAAGACGTGTGGCTCCTGAAAGCCCCACATACGAGCCCGCTCCTCTGCCGCCGCGTTTGGGAGAGTGCACGACTCCAGCTCTGCGAAGAATTGGTCAAGCGTGAGTCCTTCAAGAGCCACAGGCCGTTGACCACAAACAGGGTCCCCATTTGGGATGCTGAGCAGAAGCTCACCTTTGGGACCTGCGATGACGGTGAATGGGGGATCTTCAAGGGATGACACCGCCGGGGCGGCATCTTGCAAAAACGTAATTGGGAACCCCAATGTCTGTCCTATGTAGAATCCGTCGGTCTTTGTGGGGTCGAAGCCCCGATTCGTCCACGTGACTTCTCCTTCTTCGCTAATCTCTGGGATTGGTTCCCACGCTTGATAATCCGACGGGCCGATGAGCACAGTCACCTTCTCCTCCAACAGGGTCCCAAAGGAACGGGCGACCTCCATGTCGACCTCTAGCACTCCGTCGATGCTCGAACATCTGGAGCTATCCGTTGTGACGACCCAAGTCTTTCCATCTTTGATCACCATGGGCTCAAAGCTCAGTCTGATGTCGGTAACCCTTCCGACAAACACGGCGTCGTGGGACAGGGCCCACTCGCAGGGAGCAAGAGGATCGTTGGTACAAGCATCCCCCCCCCCCCAGATTCACAAGACCAGGGAGTTCGCCTTTCGACGGGCCCAACACGATCTCGCCTTCAGCGTCGGACAGCGACTCCTGAGGTTTAGGGGTTTGGCATGCGAATGAGAGCAATGCCGGCACTATGATCAGGGCTACAATATCGAGACACCGCATCGCTTTCTCCTGGTCGCGTTGACTCAAGACGGTCGTAATTGTCAGTTTGCGTATACTAGTATGTTGATGCTGCCAGTGTAGTAACCGACCGCAGAGGGGCCTATGGGAGATGTCCCTACGTTGTAGCTCTCGGCGGTCCAGGTTAGGCTATCGGGTGATGAATAGACAGCGATACTCTGTCCAGGAGAGGACCCCCGCAAAGCAAGCCAAAACTTGCCGTTGGCATACCACAGCGCGATTCTTTCCGAGGTGTACGCATTGGAGACCAGGCTTGTGGAGCCGGACAGAGCGTAGTATCGATTCCCCGATTGGAAGTTGATGAAACGACGAACGGAGACTTGGTTGTAGCTATTCGAAGTGTCGACATACGCTACCACGCAATCATATCCACCAGCTGCAGCGTTGTCCTTGCAAGCGAGACCAGGTGTCACACTGGAGCGTACGCCAAACCCGTCCGGACCATCAGCTCACGATCGTCACTGTTATCCAACCGATTCTGATTAACCCATACATTTACGGTTCTCTGGTTGTAGTCGTCCCATGCTACTGCGATCCCCTTCCCGCTGTAGACATAGCTCGCGCTGGAACACGTAAGAAAGCCGGTCATGGAGTTGCAGTGCTGTAGAGAACTTAGATAGCTGGACGAAAAGTCGTCGTTCGAGCGGCGGTAGTATACTTTGTGTTTCCCATCGGGTTCGTACTGGACAAACCAGCGCTGACCTGAGAGACGTCTCCACTCATCAGAGTGCTCTCGGAGCCAAACACGCCACTGAAATACTGGTAGCGATATTTGCCCGACAGCCTTCGCAAACCCGGTCCGTTCACTGGGTCATTCAGACTTCAAGATCCCATTGCCACAGATCACGCCGACGAGTAGTCCCTAAACTGTCACGACCGGGACTGTTGGTGACCCTCATCGCGGCCTCGACATGAAAGCCAGTTTCCCACATTTCAGACGGGTGTGCGAGTGCGAGAGCATGTCCAAATTCGTGAGTCAGTACATCAACGAGATCAAGTTCATCTGGTCCAACACTACCCACCGAAAAGTTGAGGACCTTGGAGTTGACCTTGAGCACAAACGAATGCGCTATGTTGCCGGGTTGCTCCATGCATCTTGCTTCTAATAACGCGTTGCTGGTTGTGCCCAGATCAACAACTTGGATCAAGTTGTAGTCAAGGCCAATTCCAGTCGGGTGCGGCCGATTTTCGGCACTTAGTGGGAATTGCTGAATCGATAATAAAGTTAAGCACTTTCGAACGTAACGAGTGGCCCCATTAGCCGCTCAGTCGCCGTCGGCGACGAACCATCGATTCGGATTGACGAACGTAGTAAAAAGAACTTTGACTTTGCGGGTTCGTGGGCATGCACAACTCTCCGGTCGTCGCCTGACATTCTCGTTGGATTTCAAGCCCCGACGGTAACAAAGACTACTGCGACGGTCAATAGGCTGCGTGCCCTCGCGTGCCCTCGCCCAGGTTGTCCAAGGCTCCGCCTTGGGCTGGGGATTGTTCGGCCCCCGAGGGGCCGACGCCTCGGCTCTTTGTGGCTTCGACCGCAAGAGTGCGTCGCTCCTTGGTGATGAAGTCTTGAGCTCGCAGAGCCCCCGTCGATGCCCCGGCGCCCCACAGCTCACCAGAACCCACGTCGCTCGAAGCCCTCAGTTCACGACAAACGACAACGGATTGAGCAGCGTCAGCGCGCCCGGAATCACGTCGAACCGAGCCGGCAGCCGCCCGGGCGACTCCCCGTCGAGGTCCAGCCAGGCTGGCTC
>PFUG01000288.1 GCA_002789955.1 Deltaproteobacteria bacterium CG_4_9_14_3_um_filter_63_12 | reverse complement strand
CTGTAGAAAGTTGTTGACCCGCCCCGACACGAGGCGTAGTGAAGGGTGGAGCTTCTTGGATCGAGGGCCAACGCCCCTCCCGTTGCTTGAATTCACAGAGAGAGATTTCGGCAAATGCCAAAAAAAGCCCCTCGCTAAGGGGCAGCTCGTCCTCATGACGAGCCACGACCACCAGAACAGCTGGTCAGTCGCGTGGACCAGGCCACTACTATTCATGCACCCGCTCGGAGAGTGGGATGGATTGTTGTGGCCATGGTCAGAAATCAGAAAAGAGATTCTTCCTTTGAGAAGGAAGACCCAGCCCAGGGGGCAGTGCGGCGGATTGCGCACAGCCTCAAGAGCCTGGATGACCCCTGTGACGCTAGCATCGTCATGCGGCTCATTTCACGGCTGGGCCCCGACCTTTCTGTGGATGAGTTCGAGGCACTCTGTCGACTCATAGGTCAACGGGATCAATCAACCATTGACGCAGAATCCACGATTCTCAAAGCGCTTGAGGCCGCCGAAGAGCTTCGTACCTCACGCTGGACTCTCTACCGAATGATCGAAACAGGTCAAATTCCATGTCGTTGTTGGTTCAAAGTCGGTCGCGCCTATCGGTTCAATCGGAAAGAGTTGCTTTCCTGGATGGCCTCCAGCAACTTCAGGGCCGAGGCCAACATCGAGTCTTCACGGAGGAACCGATGTCGGTGACATTTCTCAAGAAGGAGAAGGGACGCGGAATGCAGTTCGAAGTTCACGTCAAACGCCATGACCCGAACAACGATCGAAAGGAGTATCGACGACGGTTGTGGTTTCAAACCGAAGCCGAAGCTAAACGGCACGAAAGGAGGGTCGAGCAGAGCATACTGAGCGGAGAGTTCACGAAGGCTGACCAGCGCCGAGTCCGTGAGAAGCAAGAGAGTGAAGAAGCGGAGACCGTTCGCGAGTTCTCGAAGCGCTTCATCAAATACTGCGAGGTCGAGAAAGCGGAATCCACAGCCTCTGGAAGGGAAGGCCACTTGCGTAATCATATTCTCCCGATCATCGGGACACTTCCTCTGGTCGGAGTGAACACCGAACACCTTGAGGAATTGAAGCATGAGGTGAAAAGCAAAGGGCTCCAGAACAACACTGTGAATCGTGTACTTGAGACCGCAATGGCAATGCTCTCCTATGCAGAGTACCTGAAGAAGAGCAGTTCATTCCCCTCGGTAAAGAAACTTGACGAAGAAGAGAAGCCGATCGAGTGGCTGCGGCCTTTGCAGCTTCAAGCACTGCTTTCGGCGGATGACGAAGTTTGGCGGCGAATGATGCTGCTTGACGCACGCACAGGACTGAGACGTGGGGAGCTGCGGTCCCTCCACTGGGCATCTGTCGACTTTGTAACCCAGCAGATACTCGTTCAGCACAACGCCTGGCGAGACCGCCTAAAGACAGTGACAAAGGGCAAGCAGAAGCGCTATGTGCCCCTCTCGGCGGAGGCTGTCAGGGCCCTCAAAGAGCAGAAAGCTGTGTCTTTCATGCGGTCGAAGTTCGTATTCCCGAACAGTGAAGGCGGACTGCTGACAGACGCGGAGATGTATCAAACACTCCATTTCCTATGTCGGAAGGCGGGCATACGAGAATATGGTTGGCACGCCTTCAGGCACACGTTCGGTGCCCACAGCACCATGGCCAACGTCCACCCTCGACTCCTTCAAAAATGGATGGGCCACAGCTCACTGAAGATGACCGAGCGGTACGCCCACCTAGCTCCTGAGCAAGACGAGGCGATCAACCGCCTCGATGAACTCCAGGACCAGGAGCAATATAGGAGCAACGTCGATGAGGCGATCGCCAAGTAGCGAATATTCCAACTACTCCCCATAGCTCGACGAGTTGAACCACCACTCCAACCCCACACCCAGAAAATGCTCCACCTCGGCCCCTCGCCGCGGGTCGTCCACGGGGAACAGCATCCGAGCGGGCTCGTTCACCAAGCTGACGGTGTAGTTCAAGCGAATCTGCGGCCGCGCGTACATTCCCTCGCCGAAGGTCAACGCCGGCAACACCGAGAGCTTGGTCACCGTCGCCAGCTCCTGCTTGCCCGTCGCTGGGTTGAGGCCGTTGGGCCGACGGAACTGTTGGCTCAGCTCGACGCCCGGCGTGAAATAGTCGCCGACGCGCGCCATGGCCCGCAGGCTCCAAGCGGTGTCCCAGCCGTCGTCGAAATCCTTCTCGATGCGGTCCGCATCGGTGAAGGTGCGCATGAACCCCCCAACCATGAAGCCCACGACAGGCAACTCGACGTTGGCGCTCAGCGCCAACATGAGCTGACTGGCGTCCGCAGCCCGCTTGGTCTGGTCGACCCCGAAGGGCACCGCGTGCACGCCGTACGCGGCGAGCCCGCGGCTGTAGCTCAGGAAGAGGTTGGCAAACGAGCGCGGCAGGAAGTTCCAGACCCCAAATTCGAGGCCCGCCTTCCAGCCCGAGTCGTCGGGCAAGGTCTCGTCGAGGCGTGGCTGCTCGAGGCGTATCGTCCCTTCGGGCAAGGCGTGCACCTCGCCGTAGGCCTTGACCTTGAAGCCCACGGCGCCGTCGCGCCCGCCAAACTGCTGCTCGGCTTGCAGACTGGTGATGAATTTTTGTCGGTCGAGGAAGACCACCTCTTGCTCACCCACGAAGCGCTCGGGAATCACGTCGATGACTTGGTACTGGTAGGCGTTGTTCAGGCGGTTCACGCCGGCGTGCCAGCCGACGCGCGTGGTATCGCCACGCCAACCCAGGCCGGCGCCGTAGGTGTTGAGGTTGTCCAGCGGCCAGAAGTCCATCAGGTAGACGTCGTCGCCGCGCAACATGCGGCTGCCGGCCCAGACGAAGGAGCCGTCGAAGAAGAAGTTGCGCGCTTCGCCGTAGAGGTTGCGCACGGCGATCGCCGAGTCGAACTCGCCATTGTAGTGGAAGAGGGTGTCGTCGAGGCCCAAGGTGAGGACGGTGTCGACCTCGACCTTCTCGCTCTGGAAGGCGCGGTAGCCGAGCTCGAGCTCGGCGTAGCTCGCCTCGTCGACGCGCGGCGAGGGGTAGACGATGCGAGTCTGCTTGCCCGCGCCACCGCGCAGGTCCATGGCGGGCTGCACTCGGCCGTAGGAGCCGAAGCGGAAGCGCTGGCCGGTTTCGTCTTTTTCCTCGTAGTCGCCTTGCTTCTTGGTGGCGAGGTCGATGGGGATCAGACGTGGGGACGAGAGCTCGATGACCTTCGGCTCTGGTGCGCCGGTGGAGTCGTCGGCGAGCTGGGTGGCGTCGGCGTCGGCGTCGGCGGGCTTCGGGGCGAGGTCGGCCGGAGGGGCGAGGGTGTCGGTGGGAACCTCGGCGGGGCTCTCAGTCGAA
Source organism: Deltaproteobacteria bacterium CG_4_9_14_3_um_filter_63_12 (assembly GCA_002789955.1). Taxonomy (GTDB): domain Bacteria; phylum Myxococcota_A; class Bradymonadia; order UBA4248; family UM-FILTER-63-12; genus UM-FILTER-63-12. Next base: position 34 of record PFUG01000288.1, on the reverse strand, counting down.
TCGGTCGGAGTTTCGTTGGCCGGGTCGAGATTTT